>NZ_JBYQGQ010000004.1:0-180373 GCF_058200215.1 Streptococcus sp. SCPM-O-B-15304 (M98) | reverse complement strand
TGTGAAGGTTTTCTTGAAATTTGATAGATATTCAATTTTGAGTATGTATTACTCAAAGTTAAGTGACGATAGCCTAGGAGATACACCTGTACCCATGCCGAACACAGAAGTTAAGCCCTAGAACGCCGGAAGTAGTTGGGGGTTGCCCCCTGTGAGATAAGGAAGTCGCTTAGCTTTAATCCGCCATAGCTCAGTTGGTAGTAGCGCATGACTGTTAATCATGATGTCGTAGGTTCGAGTCCTACTGGCGGAGTATGTAGACGTTCCGAGGGACGTCTTTTTTTATCTTTCAGGGGTCATCTTGATCCTTTTTAATTTTGCTTTTTATTAATATTTAATATCTTTTATAAGTTTGTTAGATTTGAGTGTTTTATTTTAAGTAATTTTTATTCCTTTTAATAGGTCTTAAAAGACTTTCTAGGCATTCTATTTCTTTTATCAGCGATAGCTGATAAATAATGTTCAGAAATATTAGTAAAATCCGTTTGTTTCGGTTTTCCATTTTTTCTTAATAAGCCATTAGAATGTTCATTGAGCCCCCGTTGACCAGGACAGTCTGGACCCGCAAAGAAAATATCAATGTCATGCGCATTGGAAATAGATTTCCAATTAGAAAATTCTTTCCCACAATCAAAAGTTATAGACCTAAAAAGGTGGCTAGGGACTTGAGACAACCATTGATTAATAGAAGTCTCAATATCACTTGCTCTCCGTCCATTGGTTTTCAGTGCGATGATGATTTTGAGCAGCGTTCTACTAAGGTAATAACTGCACTTTTGTGCTTTTCTCCCACAATTGTATCCCCTTCTAGATGACCGAATTCCGTCTTAAAATCGGGATAACTGTCTGCTCTCTCACGTAAATCTCTACGAACGCTTGTTTTCCTTATTTTTCGCTATGATCATTTGCTTTTCTGGAGGTCCTCTTTCTTAAAAATACCGCGGTCTGCTAGTCGATAGAGAGTTCTCATAGAATAAGAAATCCTATCTAGATGAGCTCTGTTAATGATATCAAGGCTCCAGCTTCTACTTCTAAATGAGTTTGAATAAAGTTTTTTTCTGCTTGCGAAAGACTTGTTTTATTCTTGCCACAGCGATTCTTATTGACTTTATATCGCTTATAGTAATCATAAGCAGAGTGCCCCTCTTTCAGATAGTTGATGACATTGTAGATTGTCTGTTTTGATCTTCCTAGTGAGTTCGCAATATCTAAAACTTTTATGTTTTCTTGAAAGTAAGCCTTTATCATTACGAGTTCGTTTGTGGTAAGATGTATATAGGTTATTTATGTTAGTTCCTATCAGACAAATGTGGTAGTTTATCTGAGCCTAACAAAAATGGCTTTTTCTGTCTAGTTTAATTTTACAAATTGGAATTATAAAGTATACTAGCATAATTCCTACAGTATTTTTTTCATTACAGAAATTTTAGATCTTTTTTTGAAATGTAGGATTGTCCACCTGATTTGTTAATTTTTTTATCTGTTATTTATTTGAATATTCATTATAGTACATGATAGAAGTATCTTCCCTGGTTCTTCTATTTTTTTGTTATACTCATTTTATCAATAGAAATGGAGTCAAATAAAATGATTGAACAGATTTATGAACAATATCTTGATTTTTATGATGTTATTGAAAAGGAATATAGTTATTTAGTAGATAATGATTTAGAATGGGAAGTTTTTCATCTTCGATTTTTACTCTATTATTTAGTTCGGTACAAGCTTGATACTATGCATCCTTTATTTTCTTACCACTATAGAGCTTGCTACCGTTTGTACATTGAACAGTTATTGATTTCAAATGATTGGGTTGGGAGATAATTTATAAATTCCATATTTCCGAACGATTTCATAGTTTTTTCTTTTCAAAATATAAATTTACAATATTTTTTTAATATTAATTTTCTAGTTTTCTCTAGTTCCCTAATGTTTCTGGTCTTTGGTCTTGAAAAAATAGAGAATCTTTATTATAATAAATTGTAAGATATAATTGCAGGTGAGATTCCTGCCATGTATGTGAGAAAGGAAGAGCCTAAGGGCTCAGACAAGATTATGACTTCAGTTGTTGTTGTAGGTACCCAGTGGGGTGATGAAGGTAAAGGGAAGATTACAGACTTCCTTTCAGCTAATGCAGAAGTGATTGCACGTTACCAAGGTGGCGATAATGCTGGTCACACAATTGTGATTGATGGAAAGAAATTTAAGTTGCACTTGATTCCTTCTGGAATTTTCTTCCCTGAAAAAATTTCTGTCATTGGGAATGGGATGGTTGTAAATCCTAAGTCACTTGTGAAAGAGTTGAGCTATCTTCATGATGAAGGTGTTACAACAGATAATCTACGTATTTCTGATCGTGCGCATGTTATTTTGCCGTACCACATCGAGTTAGACCGTCTGCAAGAAGAAGCTAAGGGTGAAAATAAAATTGGTACTACTATCAAGGGTATCGGACCAGCTTATATGGATAAGGCTGCTCGTGTTGGAATCCGTATTGCAGATCTTTTGGATAAAGAGATTTTCCGTGAACGTTTAGAACGCAATCTTGCTGAGAAAAATCGTCAATTTGTAAAATTGTATGATAGCGAACCTATTTCATTTGATGATATTTTTGAAGAATATTATGAGTATGGCCAACAAATCAAGCAATATGTAACAGATACTTCTGTTATCTTGAATGATGCACTTGATAATGGCAAACGTGTTCTCTTTGAAGGTGCACAAGGGGTCATGTTAGATATTGACCAAGGAACTTATCCGTTTGTTACTTCTTCAAACCCTGTTGCTGGTGGTGTGACAATTGGTTCTGGTGTTGGTCCAAGCAAGATTGACAAGGTTGTAGGTGTATGTAAAGCTTATACAAGTCGTGTTGGTGATGGTCCATTCCCAACTGAATTGTTTGATGAAGTGGGAGAACGCATTCGTGAAGTAGGTCATGAGTATGGTACTACAACAGGTCGTCCACGTCGTGTAGGTTGGTTTGACTCAGTTGTGATGCGTCATAGTCGCCGTGTTTCTGGCATTACAAATTTATCTTTGAACTCTATCGATGTTTTGAGTGGTTTGGATACAGTTAAAATCTGTGTTGCTTATGATCTTGACGGTCAACTCATTGACTACTATCCAGCTAGTCTTGAACAATTGAAACGTTGTAAACCTATTTATGAAGAATTACCAGGTTGGTCAGAAGATATCACTGGAGTACGTACTTTGGAAGATCTTCCTGAAAATGCACGTAACTATGTTCGTCGTGTTAGCGAATTGGTTGGCGTTCGTATCTCTACTTTCTCAGTAGGTCCTGGTCGTGAACAAACAAATATTTTAGAAAGTGTTTGGTCATAAGAGATTTTTTAAGATTTGTTTAAGATAGTTCAGCTATACTATAGACAGTTACAAGAAGACCTCCTAACTTGTTGTAACAAATATCCTAAACTTTTCTTTTTCATAATAATCTCCCTATAAAGTCACCGCATTCGGTGGCTTTTTTTATGTAGTGAAACATGGTATAATGATAAAATTGATGATAGTCAGTGAAAATTAAAGAGTAAATTAGTTATGAATCGATAAAAATATTATTTTGAAGTTGCAGATGTTAGTATTACATTAATGCTAAGGGAATTCTGATATATTTGGAAGAGATTTTAAAAGATAATAAGCAGGAAAAGAGAGAAGCTATGGATTATACAGTTGAAGAAAAAGAAGCATTTATGAGAGAGGCCTTAAAGGAGGCAGAGATTGCTTTAGAGAATGATGAAATCCCGATTGGTTGTGTGATTGTCAAGGATGGGAAAATCATCGGGAGAGGTCATAATGCGCGCGAGGAATTGCAACGTGCAGTCATGCATGCGGAAATTATGGCCATAGAGAATGCTAATTTGAGGGAAGAGAGTTGGCGTTTACTCGACTGCACACTTTTTGTGACTATTGAGCCTTGTGTGATGTGCAGCGGGGCGATTGGGCTTGCTCGTATCCCTAAGGTAGTTTATGGGGCTAAAAATCAGAAATTTGGTGCAGCTGGAAGTCTGTATGATATCTTGACAGACGAGCGTCTTAATCATCGTGTGGATGTTGAGACGGGGATTTTAGAGAGTGAATGTGCAGGTATTATGCAGGAATTTTTTAGAAATCGACGGAAAAAATAATTTCTCTTTTAAAATCTTTGGGAATGTGGTATAATAACTAATGGAGCAACAGTTCTGCGTGAAGCGGGTCAGGGGAGGAATCCAGCAGCCCTAAGCGAAGTGAATTGTGTGCTCTTTTTTTGTGCTTTAAAGAAAATAGTTTAAGTGTGGCTAAATAGGAATGAGTTTGTTAATAAAAGGGAAAATAAGGGACATTTGAAATATCTTTAAATTTTTTTGTATGATTTTATTGTTTGCTTTTTGATAGGACACTTTTCTTTATTTTATATAGAAGATTTTTCGTGCTTTTTTCGAATAAATAAGATAAAATAGCCTAGAATAAAAGATTAAAAAGAGGGAAAATATGAAAATTCGTGGTTTTGAATTAGTTTCTAGTTTTACAGATGAAAATTTATTGCCGAAGCGCGAGACAGCGCATGCGGCTGGGTATGACTTAAAGGTCGCAGAGCGAACAGTGATTGCACCAGGAGAGATTATTCTCGTCCCAACTGGGGTCAAGGCCTATATGCAAGCGAGTGAGGTGCTTTATCTCTACGACCGTTCCTCTAATCCTCGCAAAAAAGGTCTGGTCTTGATCAACTCTGTGGGGGTTATTGATGGAGACTACTATGGCAATCCAGGAAATGAAGGCCATATCTTTGCTCAGATGAAAAACATTACCGACCAGGAAGTCGTTCTTGAAGTTGGGGAACGTGTGGTTCAGGCTGTCTTTGCTCCATTTTTGATTGCGGATGGCGATGCGGCAGATGGCGTGCGGACTGGTGGATTTGGATCAACTGGGCACTAAGATGAAGATTATCTTTGTACGTCATGGGGAGCCAGATTATAGTATGCTTGATAAACTTGAAAATCCGCAACTCTATAGTGGTTTTGGTCGTGATTTAGCACCATTGACAGGAAAAGGTCGCAGTCTGGCAAAAGAAGCTGCTAAAACTGCATGTTTTGGAAAGGCAGAGATTATTATTTCATCGTCTGTGACGAGGGCTTTAGAAACAGCACATTATATAGCAGTTGAAACAGGATTGGACTTATTTGTGGAGCCGTTTTTTCATGAGTGGCGTCCAGACTTAGATGGCACTAACTCTGATTTAACTAGTGTATTGGTAGCTCATGAATATTATCTAAAACATCAAGGAGGTTTATCTGAAGATTCTCCCTATCGCTATGAAACTGATCTAGAGATGCGTCATCGTTTTTTAAGAGCTTTGGAAAAGTATAAAAATTATAAAACTATTATCATTGTAACTCACGGAATGCTCATGCGCCAGTTTGTGCCAAATGATAAGATTGATTTTTGCCAAGTGATTGAATGTGAGATAGAGATATAGAAAGAGGTTTATTATCGCAAAGAAAAAGGCGACATTTGTGTGTCAAAATTGTGAGTATAATTCCCCTAAGTATTTAGGGCGCTGTCCAAACTGTGGGTCTTGGTCTTCTTTTGTTGAGGAGGTTGAGGTTGCAGAGGTCAAGAATGCGCGTGTGTCCTTGACGGGGGAGAAAAGACAGAAAGAAGAAATTTGCGACCGGCTTGCTGCTTGTATCTTCTCGTATCTTTGAGAAGCGTCGGGCTTCTTGCTTTACTAATCTAGATTTAAAAGATTTTTTAGAGGAAAACGGTGCTAAAAGCATAGAGTTTATAGGGGTAGATGGCAATGGCTGTGTTAAGGCTTCCGTTTTGGCAGCTACCAAGGAGAATTATCAGGTTTCTGTCGATTTGTCTGCTGTCGGAGTTGCCAACCAGAAGAAATTCTCTAAAACACTGAAGCAGTGGCAAGATTGCGGAATCAAGATTGGATAGTTTTATGGGGATCTTAATATGAAAATTATTTTTATCCGTCACGGGGAGCCAAATTACCGTGAGTTAGAGGAGCGTTCCTATACTGGATTCGGGATAGATTTGGCACCCTTATCTGAGAAAGGAAAACAACAAGCTCAGGAGCTTTGCAAAAATCCTTTGTTTGGCTCAGCTGATATCCTGGTGTCTTCTGCAGTGACGCGAGCTTTAGAAACGGCTTTTTATGTATCCTGTGCTACTGGCCTTCCTTTGAGGGTAGAGCCATTATTGCATGAATGGCAGGTTTATGAAACAGGTATAGAGAACTTTGAAACAGCTAGATGTCTGTTTTTAGAAAACAAGGGGGAGTTGCTCCCAAATTCTCCTGTTCAATATGAGACAGCTGTAGAGATGAAGTCTCGTTTTCTAGAATGCATGGCTAAGTATCGGGAACATCAAACTGTGGTAGTTGTAGCCCATCGCATGCTCATGAGCCAATTTGTACCAGATGAGAAGGTTGATTTTTGCCAAGTGATTGAGTGTGAGATAGAGATATAGAAAGAGGTTTATCATCGCAAAGAAAAAAGCGACATTTGTATGTCAAAATTGTGGATATAATTCACCCAAGTATCTAGGGCGCTGTCCAAACTGTGGGTCTTGGTCTTCTTTTGTAGAAGAGGTTGAGGTTGCCGAGGTCAAAAATGCGCGTGTGTCCTTGACAGGGGAGAAAACCAAGCCTATGAAACTGGCTGAAGTGACCTCCATCAATGTCAATCGAACAAAGACCGAAATGGAGGAGTTCAACCGTGTGCTTGGAGGCGGAGTGGTACCAGGAAGTCTTGTCCTTATCGGTGGGGATCCAGGGATTGGGAAATCAACCCTGCTCTTACAAGTCTCAACCCAGCTGTCTCAAGTAGGGACAGTTCTCTATGTCAGTGGGGAGGAGTCTGCTCAGCAAATCAAACTCCGTGCAGAGCGTTTAGGTGATATTGATAGCGAGTTTTATCTCTATGCAGAGACCAATATGCAGAGCGTGCGGGCAGAAATAGAGAGAATTCAGCCAGATTTTCTCATCATCGACTCTATACAGACCATCATGTCTCCTGAGATTTCTGGAGTTCAAGGTTCTGTGTCTCAGGTGCGTGAGGTGACTGCAGAACTCATGCAGCTGGCCAAAACCAATAACATTGCCATCTTTATTGTAGGGCATGTGACCAAGGAAGGAACCTTGGCGGGTCCTCGTATGTTGGAGCATATGGTGGATACGGTTCTTTACTTTGAAGGGGAACGCCACCATACCTTCCGTATCTTGAGAGCAGTCAAGAACCGTTTTGGCTCGACAAATGAAATTGGGATTTTTGAGATGCAATCAGGTGGCTTGGTTGAGGTGCTCAATCCTAGTCAAGTTTTCCTAGAAGAACGTTTAGATGGAGCAACTGGTTCGTCCATCGTGGTGACTATGGAAGGGACGCGTCCGATTTTAGCAGAGGTACAGGCCTTGGTGACACCGACTATGTTTGGAAATGCCAAGCGGACTACAACAGGCCTTGATTTCAATCGTGCTAGCTTGATTATGGCTGTTTTGGAGAAACGGGCAGGTTTGCTTCTCCAAAATCAGGATGCTTATCTCAAATCTGCTGGTGGTGTCAAATTGGATGAGCCTGCTATTGATTTGGCAGTTGCGGTTGCTATAGCTTCGAGCTATAAGGACAAGCCAACCAATCCTCAGGAATGTTTTGTAGGAGAATTAGGTTTGACTGGAGAAATTCGGCGCGTGAATCGTATCGAGCAACGCATCAATGAAGCTGCTAAACTTGGATTTACAAAAATCTATGTACCTAAGAATTCCTTGACAGGTATTAAGCCACCTAAGGAAATTCAGGTGATTGGAGTGACGACTATCGGAGAAGTCTTGAAAAAAGTATTTTCCTAATAGTCTTACTCAGTTTTAGATTGCAAAACACTTTATAGCCAATATTTATTAAAAACAAGGAGGAATTTCTGATGAAATTTTCTATGGACAGTCATATGCAATTTCCTTTGGTAGAGTTATCGCTCAACCAAGGAGAAACAGTCTTTATCCAGCGCGGTAGCATGGTTTACCACACACCTAATGTCAGCCTCAATACCCAACTTAATGCCAGCGGTTCTGGTTTGGGACGTTTTGTCAAAGCTGTGGGACGTTCTATGGTTTCTGGTGAAAGTACTTTCATTACTCAAGCTATTGCAGAGTCTGACAACGGACATCTTGCTTTAGCACCAGATACTCCTGGTCAAGTGATTGCTCTTGAGCTAGGTGAAAAGCAGTATCGATTGAATGATGGGGCTTTTCTGGCTCTTGATGGGACGGCTTTCTATACAATGGAGCACCAATCTATTGGGAAAGCACTTTTCGGAGGTCAAGGTGGTCTTTTCGTAATGACTACTCAAGGTCAGGGAACTCTTTTGGCCAATGCTTTTGGCTCTATTAAGAAAATTGAGCTACAAAACCAAGAAATAACCATCGACAATGCCCATGTGGTAGCTTGGAGTCAATCTTTGGACTATAATATCCACTTAGAAAATGGCTTCTGGCAGTCTATTGGTACAGGCGAAGGAGTGGTGAATACCTTCCGAGGTACCGGTGAGGTCTATGTACAAAGTCTCAATCTTCAAAGCTTTGCAGGCTCTCTTAACAAGTATATCCAAAAAGGTTCATAATAATAAAAAAACTAGGGCAGAAACCCAAGCTAGAAGCTGGATGTCTCTGTCCTGGTTTTTTAATAAGGAGGTTGACAGCTGACAAGACAAAGAAAAGATGGTAAGATAGAAGATAAATAATTTGGTGTTCAAATTATCTTAAAAGTAAGAAAGTGTGTTGTCATGTCGTATTTTGAACAGTTTATGCAAGCCAACCAGGCTTATGTTTCCCTACATGGACAGTTAAATCTGCCAATCAAGCCGAAAACAAGAGTAGCCATTGTGACTTGTATGGACTCACGTCTGCACGTTGCACAAACTTTGGGATTAGCACTTGGAGATGCTCACATTTTACGGAATGCGGGAGGTCGAGTGACAGACGATATGATTCGCTCACTCGTGATTTCTCAGCAACAAATGGGAACAAGAGAGATTGTGGTTCTTCATCATACAGACTGTGGTGCTCAGACATTTCAAAACGAAGAGTTTCAAGAACATTTAAAAACTGAATTAGGGGTTGATGTCTCGGGTCAAGATTTTCTCCCTTTTCAAGACGTTGAGGAGAGTGTTCGTGAGGATATGCAGTTACTTCGGGAATGCCCATTGATTCCAGATGATGTCGTTATTTCAGGGGCTGTTTATGATGTGGATACAGGCAGTATGAGAGAGGTATACTAACTTTTCCTTTGTGAGTTCCTATCTCCCTATGAGATAGAATGTCTAAGTTGTCACATTTCAGCTTGAATATAAGGAATATAAATGAGCACAAGACAAGGGGATAAATGTCCATTCTTGTCTTATTTTTTATTGAAAAATCAAGAAAAAAGCGCTACAATGGTAGTTGGAAAAATGTTGTGAAAAAACACAAGCGATACATAAATATTGGAGGAAATCATGTCTTTTTCTGATTTAAAGCTGTTTGCCCTTTCTTCAAATAGAGAATTGGCAGAGCGTGTGGCGCAAGAGATTGGGATAGAGTTGGGAAAATCGACTGTACGTCAATTTTCAGATGGAGAAATTCAAGTTAATATCGAAGAATCGATCCGTGGGAAACACGTCTTTATCCTACAATCAACTAGCTCACCTGTAAATGACAATCTGCTAGAAATTTTGATTATGGTAGATGCTTTGAAACGCGCCAGTGCAGAATCTGTCAACGTTGTTATGCCTTACTATGGCTATGCACGTCAGGATAGAAAGGCGAGAGCGCGTGAGCCAATCACTTCAAAACTTGTGGCAAATATGCTGGAAGTAGCTGGAGTGGATCGTTTGTTGACGATTGACTTGCATGCTGCACAGATTCAGGGATTCTTTGATATTCCTGTCGATCACTTGATGGGTGCTCCTTTAATTGCAGACTACTTTGAGCGTCGTGGCATGGTTGGTTCTGACTATGTGGTTGTCAGTCCAGACCATGGTGGTGTGACTCGTGCTCGTAAATTGGCAGAGTTTTTGAAAACTCCGATTGCCATTATTGACAAACGTCGTAGCGTGGACAAGATGAATACCAGTGAAGTGATGAACATCATTGGTAAGGTAGAAGGCAAGACTTGTATCTTGATTGACGATATGATCGATACAGCTGGAACTATTTGCCATGCGGCGGATGCTCTTGCAGAAGCTGGTGCTGTCGAAGTTTACGCAAGCTGTACGCATCCAGTTCTTTCAGGGCCTGCTATGGATAATATCCAAAAATCAGCTATTAAAAAATTAGTTGTTTTGGATACTATCTACCTACCAGAAGAGCGTTTAATTGATAAGATTGAGCAAATCTCTATTGCACATCTCTTGGCAGATGCTATCATCCGTATCCATGAAAAACGTCCTCTATCTCCATTATTTAGTATTGAGAAAAAAATCTAACGAATTCGTTGGATAAGACACAACTCCTAACAAAGTGATAGACCTTGTTGGGAGTTTTCTTAATTAGATCAGAAAAATGTGAAAATTTCACTAATTGTTCGTTTTTTAGTCCATTTTTTTCCTTAATCTTTCGAGAATATTGCTTGTTTTTTAAGAATATAATAAATTTTACTCGTTTTTTACCAGAAATTTTAAAAATAGTTTAAGAAAAAGCTTGACAACTCTAATATATGTGATATAATTTGAGGTA
This sequence comes from Streptococcus sp. SCPM-O-B-15304 (M98), assembly GCF_058200215.1. Taxonomy (NCBI): domain Bacteria; kingdom Bacillati; phylum Bacillota; class Bacilli; order Lactobacillales; family Streptococcaceae; genus Streptococcus; species Streptococcus sp. SCPM-O-B-15304 (M98). Next base: position 169,665 of record NZ_JBYQGQ010000004.1, on the reverse strand, counting down.
ATAAGGATTATCCTTATAATTAAATTTTAAAATTAAAGAGGAGATAAAACATGAAGAAAGTTTTATTATCATCAGTAGTAGCTCTTGCAGTATTCTCAGCAGCAGCTCCAGTTTTTGCGCAAGGTGAAAACCCAAATGCTTCTAACCAATTGATCCAAAAGAAATATGTTTCTTGGCGTGATGCAGCAGATGAAGCTAACACTCAAGTAGCAGCGCATGATGCTGAAATTCGTGCAGAAGTTGCAACACAACCTTCTGTAGTGGCAGCTCAAGCAACTCTTAATGCAGCTAAAGATTACACTGGTCATGACCATGATGTAAAACTTGCTCGCGCTCAAGAAGACTTTGATCGTGTTTACAACGAAGCTTACAATACTGTTCGCAACCGTTACATCCAAGTTCTTCAACAAAAATACGTTGAAGCTGCTAAAGCTCAACGTAACTTCTACGATGAAACAGCTGTAGAAGCTAACCGTACAAATGAACAACGCATTGCTGATGATCAAGCAGCACAAGGTACAGCTGCATCAGCTGACCAAGCATCAGCTGATCAAGCTGCAACTAAACCAGAAGATGGTAAACCAGGTGCAGCAGACCAAGCTAAAAAAGCAGACGCTGCAGCTAAAAAAGCTGGAGCAAAAGAAGCTAAAAAAGCTCTTCCAAAAACACACGCTGCTAAATAATTTTATTTAAAAAGTAGCCAATCACTGAAACTTGGTTTCAGTGATTTTTTTGGTAAAAAAAGAGGGAGGAAAAGATGAGTAGACGTTCTACGACAAAGAAATCACCAATTACTAAAATAATTGCTTCAATCGTTGCAGTAGCTATCGTTGCTTTGGGAGGCTTCTTTATCTATAAAAGCTTCCTAGCTCCAAGTGGAGATAAGCAAAATGATGCAAAGGTTACTCAGGAAGCTCCAAAACAAGCCTATACTGCTAGCGCAGAAGAAAAGGAATACCTCGCAAATAAATTTAAAGGCTTGCTTGCAACAAACTCTGAGACGGTTGGTTACGTATATATTCCTGGTACCCAGTTAGATGAACCAGTTGTTCAAACAACGGATAATGCGACTTATTTAGATAAGCGCTTTGATGGCGTTAATGAGCCTTTAATGGGGGCAGTCTTTATGGACGCCGATAACAAGAAGGATTTTAGCGATCGATTGACTTGGTTATTTGGTCACGCTCGTGGTAGTAAAGTGGCTGACCACCGTATGTTTAAAGATGTGAATTACTTCAGTCGCCAAGAATATTTTGATGCACATCCTTATGTAGTCATTGAAACTCCAGAGAGAAAGTATTATTATGAAGCTGTTGCTATGATTATTGTTCCAGAAGAAACAGCTTTTTACCGTACTTCTTTTGATGATGATGCGGATTTTGAGAAACAGCTAAATATTATTTATGATACTGCAGAGGTTAAGAAACCAAATGTTAAGGTATCAGCTAAGGATAAATATCTTGTTCTTTCTACTTGTCGTGAAGAAGATGATACGATTCGTGCCAATCTCTACCTTCGACAAATTCCTGACTCAGAGATGAGTGACTTTGTCAAACAACATGGAGAAAGCCTTCAGTATAAACCAACAAGAGAATAATCTTTAAATAAAATTTTTATGAATCCTCCTCAAATTGAATGAAATTGTTTAATTTTGGGAGGATTTTTTGATTTTATAGTAAATTTCTGCAAACCCTTTCAAAATATGCTATACTGATGAAAGATGAAAAAGGAGGGTTTTTATGACTCAAGAATTTATCAATCCAAGTGATGGCGTAATCCGTCAGTATCTAGAAACCAGTAAGACTCTAGCAGTAGTGGGCTTGTCTGACCGTGAGGAGACAACTAGCAATCGAGTGACAAAGGAAATGCAGGCTCGTGGCTATAAAATCATACCAGTAAACCCTAAGGCTACAGGTGGGGAAATCTTGGGAGAAAAGGCTTATGCCAGTCTAGCTGAGATTCCTTTCCCTGTAGATATCGTTAATGTCTATCGTCGTAGTGAGTTTCTACCAGATGTGGCACGAGATTTTCTCAAGGCTGATGCTAAGATTTTCTGGGCGCAACTAGGACTTGAAAGTCTAGAAGCGGAAGAAATCTTGCGTACTGGAGGTTGCGATGATATCGTGATGAACCGTTGTATTAAGAGAGAACATACACGCTTAATTCTTGAACAATAAAAAGGTAGCTTGCGGGCTACCTTTTGTGTTATACTCAATGAAAATCAAAGAGCAAACTAGGAAACTAGCCGCAGGCTGTACTTGAGTACGGCAAGGCGACGTTGACGTGGTTTGAATTTGATTTTCGAAGAGTATTAGAAAATACCGATGAGCGTTTGCATACCGAGACTAGTCAGGATGATGGCAATCCAGCAGAGAGCTCCGAGAAGAATGGATTTACCGCTGGACTTAATCATAGCGATGAGGTTGGTTTTGAGACCAATAGCACTCATAGCCATGATGATGAGGAATTTGGAGAGTTGTTTGAGAGGTGAAAAGAAGCTATTGCTGACACCTAAGGAAGTAAGGACTGTGGTTAGCAGAGAAGCTAGGATGAAGTAGAGAATGAAAACAGGGAAGATTTTTTTAAGTTTTACCCCTTGGTTGTTTCCTTGTTGACGACTTTGCCAGTAAGAGAGGAAGAGAGTGATAGGGATAATAGCTAGGGTACGGGTCAATTTGACAATGGTGGCAGACTCAAGAGTGTTTGTATTGTATAGACTATCCCAGGCGCTGGCAGTAGCTGTTACAGAGGAAGTATCATTGACCGCAGTTCCTGCAAAGAGAGCAAAACCTTCGTTGGAAAGATGGAGCCAAGAACCTAGAGTTGGGAAGATAAGAGCTGCCAAGACATTGAAGAAAAAGATAACAGAAATGGCTTGTGCGACTTCTTTTTCCTTGGCATGGATGACAGGAGCAGTCGCTGCAATGGCAGAACCGCCACAGATAGAGGAACCGACACCGATCAAGGTAGCTAGCTTTGTATCTAGGTCAAAAAAGCGCTGGAAGAGATAGGCTATAATCAAAGCAATTGAAATAGTTGAGAGGATGACTGGGAGGGAAGATTTTCCAACTGCGAAAACTTGAGAGATATTGAGTCCAAACCCAAGCAAGATAACTGCATACTGAAGCAATTTCTTGGAGCTGTAAGTCAAACCAGCATCTAGTTGTTTATAGGAAGTGAGAAATGGGTGGAGAATCATGCCAATAAAGATGGCAAAGACAGGTGCCCCGACAACAGGCAAGAAGCCTCCTAAAATCCAAGAAATGATAGATATGATAAGACAGACCAAAAGTCCAGCCCAATTTTTTGATAGAAATGACATAAAAACCTCCGAAAATAAATACTCCTTATTATAATCTTATCTGTCAGAAAAGTAAAGAGAAAGTAAAGTTTAATAATTATTTGACAAGTTTCTCAAATTTATGTGATTAGAACTGTAACGAAGTCTTGGAAAAAACAGAAATACCAGAGCTCCACCTCTGGTATTTCTGTTTGTCTAGTCATATTAAAACTAAACTCAGGTTATATTTTTTTGTCGCACTTATCTAACCACTTTCTGACTATCCACTCAGAAATGACATTACCGATCTAGTAATCAATAATGGTGCTAGAATAGTTGTAACGAAGATTAGCAAAACCGTATTTTACAAAGGTATACTCTGTAATATTTAAATCCTTATTAAATCAACGTTTCTAAAGAAAAAGTAGCTGTAAAATATTATATATACAGCGTACTGTTAAACCAAGACGGTACCAAAAATTAAGGTTTCGGAGCTTATAAAATAAAGAAAGATGTCTCAATCAGTTGAGCTTCTTTTATTACCATTTTGTAGCAAAGTGACATAGTCGCTTTTTATGTGGAATAGGTGAGATAAAAAAACAGTGTTTTGTTTTTGGTCGATGAAGTAGAGTAAGACATACTGACCGATAATTTTTCCTCGTGTAGGGTACTTACTATTAATCTTTATACCAATTTTTTCATCGGCGTCAAAACCAGCCTCAGGAAAGACTTCTAAACTTTTTAAGCCATCTAAAATTTTACCCACAGTATTTTTAGCAGACTGAGATGATAAAAGAACAGTAGTGATGTAATCATGAATACTGTCAATAGCTTGGCTCACTTCATCAGAAATAATTACTTTATAAGCCATAGCGTGCCCTCATACTGTCTAGGGAAGTCCCTTTTCCTGCTTCATACTCTCTTAAGGCTCGTTCGGATTGAGCTTGTAATTCCTCAATCAACTGTTCACGGTGTAAATCTTCTGCAGTCTTGATTGGCAAGTCCTGTTCGAGGACAATCTGCTCTATAAAAAGAGTGATAGCATCCGTCATGGTCATTCCTTTTTCCTTGATAATGGCTCTAGCTTGTTCCATTGCTAACTCATTGATTTTAAAATTGTATTGCTTAACAAGTGATGTAGTCATGGTATATCTCCGTTCTATATCGTGTATATCCAGTATATATTTTTTGAACTTTTTTTGCAAGAAAAAAAACTCTTGAATATACTCCAAGAGTGAAACGAATAGGACCAGTGGTGGAGTGGGTTCTTTACAGACTAAAGCTGAAGGTAGTGCCGAACCTGAAGCTGAATTATCAGTAACATTTAAGCAAACTGTTACCAGTCGCCCGACATCATCTTATCCTTAGTTATAAATTTAGGATAAATAAGAGAGAATATCAACAATAATTCTTATTACAACCAACTGTCCTGTACCTTTGTTTGATTTTCTTGTTTTTGAATAAATTGTTTGACTATATCTTTCAAATATTTCTGCAATTCAAGAATCTGACTAAATTCATTTAGACTAGCCTGATTATCTTCGTTTACTTTTTTTGTGATCTGATTTATATTGACCCCTATCCGATTTATTTCCTTACGTAACTTCTCAATACTCGTCGAAAATCTCCTAATACGTTGTCATCTTCGGCTTACCTAACTTTAGTTATGCTTTCACCTCGATTCCTAGTTTCATGAGATTTTCATTGAGTATTCTAAAAACATAGTGTTGTAATGAATTTTAATGAACATACATCAGTTGCTTATGCTAGTGTGATTTTGCGGTCAGAGAGCTTTTGTAGTATAATAGACATATGTTCTTTAAGCAAGGAGGGTATCTATGGACTTAACCAAGCGATTTAATAAACAATTAGATAAGATTCAAGTTTCCTTGATTCGTCAGTTTGACCAGGCTATTTCTGAGATTCCTGGGGTTCTACGTCTGACATTGGGAGAGCCTGACTTTACAACTCCAGACCATGTCAAGGAGGCGGCTAAGCGCGCCATTGACCAAAATCAATCCTACTATACAGGGATGAGTGGTTTGATGACCTTACGCCAGGCAGCTAGTGATTTTGTAAGAGAAAAATACCAGCTAGACTATAATCCTGAAAATGAAATTTTGGTCACAATTGGTGCGACAGAGGCTCTATCAGCTACTTTGACAGCTATTTTAGAAGAGGGAGACAAGGTTCTCTTGCCAGCTCCTGCCTATCCTGGTTATGAACCAATTGTTAATCTAGTTGGCGCAGAGATTGTCGAGATTGATACGACTGAAAATGGTTTTGTCTTGACTCCTGAAATGCTGGAGAAGGCAATTCTGGAGCAGGGTGACAAGCTCAAGGCAGTCATTCTCAACTATCCAGCCAACCCTACTGGAATTACTTATAGTCGCGAACAGTTGGAAGCCTTGGCTGACGTTTTACGCAAGTATGAGATTTTCGTAGTCTGTGATGAGGTTTACTCAGAGTTGACTTATACAGGGGAAAATCATGTCTCTTTGGGAACAATGCTGAGAGATCAGGCCATTATCATTAACGGTCTATCCAAATCACATGCTATGACAGGTTGGCGTTTAGGCTTTATCTTCGCACCAGCAAATTTCACAGCCCAACTCATCAAGAGTCACCAGTACTTGGTAACTGCTGCGAATACTATGGCGCAACATGCTGCAGTAGAAGCCTTAACAGCTGGTAAAGATGATGCAGAGCCGATGAAGAAGGAATACATCCAGCGTCGGGATTACATTATCGACAAGATGACTGCCCTTGGTTTTGAGATTATCAAACCTGACGGTGCCTTTTATATCTTTGCTAAGATTCCAGCAGGCTACAATCAAGATTCCTTTGCTTTTCTGAAGGATTTTGCCCACAAGAAGGCTGTAGCCTTTATCCCTGGTGCAGCTTTTGGTCAATATGGAGAAGGTTATGTGCGCTTGTCTTATGCAGCTAGCATGGAAACCATCAGAGAAGCTATGAAACGTCTTGAGGAGTACATGAGAGAAGCATGATTCAGTCTATTACGAGTCAGGGGTTGGTGCTCTACAATCGTAATTTTCGTGAGGATGACAAGCTAGTCAAGATTTTTACAGAACAGGTCGGCAAGCGGATGTTTTTTGTCAAACATGCCGGTCAGTCCAAACTGGCTCCAGTTATTCAACCTTTGGTGCTGGCTCGTTTTCTTTTGCGAATCAATGATGATGGACTTAGTTATATTGAAGACTATCATGAGGTGATGACCTTCCCAAAAATCAATAGTGATCTCTTTGTCATGGCCTATGCGACCTATGTGGCAGCTTTGGCTGATGCGAGTTTGCAGGACAATCATCAGGATGCTCCCTTGTTTGCTTTTTTACAAAAGACTTTAGAGCTGATGGAAGAGGGTTTAGATTATCAGGTCTTGACCAATATTTTTGAAATTCAAATTTTGACACGGTTTGGGATCAGCCTCAATTTTAATGAGTGTGTTTTTTGCCATCGGGTGGGTCAGGCCTTTGATTTTTCTTTCAAATATGGTGCTTGCTTATGTCCTGATCATTACCATGAGGACGAGAAACGTTGTCATCTGAATCCAAACATTCCCTATCTGCTCAGTCAATTTCAAGCTATCAACTTTGAGACTTTGGAGACTATTTCTCTCAAGTCTGAAATCAAGCAAGAATTGCGTCAGTTCATGGATCAAATTTATGAAGAGTACGTCGGAATTCACTTAAAATCAAAGAAATTTATTGATTCCCTAGCCGATTGGGGACAATTACTAAAAGAGGAAGACAAATGAAAAAAATCGCAGTAGATGCAATGGGTGGCGATTACGCACCTCAAGCCATTGTTGAGGGTGTCAATCAAGCCCTTGCTGACTTTTCAGATATTGAGATTCAACTTTACGGAGACGAAAGCAAAATCAAGCAATATCTAACAGCTACAGAACGCGTCAGTATTATCCATACAGATGAAAAAATTGATTCGGATGATGAACCAACAAAAGCCATCCGTAAGAAGAAAAATGCCAGTATGGTATTGGCTGCTAAGGCTGTCAAGGACGGTGAGGCTGATGCTGTGCTCTCTGCAGGAAATACAGGTGCTTTGTTAGCGGCAGGATTTTTCATCGTTGGTCGCATCAAAAATATCGATCGTCCAGGGCTTATGTCAACCTTACCAACAGTTGATGGGAAAGGTTTTGACATGCTGGACCTCGGTGCCAATGCAGAAAACACAGCCCATCACCTTCATCAATATGCCATCCTAGGTTCTTTCTACGCTAAAAATGTTCGTGGAATTGCAAAACCACGAGTTGGTTTGCTTAATAACGGGACAGAGAGCAGCAAGGGAGATCCACTCCGCAAGGAAACTTATGACTTGCTAGCAGCTGATGAGAGTTTGAACTTTGTCGGTAATGTGGAAGCGCGTGATTTGATGGAGGGTGTTGCAGATGTTGTCGTGGCAGACGGTTTCACGGGAAACGCTGTGCTAAAATCCATCGAAGGTACAGCCATGGGAATCATGGGCTTGCTAAAAAATGCTATTACAGGTGGTGGACTTCGAGCAAAACTTGGTGCTCTTCTTCTCAAGGATAGCCTTAAAGGCTTGAAAAAGCAGCTCAACTATTCAGATGTTGGGGGTGCAGTCTTGTTTGGTGTCAAGGCGCCTGTTGTCAAGACTCATGGCTCAAGTGATGCCAAGGCTGTGTACAGTACGATTCGTCAGATTCGTACCATGCTTGAGACAGATGTAGTTGCGCAAACTGCGCGTGAATTTTCAGGAGAGTAATATATATGACAGATAAAGAAATTTTTGACCGTGTCGTGACCATTATCCAAGAACGCCAAGGGGAAGACTTTGTAGTCACAGAGGCCTTGAGCTTGAAGGATGATTTGGATGCTGATTCGGTAGATTTGATGGAATTTGTACTAACCATTGAGGATGAATTCGGAATCGAAATCAGTGATGAAGAAATCGATCACCTCCAAAGTGTGGCAGATGTATTGAAAGCCATTAAAGATAAAATCTAACATATAACAACATGCAAGTCATGTTGTTTTTTGTTTCTCGAAAAAAGATAAGATTTTGAAATTTTACAGTTGAGTTTACGAATAAAGAGATGAGAACAAAAAAGGAGGATTACTGATGTATGTGACAGGTCTTTATCCGTGGTTGATCAAGTGGTTTTTAAAATAAATTTGACTTAGTTGTTTATTTTGAAATTATTTTATCGAATAGATAAGTAAGAAGAAAAGGAAAGGAGTTTGATTAATGTATTTACCAATTTTACTTCCATGGTTTATCAAATTGTATTTTAAATAAATTAAATTTATTCATTCATTTTAAAATGATTTCTCGAATAGACAAGTGAGAAGATAAGGAAGGAGAGAAAAAATGATTTCAGTTATTTATCCAATTTGGCTTTTAAAATGGTTTAAAGGTTAACAATCACAAACAAAAAAACTATAAAAATAAAGGAGAAAACAAATGACAAACTTTGACAAAATGGAACAGAACTTTGCAGCTCTTACGGAAGAAGAGCTGATGGAAGTGGATGGGGGGTCGGTTACCGCTGTAGTTGTAGGAGGTATCTTACTAATTGGTGGTATTGCTTGGGGCTATTTTATGTAATAATAAGGAGAGAAAAAATGAATTTAAATAAATGGACGGAATTGACAGAAGAAGAATTGATGAATACAGCAGGTGGATCAATTACCATAGCCACGGTTGGTGCAGGATTGGCAATTTTCCTTGGTGGTCGATTAATTGGTCAAGATTTAAAACGTAAATTTGGATAGAAGTGAACTTGTATGAAAAATCTAAAAAATGTAATGGGAGCCTTTTTAATTATTTTTGGAGTGCTTTGTATATTGGGGGATTTACATGTAATCACCTTTAATGTTGAAAAATATTTCCAAACAGAGTTATTTGTTCCGATGCTTATTTTGATGATGAGTTATTTAGATTCAGGTAAAGACAAGGTTTAAAGAGAACTATTATTAGTATGTGGCAAATGCTATTGAATAATCATCATTTAGTTACTATCAATGAAATAAGAACTAAAAAAATGGAGAAATAAATGAATATCTCAGAAGAATTTGCGGCTATAATTATATCAGCCTCAGGAATAGTAGGACTTTTGGTTGGAGTAGCTATTGGATTAGCTAGTATTATTTAAAAAGGAGTAGATGGAATATGAAAAAACTGAATAAAAAATTTGCTATTATGACAGAGGAAGACTTGGCTGTAACTAAGGGAGGTTTCATTGTTACTACTTCTACAGCAGTAGCTTGGGGAGTTTTAGGAGGAACTTCTTATATGTTTGGACGTTATCTGGGAAGTAGACGTTAATTTAAAAATTTGTGGCAAATCGTAAAAAAATTGAAAAAGGTAAGAAATATTAATCATTATATTTTCTAGGTAGGACGTTTGTTCTACCTATTTTTATGTAGGAAAAAGTGCTGTTCAGGTGCAGTTATTGTTTTTTTAGAAATAATTTTCTTTTTGCTTCTTTGTTTGGATAAAATAATCTTACAAAGTTTTCTTTGGAGATTGTTAGGAAAAGGAGTAGGATATGAAATTTAGTAAACGGCATTATCGTCCTCAGGTAGACCAGATGGACTGCGGTGTGGCTTCATTAGCCATGGTCTTTGGTTATTATGGTAGTTATTATTCTCTGGCTCACTTGCGAGAGTTGGCCAAGACGACCATGGATGGGACTACGGCTTTAGGTTTAGTCAAGGTTGCTGAGGAGATAGGTTTTGAGACGCGAGCAATAAAGGCGGACATGACCTTGTTTGATTTGCCGGATGTAACTTTTCCTTTTGTGGCTCATGTGCTTAAGGAAGGGAAATTGCTCCATTATTATGTGGTGACTGGGCAGGACAAGAACAACATTTATATTGCTGATCCAGATCCTAGTGTTAAGCTGACCAAGATATCTCGTGAGCGCTTTGCCAAGGAGTGGACAGGAATCGCTATTTTTATGGCTCCATCTCCGAATTATAAGCCTCATAAGGAACAAAAAAATGGTCTGCTTTCCTTTATCCCTATATTAGTGAAACAGCGAGGTTTGATTGTTAATATCGTTTTGGCGACCCTCTTGGTGACCTTGATTAACATTGTGGGTTCTTATTATCTGCAGTCAATCATTGACACTTATGTACCAGATCAGATGCGCTCGACACTGGGAATTATTTCGATAGGGCTAGTCATCGTTTATGTCCTTCAGTAAATCTTATCTTATGCCCAGGAGTATCTTTTACTTGTTTTGGGGCAACGCTTGTCCATTGATGTGATTTTGTCCTATATCAAGCATGTTTTTCATTTGCCCATGTCCTTTTTTGCGACACGACGGACAGGGGAAATCGTGTCTCGTTTCACGGATGCGAATAGTATCATCGATGCACTGGCTTCAACTATTCTGTCAATCTTTTTGGATGTATCTACTGTCTTGATTATTTCAGTAGTTCTATTTTCGCAGAATAGCAATCTCTTTTTCATGAGTTTACTAGCTCTTCCTATCTACACAGTGATTATCTTTGCTTTTATGAAGCCCTTTGAAAAGATGAATCGGGATACCATGGAAGCCAATGCAGTCCTGTCATCTTCTATTATCGAGGATATTAACGGTATTGAGACCATTAAGTCTTTGACCAGTGAAAGTCAACGTTACCAAAAGATTGACAAGGAATTTGTGGATTATCTGAAAAAATCTTTTACCTATAGTCGGGCAGAAAGCCAACAAAAGGCTCTGAAAAAAGTTGCCCAACTCTTGCTCAATGTTGGTATTCTCTGGATGGGGGCTCTCTTAGTCATGGATAATAAGATGAGTTTGGGCCAGTTGATTACCTATAATACCTTGCTTATTTACTTTACAAATCCTTTGGAGAATATCATCAATCTGCAAACCAAACTTCAGACAGCGCAGGTTGCTAATAACCGTCTCAATGAAGTTTATCTGGTTGCATCTGAGTTTGAGGAAAAGAAAACAGTCTCAGATTTGAGCTTGCTAGAAGGAGATATGGATTTCAAGCAGGTTCACTACAAGTATGGCTATGGTCGAGATGTCTTGTCAGACATCAATCTAACCATTCCGCAAGGTTCTAAAGTGGCTTTTGTGGGAATTTCAGGATCGGGTAAGACGACCTTGGCTAAGATGATGGTTAATTTTTACGATCCAAGTCAGGGGGAGATTAGTCTGGGTGGCGTCAATCTCAATCAGATTGATAAAAAGGCTCTGCGCCAGTATATCAATTATCTGCCTCAGCAACCCTACGTTTTTAATGGAACGATCTTGGAGAATCTTCTCCTCGGAGCTAAGGAGGGGACGACTCAGGAGGATATCTTGAGAGCAGTGGAGTTGGCAGAGATTCGGGAGGATATTGAGCGGATGCCACTGAATTACCAGACAGAATTGACTTCGGATGGGGCAGGGATTTCAGGTGGGCAACGTCAGAGGATCGCTCTGGCGCGTGCTCTCTTGACTGATGCGCCTGTCTTGATCTTGGATGAGGCGACCAGCAGTCTAGATATTTTGACCGAGAAGCGAATTGTCGATAATCTCATGGCTTTGGATAAGACCTTGATTTTCATCGCCCACCGTTTAACCATTGCTGAGCGGACAGAGAAGGTTGTCGTTTTGGATCAGGGCAAGATTGTCGAAGAGGGTACACATATGGATTTACTGGCTCAGGGTGGTTTTTATGCCCACTTGGTGAATAGTTAGAGAGGAGAAAAGATGCAATCAGAATTTTTAGAAAGTGCTGAGTTTTACAATCGTCGTTACCATAATTTTTCTAGTTATGTGATTTTTCCAAGTTTTATCTTATTTTTGTTCCTGATTGTTTTTTCAATCTTTGCACAAAAGGAGATAAGCTTGACAGCTGGAGCTACGGTAGAACCTGCTCGTATCATTGCCACCATTCAGTCTAGTAGTAATAGTAAGATTGTTGCCAATCATTTGGCTGAAAATAAGTTTGTCAAGCAAGGGGATCTTCTCGTTCAATACCAAGAGGGAGCAGAAGCAGTTCAGGCTGAGAATTATGCTAGTCAGTTGGAAATGCTCAAGGATCAGAAGGTTCAACTGGAGTATTTAAAAGCAAGCCTTCAATCAGGAAGTGATCAATTTCCTGAAGCAGATAAATTTGGCTATCAGCATAGTTTTTTAGATTATCTAAATCAAGCTGCTAGTCTGCGGAGTCAGGTTGAGCAACAAAATGCTAGTATATCATCTCAAAATGCAGCAGCCAGTGGTAGTCAGACAGAGTTAGGCAATCTCATCGGTGAAACCCAGTCCAAAATTAAAGAATATCAGCAAGCCAAGTCTGCTATTCAAGCTGATGGAGTCTTAGAGAGTGATCATCCAGCTTATGTCATTTATCAGTCTTATCAGTCAACAAAAGAGCAGGGATCGGAAGCCAAACAGCAGGCCTTATCTCAGCTAGATGCTCACATCACTCAGTTGGAGTCAACTCTTGCAGGTTATCGAGTACAGTATGCAGGTTCAGGAGCCCAGCAAGCTTATGCATCTGGATTAGGAAGTCAGTTGGAGTCATTAAAATCCCAGCAACTAGCCAAGGTAGGCCAGGAATTAACGCTCTTGGATCAGAAAATTCTTGAAGTGGAGTCAGGTAAAAAGATTCAAGGAAATCTTTTAGAGAAGGGGAAAATTACAGCAACAGAAGATGGTGTTCTACATTTGAATCCTGAGCATAGTCGATCTACCATCATTCCAGAAGGAACTATCCTTGCTCACCTTTTTCCGCAGTTGGCTAGGGAGAGGAAGGCAAAACTGACAGCTTATATTAGTTCTAAGGAAGTGGCTGATCTCAAGCATGGAAATGAGGTACGATTTACAACAGTAACGGATGCCAATAAGCAGCTAGTGTTGACATCCAAGATTACGAATATCGATACCAGTGCGACTCAGACAGAAAAGGGCAATTTCTTTAAATTAGAGGCAGAGACGGATTTGAATGCTGAACAAGCAGAAAAACTTCGTTATGGACTTGAAGGTCGTTTGACTATGATTACAGGTAGGAAGAGTTTTTTACGCTACTATCTGGACCGCTTTTTGAAACGAGAATAAGGTTCGCATTCTAATTCAAATCAATCTTAGAAAATCGCAAATGAAAATTCGTTTGCGATTTTTCTGTACTTTTTCAGATATGATATCAAATATAGTTCGTGAAATATTTGATTTTTAGTGTCTATTGTGTTAGAATGATGTAAAGTAATACGAAAGGCGAACAAGAAAATGTCCAGTAAACTTATTTATACGGGAAAAGCTAAAGATATCTATACTACAGAAGACGAAAATGTGATTAAGTCGGTCTACAAGGACCAGGCAACCATGCTGAATGGAGCTCGTAAAGAGACCATTGAGGGTAAAGGTGTGCTGAATAATCAGATTTCGTCTCTTATTTTTGAAAAATTGAATGCTGCTGGTGTGGCGACACACTTTATCGAACGTATTTCTGACACAGAACAATTGAATAAAAAAGTAAAAATCATTCCTTTGGAGGTTGTACTTCGTAACGTGACTGCAGGTTCTTTCTCAAAACGTTTTGGTGTGGAAGAAGGTTTGGATTTGGAAACTCCAATCGTTGAATTTTACTACAAGAACGATGATTTGGATGACCCATTCATCAATGATGAGCATGTGAAGTTCTTGGATATTGCCAATGATGAGCAAATTGTTTATATCAAGGAAGAAACGCGTCGTATCAATGAATTGCTGAAAGATTGGTTTGCACAAATTGGTCTTCGCTTGATTGACTTCAAATTAGAATTTGGTTTTGATAAGGACGGCAAGATTATCTTGGCAGACGAATTCTCACCAGATAACTGCCGTCTTTGGGATGCGGAAGGTCATCACATGGATAAAGATGTTTTTCGTAGAGATTTGGGCAGTTTAACGGATGTTTACAAGGTCGTTTTAGAAAAATTGCAGGGCTTGAAGTAACTTGTTTGAAAGGGAAAACCTTCGTCTTCGATAACCTATTTGAATAGAAATAAAGGAAATAAAATGGATAAACGTATTTTCGTTGAGAAAAAAGCTGATTTTCGTGTGAAATCGGACTCTTTAGTAAAAGAATTGCAGCATAATCTTCAGTTGAAAACTTTGAAGGATCTTCGGATTGTTCAAGTTTACGATGTTTTTGGTTTGGCAGAGGACTTGTTTGCGCGTGCGGAAAAACATATCTTCTCTGAGCAAGTGACTGATACTGTTTTGGACGAGGCTGCGGTTAAGGCTGATCTTGAGAAGTATGCTTTCTTTGCGATCGAAAGCTTGCCTGGTCAATTTGACCAACGTGCGGCATCTTCACAAGAAGCTTTGCTGTTGCTTGGTAGTTCAAATGATGTAACAGTGAATACAGCGCAACTTTACTTGGTTAACAAGGATATTGATGCGAATGAGTTGGAAGCTGTCAAGAACTACCTCTTGAACCCAGTGGATTCTCGTTTCAAAGATATCACTGTTGGCATTGCGAAACAGGATTTCTCTGAGTCTGACAAGACCATTCCAAACTTGGATTTCTTTGAAAGCTATACGGCAGAAGATTTTGCCAAGTATAAGGCTGAGCAAGGCTTGGCAATGGAAGTGGATGACCTTCTCTTCATCCAAGATTACTTCAAGTCTATTGGACGTGTACCAACTGAGACTGAGTTGAAGGTTTTGGATACTTACTGGTCTGACCACTGCCGTCACACAACTTTCGAGACAGAGTTGAAAAACATCGACTTCTCAGCTTCTAAATTTGAAAAACAATTGCAAGCGACTTATGACAAGTATATTGCCATGCGTGATGAGTTGGGACGTACAGAAAAACCTCAAACCTTGATGGATATGGCGACTATTTTTGGTCGTTATGAGCGTGCTAATGGTCGTTTGGATGACATGGAAGTGTCTGATGAAATCAATGCCTGCTCAGTTGAAATTGAAGTGGATGTCAATGGTGTCAAAGAACCATGGCTTCTCATGTTCAAGAACGAAACTCACAACCACCCAACTGAGATTGAACCATTTGGTGGAGCGGCTACTTGTATCGGTGGTGCCATTCGTGACCCATTGTCAGGTCGTTCATACGTTTACCAAGCCATGCGTATCTCAGGTGCTGGTGATATTACAACACCAATTGCTGAAACTCGTGCTGGTAAATTGCCACAACAAGTGATTTCTAAAACAGCGGCTCACGGTTATTCTTCATATGGTAACCAAATTGGTCTTGCAACAACTTATGTTCGTGAATACTTCCACCCAGGTTTCGTTGCTAAGCGTATGGAGCTAGGTGCAGTTGTCGGTGCGGCTCCTAAGGAAAATGTGGTCCGTGAAAAACCTGAAGCAGGTGATGTGATTATCTTGCTTGGTGGTAAGACTGGACGTGACGGTGTCGGTGGTGCGACAGGTTCTTCTAAAGTTCAAACGGTTGAATCTGTTGAAACAGCTGGTGCTGAGGTTCAAAAAGGGAATGCCATTGAAGAACGCAAGATTCAACGTCTTTTCCGTAATGGAGAAGTGACACGTCTAATCAAGAAATCAAATGACTTTGGTGCTGGTGGTGTCTGCGTGGCTATCGGTGAATTGGCAGATGGGCTTGAAATTGATCTAGACAAAGTGCCATTGAAATACCAAGGCTTGAACGGTACCGAAATTGCCATCTCTGAATCTCAAGAACGTATGGCGGTCGTGGTTCGTCCCAAAGATGTGGACGCCTTCATTGCAGCATGTAATAAAGAAAATATTGATGCTGTTGTCGTTGCGACAGTGACTGAAAAACCAAATCTTGTCATGCACTGGAATGGTGAAACCATCGTTGATTTGGAACGTCGTTTCCTTGATACAAACGGTGTACGTGTGGTTGTAGATGCTAAGGTGGTTGACAAGGATGTCAAGCTTCCAGAAGAACGTCAAACATCTGCTGAAACCCTTGAAGCTGATACTCTTAAAGTCTTGGCTGACCTTAACCATGCCAGTCAAAAAGGTTTACAAACCATCTTTGATAGCTCAGTTGGTCGTTCAACAGTTAATCATCCACTCGGTGGTCGCTACCAAATCACACCAACGGAAGCTTCTGTACAGAAATTGCCAGTTCAACATGGTGTGACAACAACTGCTTCTGTCATGGCGCAAGGATTCAACCCTTATGTAGCAGAATGGTCTCCATACCATGGCGCTGCTTATGCGGTTATCGAAGCAACTGCTCGTTTGGTTGCTGCTGGTGCAAAATGGTCTAAGGCTCGTTTCTCTTATCAAGAATACTTCGAGCGAATGGATAAACAAGCAGAGCGTTTTGGTCAACCAGTGGCTGCTCTCCTTGGATCCATTGAAGCTCAGATTCAACTTGGTTTGCCATCTATCGGTGGTAAAGACTCTATGTCTGGTACCTTTGAAGAATTGACCGTACCACCAACCTTGGTTGCTTTTGGTGTGACAACAGCAGATAGCCGTAAGGTCCTATCTCCAGAATTTAAGGCTGTTGGTGAAAATATTTACTATATTCCAGGTCAAGCTTTGGCACAAGAAATTGATTTTGATCTTATCAAGTCTAACTTTGCTCAATTTGAAGCAATTCAAGCTGACCATAAAGTCACATCTGCATCAGCTGTCAAATATGGTGGTGTGGTTGAAGCTCTTGCCCTTGCAACATTTGGTAACCATATTGGTGCAAACGTTGAATTAGCTGGCCTTGACACTAGCTTGACAGCTCAATTGGGTGGATTCGTCTTCACATCGCCTGAAGACATTGCAGGTGTTGCCAAGATTGGACGAACAGTAGCTGACTTTACACTTACTGTCAATGGTGTAACACTTGATGGACACAAACTTGACAGTGCCTTCCAAGGTAAATTGGAAGAGGTTTACCCAACGGAATTTGCACAAGCAACTGAGTTGGAAGAAGTACCTGCAGTGGCATCAGATGCTGTAATCAAAGCTAAAGAAACAGTTGAGACACCAGTGGTTTACATCCCAGTATTCCCAGGTACTAACTCTGAGTACGATTCAGCTAAGGCCTTTGAAAAAGAAGGTGCAAAAGTCAACTTGGTACCATTCGTGACATTGAATGAAGAGGCAATTGTCAAGTCTGTTGACACTATGGTTGACAATATCGAAAAAGCTAATATTATCTTCTTTGCAGGTGGCTTCTCAGCAGCCGATGAACCAGATGGATCTGCTAAATTTATCGTGAACATCTTGCTCAATGAAAAAGTGCGTGCAGCTATCGATAGCTTCATCGAACGTGGTGGTTTGATTATCGGTATCTGTAATGGATTCCAAGCCCTCGTTAAATCAGGTCTTCTTCCATATGGTAACTTTGAAGATGCAAGCAGCACGAGTCCAACCCTCTTCTACAATGATGCCAACCAACACGTGGCTAAGATGGTGGAAACACGGATTGCCAACACGAACTCACCATGGCTTGCTGGAGTAGAAGTTGGTGACATTCATGCCATCCCAGTATCACACGGTGAAGGCAAATTTGTCGTGACAGCTGAGGAATTCGCAGAGCTTCGTGACAATGGTCAAATCTTTACCCAATATGTTGACTTCGAAGGGAAGCCAAGCATGGATTCAAAATACAATCCAAATGGTTCTGTCAATGCGATCGAAGGTATCACAAGTAAGAACGGTCAAATCATTGGTAAGATGGGTCACTCAGAACGTTTCGAAGACGGTCTCTTCCAAAATATTCCAGGAAATAAAGACCAGCACCTCTTTGCATCAGCGGTTAAATACTTTACTGGAAAATAAGATTTGCAGATTTTCTAATAGATAAGCATCAGTAAATGTAAAAACAAGTAGATGTAACTTGCGATAATTGAAAATGATTTGTTGTTGCGAGTGAAACGAGCTTCTACCGTATCATTCCGCTGTAGTATCGCTAAGGAATGATACAGAAATAAAAATTAGGTATAGAAAATGACATACGAAGTAAAATCTCTTAATGAAGAATGTGGTGTTTTCGGCATCTGGGGCCACCCAGATGCTGCCAAAATGACCTATTTTGGACTCCATAGTCTTCAGCACCGTGGTCAGGAGGGGGCAGGAATCCTCTCCAATGACCATGGACAATTGAAGCGTCATCGTGATATGGGGCTTTTATCAGAAGTCTTCAAAAATCCTGCTAATTTGGATAAATTGACAGGAACTGGAGCGATTGGACACGTGCGTTATGCGACTGCGGGAGAAGCTTCTGTAGACAATATCCAACCTTTCCTCTTTCGCTTTCACGATATGCAGTTTGGTTTGGCTCATAACGGGAATCTGACCAATGCAGAATCGCTCAAGCAAGAATTGGAACAAAGAGGGGCAATCTTTAGCTCGACTTCTGATTCAGAAATCTTGGCTCACTTGATTCGTCGTAGCCACAATCCAAACCTGATGGGCAAGATCAAGGAAGCGCTCAGTCTTGTTAAAGGTGGTTTTGCTTATCTCTTGATGTTTGAAGATAAGCTAATTGCAGCGCTTGATCCAAACGGCTTCCGTCCTCTGTCAATCGGGAAAATGGCCAATGGAGCAGTTGTGGTTTCCTCTGAAACCTGTGCCTTTGAAGTCATCGGTGCGGAGTGGATTCGCGACGTAAAACCAGGCGAGATTGTCATTATTGATGATAGTGGTATCCAGTATGATAGCTACACAAACGATACTCAGCTGGCAATCTGTTCCATGGAGTACATCTACTTTGCCCGTCCCGACTCTAACATCCACGGTGTCAATGTCCATACAGCTCGTAAGAGAATGGGAGCTCAATTAGCACGTGAGTTCAAGCACGAAGCTGATATCGTAGTCGGGGTGCCAAACTCCTCACTAAGCGCAGCGATGGGCTTTGCCGAAGAATCAGGTCTGCCAAATGAAATGGGGCTCATCAAGAACCAATATACGCAACGGACCTTTATCCAGCCGACTCAAGAATTACGGGAACAAGGAGTGCGAATGAAGCTCTCTGCTGTATCTGGTGTTGTGAAAGGCAAACGTGTGGTCATGATTGATGACTCCATTGTACGTGGAACAACATCACGTCGTATTGTCCAACTCTTGAAAGAAGCGGGGGCATCAGAAGTTCACGTTGCCATTGGGAGTCCTGCTCTTGCCTATCCATGTTTCTACGGAATTGATATCCAGACACGTCAGGAGTTGATTGCGGCTAATCATACCGTTGAGGAAACTTGCCAAATCATTGGTGCGGATAGTCTGACTTATCTTTCTATTGATGGATTGATTGACTCTATTGGGATTGAAACAGATGCGCCAAATGGCGGTCTCTGTGTGGCTTACTTTGATGGGAAGTATCCAACTCCTCTCTATGATTATGAAGAAGAATATCGTAGAAGTTTGGAAGAAAAAACGAGTTTTTACAAATAAAATTCCCCATTGAAGGAAAGGAAAAGGAATAAACAAATGACAAATAAAAATGCTTATGCCCAATCAGGTGTGGACGTTGAAGCGGGTTATGAAGTTGTTGAACGGATCAAAAAACACGTGGCACGTACGGAGCGTGCAGGTGTCATGGGAGCTCTTGGTGGTTTTGGTGGCATGTTCGACCTTTCAAAAACAGGTGTCAAAGAGCCAGTTTTGATCTCGGGTACAGATGGTGTTGGTACTAAGTTAATGCTGGCTATCAAGTATGACAAACACGATACCATCGGACAAGATTGTGTGGCTATGTGTGTCAACGATATCATCGCTGCAGGTGCTGAGCCTCTTTACTTCCTTGACTATATTGCAACAGGTAAAAATGAACCAGCTAAACTAGAACAAGTTGTTGCGGGTGTGGCTGAAGGTTGTGTACAAGCAGGTGCGGCCCTCATCGGTGGGGAAACTGCTGAAATGCCTGGTATGTATGGTGAAGACGACTATGACTTGGCTGGTTTCGCAGTAGGTGTGGCAGAAAAATCTCAAATCATCGACGGTTCAAAAGTAGCTGAAGGGGATGTGATTCTTGGGCTTGCTTCAAGCGGTATCCACTCAAATGGTTACTCACTTGTTCGTTGTGTCTTTGCTGATTACACAGGTGAAGAAGTCCTCCCAGAATTGGAAGGGAAGAAACTTAAAGACGTTCTTTTGGAACCAACACGTATCTACGTCAAGGCTGTTTTGCCACTCATCAAAGAAGAATTGGTGAATGGTATTGCCCACATCACAGGTGGTGGTTTTATCGAAAATGTGCCACGTATGTTCGCGGATGACTTGGCTGCTGAAATTGACGAAAGCAAGGTTCCAGTTCTTCCAATTTTCAAAGCCCTTGAAAAATATGGTGAAATTAAACACGAAGAAATGTTTGAAATCTTCAACATGGGTGTCGGTCTTATGCTTGCGGTTACACCAGAGAATGTGGAACGTGTCAAAGAACTTCTTGACGAACCTGTTTATGAAATTGGTCGTATTGTGAAGAAAGATGGCGCAAGTGTGGTGATTAAATAATGACTAAAAGGATTGCTGTTTTTGCCTCTGGTAACGGCTCAAACTTTCAGGTGATTGCGGAACAATTTCCAGTAGAATTTGTTTTCTCAGATCACCGAGATGCCTATGTCTTAGAGCGTGCCGAAAAGCTAGGGGTTTTATCTTATGCCTTCGAACTCAAAGAGTTTGAGAACAAGGTAGACTATGAAGGAGCCATTGTCGAACTCTTGGATGAACACCAGATTGACTTGGTTTGTCTTGCAGGCTACATAAAAATCGTCGGCCCAACATTGCTAGCAGCTTATGAAGGCCGTATCATCAATATTCATCCGGCTTATCTCCCTGAATTTCCAGGAGCTCATGGTATTGAGGATGCTTGGAATGCAGGCGTAGACCAGTCTGGCGTGACTATTCACTGGGTGGATTCTGGTGTTGATACCGGTAAGGTCATCAAACAAGTCCGTGTGCCACGCCTTGAAGGGGATACCCTTGATACTTTCGAGACTCGCATCCACGAAACAGAGTACAAACTTTATCCAGAGGTCTTGGATAGTTTGGGGGCTGCACGAAAATAAGGAAGCCCTCGAGCTGAAAGAAAATTTTCGACTGTAGCACTGTAGCAAAGAAAGAACTTTTTTAAAAAGGAAAAGAAAGAACATGACTAAACGAGCACTTATTTCAGTCTCAGATAAAGCGGGCATTGTTGAATTTGCCCAAGAACTTAAAAAACTTGGTTGGGATATCATCTCAACAGGTGGTACCAAAGTTGCCCTTGATAATGCTGGTGTTGATACCATTGCCATTGATGATGTGACTGGTTTCCCAGAAATGATGGACGGTCGTGTGAAGACCCTCCACCCAAATATCCACGGAGGGCTTCTCGCTCGTCGTGACTTGGATAGCCACTTGGAAGCGGCTAAGGACAACAAGATTGAGCTCATTGACCTTGTGGTGGTCAACCTTTACCCATTTAAGGAAACTATCCTTAAACCAGATGTGACTTATGCTGATGCAGTTGAAAATATCGATATTGGTGGGCCATCTATGCTTCGTTCAGCAGCGAAAAATCATGCCAGTGTTACAGTTGTGGTAGATCCTGCTGACTACGCTGTGGTTTTGGACGAATTGGCAGCAAACGGCGAAACCTCTTATGAAACTCGCCAACGTTTGGCAGCCAAAGTATTTCGTCACACAGCGGCTTATGACGCCTTGATTGCAGAATATTTCACAGCTCAAGTCGGTGAAGGCAAGCCTGAAAAACTCACTTTGACTTATGACCTCAAGCAACCAATGCGTTACGGTGAGAACCCTCAACAAGACGCAGACTTCTACCAAAAAGCCTTGCCAACAGACTACTCTATTGCATCTGCTAAACAGCTTAACGGTAAGGAATTGTCCTTCAACAATATCCGTGACGCTGATGCAGCGATCCGCATCATCCGTGACTTCAAAGATAGTCCAACCGTTGTGGCTCTCAAACACATGAACCCGTGCGGTATAGGTCAAGCTGATGATATCGAAACTGCTTGGGACTACGCTTATGAGTCTGACCCAGTTTCTATCTTCGGTGGTATTGTCGTTCTCAACCGTGAAGTGGACGCTGCGACAGCTCAAAAAATGCACGGCGTTTTCCTTGAAATCATCATTGCACCAAGCTATTCTGACGAAGCGCTTGAAATCTTGACAACCAAAAAGAAAAACTTGCGCATCCTTGCCTTGCCATTTGATGCTCAAGATGCTAGTGAAGTGGAAGCAGAGTACACAGGCGTGGTCGGTGGCCTCCTCGTTCAAAATCAGGATGTTGTCAAAGAAAACCCAGCTGACTGGCAAGTGGTAACCAAACGCCAACCAACTGAGACAGAAGCGACTGCCCTTGAGTTTGCTTGGAAAGCTATCAAGTATGTCAAATCAAATGGAATCATCGTGACTAATGACCACATGACACTTGGCGTTGGCCCTGGTCAAACCAATCGTGTGGCTTCCGTCCGTATTGCTATTGACCAAGCTAAAGACCGTCTTGACGGCGCTGTCCTTGCTTCAGATGCCTTCTTCCCATTTGCGGATAATGTGGAAGAAATCGCCAAAGCTGGTATCAAGGCCATCATTCAACCAGGTGGGTCAGTACGTGACCAAGAGTCTATCGAAGCTGCTGATAAATACGGCTTGACTATGGTCTTCACAGGCGTGAGACATTTTAGACATTAAGAAAATAAAAGGGAAGAAAACAGTTTCTTTCCTTTTTTTGCTTTAAAAGCGAAACGAAACAAGATTAAAACGAACGTTTATGGTATAATATTAGTAAATAATTCGCAAAAGAGGTTGTAAGATGAAGCTGTTAGTTGTTGGTTCGGGTGGTCGTGAACATGCGATTGCTAAGAAGTTACTTGAATCAAAAAACGTTGAAAAAGTCTTTGTAGCTCCTGGGAATGACGGGATGACTCTAGATGGTCTGGAATTGGTAAATATCTCTATTTCCGAACATTCTGCCTTAATCGAGTTTGCAAAAGTCAATGATATCGCTTGGACCTTTATCGGTCCAGATGATGCCCTTGCAGCTGGAATTGTAGATGATTTCAATGCAGCAGGGCTTAAAGCTTTTGGTCCAACAAGATTAGCAGCAGAGCTGGAGTGGTCTAAGGATTTTGCCAAGGAAATCATGGTCAAGTACGGCGTTCCGACAGCAGCCTACGGCACATTCTCAGATTTCGAGGAAGCCAGGGTCTATATCGAAAAGCAGGGGGCACCAATCGTAGTTAAAGCAGATGGTTTGGCCCTTGGGAAAGGTGTCGTCGTTGCGGAGACAGTTGAGCAAGCCGTCGAAGCCGCTCATGAGATGCTTTTGGACAATAAATTTGGCGACTCTGGTGCGCGTGTGGTTATCGAGGAATTCCTTGACGGGGAGGAGTTCTCTCTCTTTGCCTTTGTCAATGAGGACAAGTTCTACATCATGCCAACAGCTCAGGACCATAAACGAGCCTACGATGGCGACAAGGGGCCTAACACTGGTGGGATGGGTGCATATGCGCCAGTTCCACACTTGCCACAGAGAGTGGTTGACACAGCAGTTGACACCATTGTCAAGCCAGTTCTCGAAGGGATGATTAAAGAAGGTCGTCCGTATCTTGGTGTCCTTTACGCAGGGCTTATCTTGACAGCTGATGGACCTAAGGTCATCGAGTTCAACGCTCGTTTCGGAGATCCTGAAACTCAGATTATCCTGCCTCGTTTGACATCTGACTTTGCGCAAAATATCACGGATATTTTGGATGGCAAAGAGCCAGCAATTACTTGGATGGATAAGGGTGTAACACTAGGCGTTGTTGTAGCCTCAAACGGCTACCCACTCGCTTATGAGAAAGGTGTCAAGCTTCCTACCAAGACAGAAGGCGACATCATCACTTATTATGCCGGAGCTAAATTTGCTGAAAATGGGGGAGACCTTCTTTCAAACGGAGGCCGTGTTTACATGCTGGTCACCACGGCTGATACCGTCAAAGACGGCCAAAACATTATCTACAGCCAACTCAACAAACAAAACACAGAAGGCCTCTTTTACCGAACAGATATTGGAAGTAAGGCTATAAAAGATTAACAGATACTAAATTTGTCAATGGCGAGTGAAAGCGAGCCAAAGTAAGATAATGGTCGCCGTGGTGAAAAGACCAGAACAATTTCTGTTCTGGTCTAGGGAAAATTTGAGACTTGGGCTCAAATTTTAGGAATGAAACCGAGGGGTTGCTTCCGTCCTCACCACCTAAGACCATTATCAAAAAAGAAAAAAAGGGAAAATTATGACTAAACCAATTATTTCCATCATCATGGGCTCAAAATCCGACTGGGCAACTATGCAAAAAACCGCTGAAGTCCTAGACCGCTTCGGTGTAGCCTACGAAAAGAAAGTTGTCTCTGCCCACCGCACACCTGATCTTATGTTCCGCCATGCTGAAGAAGCTCGTAGCCGTGGCATCAAGATCATCATCGCAGGTGCTGGTGGCGCAGCCCATTTGCCAGGGATGGTAGCAGCCAAGACAACACTTCCAGTCATTGGTGTGCCAGTCAAATCACGTGCTCTTAGTGGTGTGGATTCGCTCTATTCGATTGTTCAGATGCCAGGTGGGGTTCCTGTAGCAACCATGGCTATCGGTGAAGCAGGTGCGACTAACGCTGCCCTCTTTGCCCTCCGTCTCCTCTCTGTAGAAGATAAGTCCATTGCGGACGCACTTGCTAACTTTGCCGAAGAACAAGGAAAAATCGCAGAGGAGTCTACAAATGAGCTCAACTAAAACTATTGGTATCATCGGTGGTGGTCAGCTAGGTCAGATGATGGCTATTTCTGCTATCTACATGGGACACAAGGTTATCGCGCTGGACCCTGCGGCAGATTGCCCGGCCTCTCGCGTGGCGGAGATTATCGTGGCTCCTTATAATGATGTGGACGCTCTTCGCCAGTTGGCGGAGCGTTGCGATGTCCTCACTTATGAGTTTGAAAATGTGGATGCCGACGGTTTGGATGCCGTTATCAAGGATGGTCAGCTTCCACAAGGGACAGACCTACTCCGAATCTCTCAAAATCGAATCTTTGAGAAGGACTTTCTTTCTAACAAGGCTCAAGTCACTGTGGCTCCTTACAAGGTTGTGAAATCTAGCCAAGACTTGGAAGATATCGACTTGTCGAAAAACTATGTCCTTAAGACGGCGACTGGTGGTTACGATGGTCATGGACAAAAGGTTATTCGTTCAGAAGCAGACTTGGAAGAAGCATACACTTTAGCGGACTCAGCAGACTGTGTCTTGGAAGAATTCGTCAACTTTGACTTGGAGATTTCAGTCATTGTATCTGGTAATGGCAAGGACGTGACAGTATTCCCAATTCAGGAAAATATCCACCGCAACAACATTCTTTCAAAAACCATTGTGCCTGCTCGCATTTCTGACAGTCTAGCTGAGAAAGCTAAAGCCATGGCTGTGAAGATTGCTGAACAACTCAATCTTTCTGGTACGCTCTGTGTGGAAATGTTTGCGACAGCTGATGACATCATCGTCAACGAAATTGCACCACGCCCCCACAATTCAGGGCACTATTCGATTGAAGCCTGTGACTTTTCACAGTTTGATACCCATATTCTAGGCGTTCTCGGAGCACCATTGCCAGACATCAAACTACATGCACCAGCAGTCATGCTCAATGTTCTCGGCCAGCATGTCGAGGCTGCTGAAAAATATGTGACAGAAAATCCAAGCGCCCACCTCCATTTGTATGGTAAAATAGAAGCGAAGCACAACCGCAAAATGGGACATGTGACTTTGTTTAGTGATGAACCGGATAAGGTTGAGGAGTTTGGGAAAGGGATTGATTTTTAAGTGAAAATAGCGATTCTAGGACTCGGAGTGATCGGGACCACTTATGCCTACGCCTTTCAAAAAGCAGGCCATCAAGTGGAACACGTACTGAGAGATAGTAAGAAAAACAATGCACCGAAGGAGTTGTCAGTTGATCTGCTAGATGGTCGCTATCATTCCAAAGGTGAGAACAAGCATGATACTTATGAGGTTCATGTGGCAGAAGCTCATTCGGAATATGATTTTATTTTTCTCAGTGTGCGTCATGGACTTGTCAAAGAAGCTGTGGAAACCTTGCGAAAAAACAATATCAAAGGCACCCTTGTTTTCTTTTGTAATTTCTGGGATAATCGAAAAGAGGTCCAAGAGTGGGCAGGGGATTACAACTATATTTTGGCCTTTCCGACAGCGGGTGGTCATATGCAGGAGAACCATTTGGATGGTGTCTTGTTCGACCATTTAATGCTAGAAGGTGAGCAAAAAGCACACATTTCTAACTATGCTGATCTGACGGCTTTACTAGTTTCTGCAGATTTGAAGTGGGAAGTGCCTCATGATATGGTCGAGTGGATTTGGATTCACATGGCGATTAACGCAGGTGTCACTTCGACAGCTGCTCGCTCAGGAAATTTGGAAAATCCAGAAGAACTGGCTTTGAACTTGATGAATAGTTCATCGGAATTATCATTGGCCATCAAGGCCATTCGAGAAGCTTTGAAAGTCGTAGAAGCGCGTGGCGTGAATTTGAAACTTTACAAAGCAGAACTATTGCCATACAAAATTCCCGCTTGGATAGCCGGCAAGGCCATGAAAGTCATGTTTGCGAAAAATGAGCTGACCCGAAAAATTATGACTTTGCACAATGATAAACAGGACATCTTCTATTGTTGTCAAAGTGTTTATCAGACCGGTCAGGTGTTAGGTGTGAAGATGCCTATTCTGGAAGCAAATATGAAGGGCATTTCGATTTAGGAGTTTTTTATGATACAACTCATCGTCAACGCATTTGTTGAAAAAGAGAAGACCGGAGCAGTCGTCGAAGTCTTGTATGCTAGTAGTGATCACGAAAAGGTGAAAGCTAAGTATGAAGAGTTGCTTGCTCAATATCCTGAAAACTATCTAGCTATCTATGATGTCCCGCTGGATACGGATTTGAATACACTCAATCACTATCCATCTGTATGGATTGGGAAAGAAGAATTTGAATAAAGTGATTGCCGCTTGCTAACTGATGTGAAACATCAAAAGAAAGGAAAATAAAACAATGATCGAACGTTACTCTCGCCCTGAGATGGCGAACATTTGGACTGAAGAAAATAAATACCGTGCTTGGCTTGAGGTGGAAATCTTAGCTGACGAAGCATGGGCTGAGTTAGGGGAAATCCCTAAGGAAGATGTAGCTTTGATTCGTGAAAAAGCGGACTTTGACATCGACCGTATCTTGGAAATCGAGCAAGAGACTCGCCACGATGTGGTGGCTTTCACGCGTGCGGTTTCTGAGACTCTTGGTGAAGAGCGCAAGTGGGTTCACTATGGGTTGACTTCTACCGACGTGGTGGATACTGCCTACGGTTACCTCTACAAACAAGCCAACGACATCATCCGCAAGGACCTTGAAAACTTCCTCAACATCATTGCTGACAAAGCGAAAGAGCACAAGTTCACCATCATGATGGGGCGTACCCACGGTGTTCACGCTGAGCCTACAACTTTTGGTCTTAAATTGGCAACTTGGTACAGCGAAATGAAGCGCAACATCGAGCGTTTCGAGCATGCGGCTGCTGGTGTGGAAGCTGGTAAGATTTCTGGTGCGGTCGGTAACTTTGCTAACATCCCACCATTCGTTGAAAAATACGTCTGCGACAAATTGGGTA
This sequence comes from Streptococcus sp. SCPM-O-B-15304 (M98), assembly GCF_058200215.1. Lineage (NCBI taxonomy): Bacteria > Bacillati > Bacillota > Bacilli > Lactobacillales > Streptococcaceae > Streptococcus > Streptococcus sp. SCPM-O-B-15304 (M98). The sequence continues at coordinate 141,791 of NZ_JBYQGQ010000004.1, read as the reverse complement.
TCCGTGCCCAAGAAATCTCTACACAGGTTCTTCCTCGTGACCTTCACGCTGAGTACTTTGCAGTTCTTGCTAGCATCGCAACTTCTATCGAGCGTATGGCGACTGAGATTCGTGGTCTTCAAAAATCAGAACAACGTGAAGTAGAAGAGTTCTTTGCAAAGGGTCAAAAAGGTTCTTCAGCTATGCCTCACAAACGTAACCCAATCGGTTCTGAAAACATGACAGGTCTTGCGCGTGTGATCCGTGGTCACATGGTAACAGCTTATGAAAATGTATCACTCTGGCACGAGCGTGATATCTCTCACTCATCAGCTGAGCGGATCATTGCACCAGATACAACCATCTTGATTGACTACATGCTCAACCGTTTCGGAAACATCGTTAAGAACTTGACAGTCTTCCCAGAAAACATGATCCGCAACATGAACTCTACATTTGGTCTTATCTTCAGTCAACGTGCGATGCTTACTTTGATTGAAAAAGGTATGACTCGTGAGCAAGCTTACGACCTTGTACAACCAAAGACAGCTCAATCTTGGGATAACCAAGTAGACTTCAAACCACTTCTTGAAGCAGATCCAGAAGTAACTTCACGTCTCACTCAAGAAGAAATCGACGAAATCTTCAACCCAACTTACTACACCAAACGAGTGGATGACATCTTCGAACGCATCGGTTTGGGTGACTAACAATAAAACAAAAAAGCGAGACTTTTGTCCCGCTTTTTATTTGTGCTTAATCTTTTTTCTTGCTAAGTCCGTAAGCTGTGAGAGCAGTCATAAGACCAGTAGCAATCAACCATTCTGAACCTTGGCTTCCTGTTTCAGGAAGTTTATTTTCTTTTGCTACAGGAGCTGGGCCTTGAGGAAGAGCTTTGTTTTCCTCAGCAGGAACAGATGCTGGAGCTGGTTCACTTGGAATTTCTAGTTTTGGTTTTTCTTCAGCGATAGCTGCTTGACCATGTTCATCACCGACGTGAGTGACAGGGTTGCCAACTTCGATTACTTGAGCGACTGGTTCTTGAGCGACAACACTAGTAACCAATGTTTTAACTTCAGATCCATCAACAGCAGTAGTCACAGAGTAGAAATGGCTACGACGACCGTTGACACCTGCAGTTACAACACGAGTTTCTCCCTTAGGCAATGCATCAGTTTCACGAGTGATGGTTGTAAATGGAATTTCTTCATCTTCGATGACTACACGAGGTTTATTTACAACAGGAGCTTGACCTTTTTCGTCTCCTACATGTGTCGCTAATGTTCCAACTTCGACAACTTGATTGACAGCTTCTTTCGTTACTTGTCTTTCAAGAACTGTTTCTGTTTGCTTGCCATTTTCAGTCACAACTGAAAGATAGATAGTCCGTTCACCTTTGACACCTTCAGTGATGACTTTCTCTTGTCCTGCTGGAAGGTTAGGATTTTCTTTCTTAACAATCTCAAACGGAATTTCTTCTGTCTTAACAAGAAGCTCTGGTCGGTTTTCAACTGTAGCAGCAGTTTCACTCTCATAGAGGCTTCCTGAGTGAGTTGCAGCTGGTTTGAGACCCAGTCTAGCAGCTTTGAGATTAGCTACAAGTGTGTCCAATTCAGCTTGTTTGTTACGATTGAGGTTGTAGTTAAGAGCATCTTTAGCAGCCTTGAGAGCGTCGAGGCTTTCTGTGCTGTATCCTTCTAAGTTTTCAGGGATTTGAGCAAGTTCTTCGCGTAGTGCTTTGTAGTCAGCACGGAAGTAGTCTTTGTTGTGGTCTGCAAAGGCAGTCATGAGTTCAAAGATTTCTTCTTCCTTGTATTCTGCGCTTGGTCTATCAGCCCAGATAGCTAACATACTACCAACAGTAGGTAGGTCAACTTCAGGATATTTAGTTGATGCTAACTGGTTAAATGGAGTTTTTTCAGTATTTTCAATAGCTTTCTTGAGGAAGCCACCGCCATCTTCTGGTTTTTGACCGAGAATGTAGTACCAGTCTCCATTCGTGTTTAGGAATTTATAACCTTTGCTTGCTAGATATTGAGGAGACGCAAGGTTGTAACCCCACCAGCCTTTAGACCAGTAAGAGATGATAACGTCTTTATCAAACTCAACATCATCCTTGTCTTCGTAGTAGAAGCCATCGTTAAAGGCCATTGGTTGAAGACCTTTTTCTTTAGCCATGGCAGCTAGGCTATTAGCGTACTCAGCAAATTTGCCGTAGAGACCATACCACTTGAGGTAGTACCAACCTTGAGCATTGGTAGCATCGTTAGCATACTCATCTGTACCATAGTTAAAGATTTTAGTCTTACCAGCAAAGAAGTCCATGTACTTGCCGATAAGGGCTTTTGTAAAGTTCATCGCTTCTTCGTTTTCAAGGTCCATAGTTGTTTTTGAAACCTTGTCAAAGTTGGCTTGAGGGTTTGCGATGCCTAATTTTTCCATAGCGACAAGCATAGCATCCATATGACCTGGGCTATTGATAGCTGGGATTAGTCCAATCCCTTTGTCCTTAGCATACTGGATAAGCTCAGTGATTTCAGCTTGGTTCAAAGTAGTTCCGTTAGGATCATCGTAGTAAGATTTTGTTCCTTCGATGATGGCCTTTTTCACATCGTCGCTTGCATAAGTCTTGCCATTTGCTGAGATACTCATATCATCAAGTAGGAAGCGAAGTCCATCATTTCCAAGGAGCAAGTGAAGGTCAGAGTAGCCGAGCTCACTAGCCTTGTCAACGATGCGTTTAAGTTGGTCAAGTGTGAAGTATTTACGTCCAGCATCGATAGAGATGACCTTGTTCTTAGCTAGTTTTTCAACTTCACGTTTAGCATCTTCTTCTTTTTGAGCTTCTGGAGTGAAGGTCAAGTTGCTAACAGCTTCTTGGAGTTTTGCGATCGCTTGGTCAATAGTATCTTGTTGAGCACGGCTGAGGTTGCTATCGAGAGCACGGATGGCTTTTTCAGCATCTTTAACGGCTGCAATACTTTCTTCTGTGTAGCGAGTAAGGTCTGTTGGAACTTCTTTCAGAGCTTGTTCAGCAGACTCGTAGTCAGCAGCGAAGTATTCAGCATTTGAGTTTGCGAATTGACGCATGAGTTTGAAGAGACGAGATGGAGAGTAGCGAGCAGATGGAGTATCAGCCCAAGCTGCTACCATACCACCAATAATAGGAACGTCAGCTCCTTCTGTTTTTGGTACAGAAGTGATCGGTGTGCTCTTAATGCCGTTCAATCCTTGATCAAGGTTGTACCAACCTTGTCCGTCAGCATTACGGCCGAGAACATAGTACCAAGCATCGTTAGTATTGAGGATTTCATGTCCTTTTTCAGCTAGTAACTTAGAAGAAGCGACATCGTAACCACCCCAGCCACCAGTCCACATAGAGACGATGATGTCCTTGTCAAAAGTACCAAAACTTGTATCGCTATTATAGTAGATACCGTCGTTGAAGGCCATAGGTTTTAGACCGTGAGATTTGACGATACGAGCTAGGTCATTTGCATAGGCGATGAATTTGTCATAACCCTTGTCTGGGAATCCATCTTCTGGATACCATTTATAGGCTTGAAGAACGCTCCATCCTTTGGCATCAGTAGCATCATTAGCGTACTCATCCAAACCGATGTTGAAGATTTCAGACTTACCAGCAAAGTAGCCGGCATACTTATCAATCAAAGCTTTTGTGAAGGCAACAGCTTTTTCATTGTCAAGGTCAACAGTACGCGCTGATTCTTTACCAAAATAGTTAAAGTTAGGCTTTTCAATACCCAATTCTTTCATAGCATTAAGGATAGCGTCCATGTGGCCAGGACTGTTAACAGATGGGATAAGTCCAATACCTTTATCCTTAGCATAGTTAATCAAGTCGGTCATTTGGCTTTCAGTTAGATGATTGCCGTTTGGATCGTTGTAGTAGGCATTAGTTCCATTTTCAACAGCGCGTTTGACATCGTCGCTCGCATAAGTCTTGTCTCCTACAGTTAGGGACATATCATCTAGCATAAAGCGCAAGCCGTCATTTCCGACTAGGAGATGAAGATCAGTATAGCCATAGTGTTTGGCTTTGTCGATGATTTCTTTCAGTTGTTCAGGAGAGAAGTATTTACGCCCTGCATCGATTGAAACGATTTTCTTTTTAGCCAGTTTTTCATTGACTTGAGCTGCTTTCTCTGTAGCGACTACAGGAGCTTCAACTTTAGCAATTTCTTTATTATCTTCTTTTTCAGCCTTCTCGACTTCTTTAACTACTTCTGGTTCAGCTGGAGCGACTTGATTTGCAACAGTTTTTTCTACGACAGGTACAGGAGTAGCTTCAACTTTTGGTGCTTCAGTGTTTGTTACAGGTGTCGCTGGAGCTGCAGGAGCTACGGCTTCTGGTGTAGGACTAGTTTCAAGTTTTTCTTCGCTGGCCTGTGGAGACGATTCACCTGTAGCTTGGATAGTAGGTTGATTCTCTGTTGTAGTAGGTACGACTCCATCAGCGGCAACAGCTTGCGCATGAAAGGCAAAGCCGATCAAGACAGAAGCCGCTCCGATTGCGTATTTACGAATAGAGAAACGCTGTTTATTTTCTGGTTTCATTAAATAACCTCCTAATTTATTGTTTTGGTAGCGTTTTCACAAACTGATTCCATTGTATTATCTGAAACTAGTAAAGTCAAGTTTTTTAATAAAATACCTATAAAAAATATAAGAAGTTATTTAATTTGAACTAATTTTCAATTTTTACTCTGTTTTTAGTAAAATTTCTCCAAATTATAGTTTAAAGTCATTTGATATTTCCTACTAAAAGCTAGCGTGCTATAATGAAAAACAGAAAAGCCTGAAACGATTGTCTCAGACTTTTTAATGTTTAGTGATCGCGATCACATGAGATAAATTTAATCTTATAGAAATCAGAACGTTTGTAAGTTTCAATGTATTCCAACACTTGGCCAGTTGACTCAAGTTTAGTTGTCTTGGTTTGGAGAACAGTTGGGAACTGAGAGTCGATTCCTAGGATAGAAGCAGCATGTTCTGGAGTTGGAAATACAATTTCATTGATTTCTTCAAAATGCTCGTCATTCATGTGAATGTGGTAGTCCAATTTGAAACGATTATAGATAGAACTATAGTATTCAAGATTTGGATAGTTTGCATTGATGTATTGTTCAGGGATATAAGATGTGTGGTAGATATAAGTAACACCGTTAGATTCACGGATACGTTCGATTTTGTAATAAAATTGATCGCCACGCAATCCCAATTTTTCTAAGTAGTTAAGATCGTTACCGCGTTCAATAGAAAGAACAGTGACTTTATCGTCCTTGGTTTCAAAAATTTCTACATCAGAAAATTCTACGAGTTTGTGCTTGCGAGCGCGAGCCACAAAGGTTCCTTTTCCTTGTTGGCGGACAATATAACCGTCTTTAGCAAGGTCGTTTAAGGCGCGAACAACAGTGATTGAACTTACGTCATACATTGCAATCAACTCTGCTTCAGTGTAGAACTTGTCGCCACTTGCAAATTGACCTGAAATGATTTTATTTTTCAATTCATCTTTGATATATTGATACTTTGGAATTGCCATATTTTCACCTCATTTTTTCCTTCTCCATCTTCGATTCTACCATAAATAGTTTGAAAATGATAGTAAATAATGTAAAAAAATAAAATAATATTCTAAGTGATTGACTTACATATTATTTACGGTTATAAACTCATACATTTATGCAATCTAGATCGAAAATATTTAAGAAAAAAATTTTTTACAAGAATTTTAGAAAACAATTCAGTAAAAAAAAGAAAAATTTTAAATAATTTTCGAAAAATCTATTGACAAGATGGATTCATTAGTTTATCATTTAATATAACAACAAATGAAAGCGCAAACGAAAAAGTATGGGGTGGTAAAATGACAAGGTTTAAAATTGAGGATGATTTTTACCTAGATGGGAAACCATTCAAAATTTTATCTGGTGCCATTCATTATTTTAGAATTCCTGAAGAAGACTGGTATCATTCATTGTACAATCTCAAGGCTTTAGGCTTCAACACTGTTGAAACTTACGTCGCTTGGAATTTGCATGAGCCAACTGAAGGAAACTTCAATTTTGAAGGCAATCTTAATATTGAAAAATTTCTTCAGACAGCTCAGGACTTAGGCTTGTATGCTATTGTTCGACCATCTCCCTTTATCTGTGCAGAGTGGGAATTTGGTGGTTTACCAGCATGGCTTTTAACTAAAGACATGCGAATCCGCTCCTCTGATTCAGCCTTTGTTGAAATGGTAGGACGTTACTACGATCATTTACTTCCGCGTCTTGTTTCAAGATTGTTGGACAATGGTGGTAACATCCTCATGATGCAGGTTGAAAATGAGTACGGTTCATACGGTGAGGACAAGACCTACTTGCGTGAGATTCGCCGATTGATGGAAGAACGTTCAGTGACTTGTCCGCTCTTTACATCTGATGGTCCATGGCGAGCAACTCTGAAAGCTGGTACCTTGATTAAAGATGATCTCTTTGTGACAGGGAACTTTGGTTCAAAAGCAAACTTTAACTTCTCGCAAATGCAAGAGTTCTTTGATGAGCATGACAAGAAATGGCCACTCATGTGTATGGAATTCTGGGATGGATGGTTTAACCGATGGAAAGAACCAGTCATCACGCGTGAGCCAGAGGAGTTAGCAGAAGCCGTACATGAGGTACTAGAGCAAGGCTCTATCAACCTTTACATGTTCCACGGTGGAACCAACTTTGGTTTTATGAATGGTTGTTCAGCTCGAGGAACCATCGATTTACCACAAGTAACATCTTATGATTATGACGCTCTTCTTAATGAAGCGGGCAATCCAACTGCTAAATACCTGGCAGTTAAAGAAATGATGGCGACTTACTATCCTGAGTATCCACAATTAGAGCCACTTTACAAAGAGAGTATGGAAGCTGAAAACATTCCACTGGTCGAGAAAGTTTCTCTTTTCGAAACCTTGGATAGCCTGACAAGTCCAATTGAAAGTCTCTATCCTAAGAAAATGGAAGAGTTGGGACAAAGCTATGGCTACCTACTCTATCGTACAGAAGCTAGTTGGGATGCAGAAGAAGAACGCATCCGTATCATTGACGGTCGAGATAGAGCTCAGCTATTCGTAGATGGGAAATGGGTCGCAACTCAGTACCAGACTGAAATTGGAGAAGATATCTTCTATCAAGGAAAAAAGAAAGCGCTCTCTAGATTTGACATCCTTATTGAAAATATGGGGCGTGTCAATTACGGGCATAAGTTCCTAGCAGATACACAACGAAAAGGGATTCGTACAGGTGTCTGCAAAGACCTACACTTTATGCTGAACTGGGAACACTATCCGCTTCCACTAGATAATCCTGAAAAGATTGATTTCTCAAAAGGATGGACAGAAGGGCAACCTGCCTTTTACGCCTATGACTTTGAAGTTGAGGTGCCAAAGGATACCTACTTAGACTTATCTGAGTTTGGTAAAGGGATTGCCTATGTCAATGGCCGTAATCTAGGACGTTTCTGGAATGTTGGTCCAACCTTATCGCTTTATATTCCGCACAGCTATCTCAAGGAAGGTGCTAACCGCATCATTATCTTTGAAACTGAAGGGGAGTATAAAGATCACATACATTTAACTCGTAAACCTACACTAAAACATATAAAGGGGGAAAATTTATGACAATTGTAGGATGCCGTATCGATGGACGTTTGATCCACGGACAAGTAGCAAACCTTTGGTCTGCTAAACTTAATGTTTCACGTATCATGGTCGTTGACAATGAAGTTGTTAACAACGATGTTGAAAAGAGCGGATTGAAGCTTGCAACACCACCAGGTGTAAAACTTAGTATTTTGCCAGTTGAAAAAGCTGCAGCCAATATCCTTGCTGGTAAATACGATAGCCAACGTCTTTTGATTGTAGCACGCAAACCTGACCGTTTCCTCGGTTTGGTAGAAGCAGGTGTGCCACTTGAAACTGTCAATGTCGGCAACATGTCTCAAACACCAGAAACACGTGCGATCACACGTTCTATCAACGTTGTAGATAAAGACGTAGAAGATTTCCACAAATTGGCGGAAAAAGGTGTTAAACTTACTGCTCAAATGGTTCCAAACGATCCAGTTTCAGACTTTTTGAGCTTATTAAAATAGGAAAAAATTTTTAGGAGGTCATTGTTATGATACAATGGTGGCAAATTTTACTTCTCACTCTGTACTCAGCTTATCAAATCTGTGATGAGTTGACGATCGTTTCTTCTGCAGGTTCCCCTGTATTCGCTGGTTTCATTACTGGTTTGATCATGGGAGATTTGACAACTGGTTTGTTTATCGGTGGTAGCTTGCAGTTATTCGTACTTGGGGTAGGTACCTTCGGTGGTGCTTCTCGTATCGACGCAACTTCTGGTGCGGTTCTTGCGACTGCTTTCTCAGTTTCACAAGGTATTGAGACTGACCTTGCGATCACTACAATCGCTGTACCAGTAGCGGCACTTTTAACTTACTTCGACGTACTTGGTCGTATGACTACTACATTCTTCGCACACCGTATTGATGCTGCGATCGAACGCTTTGACTACAAAGGAATCGAACGTAACTACCTTCTTGGTGCGCTTCCATGGGCTGCTTCTCGTGCCCTTCCAGTATTCTTCGCCCTAGCTTTCGGTGGAGAATTCGTACAAGCAGTTGTAAACTTTGTTAAAGAATTCCAATGGGTTGCAGACGGTTTGACTCTTGCAGGTCGTATGCTTCCAGGTCTTGGATTCGCTATCTTGCTTCGTTACCTTCCAGTTAAACGTAACCTTCACTACCTTGCTATGGGATTCGGTTTGACAGCTATGTTGACTGTACTTTACTCATACGTAACAGGTCTTGGTGGAGCAGTTGCTGGTCTCATTGGCACTCTTCCTGCTGACGTTGCTGAAAAAATTGGCTTTGCCAACAACTTCAAAGGTTTGTCTATGATCGGTGTCTCTATCGTAGGTATCTTCCTTGCAGTTGTTCACTTCAAGAACAGCCAGAAAGTTGCTGTAGCAGCACCTTCTACACCATCAGAAAGTGGGGAAATTGAAGATGACGAATTCTAATTACAAACTAACAAAAGAAGATTTTAATCAAATTAACAAACGTAGCTTGTTCACTTTCCAATTGGGATGGAACTACGAACGTATGCAAGCATCAGGTTACCTTTACATGATCTTGCCACAATTGCGTAAAATGTATGGAGATGGAACTCCTGAGTTGAAAGAAATGATGAAAGTTCATACTCAATTCTTCAACACTTCACCATTCTTCCACACAATCATCGCTGGTTTTGACCTTGCTATGGAAGAAAAAGATGGCGTTGGCTCAAAAGATGCGGTTAACGGTATCAAGACAGGTTTGATGGGACCATTCGCTCCTCTTGGAGATACTATCTTTGGTTCACTGGTACCTGCTATCATGGGATCTATCGCTGCAACAATGGCTATCGCTGGTCAACCTTGGGGTATCTTCCTTTGGATCGCAGTTGCAGTAGCGTATGACATCTTCCGTTGGAAACAATTGGAATTTGCCTACAAAGAAGGGGTTAACCTTATCAACAACATGCAAAGCACTTTGACAGCTTTGATTGAAGCTGCATCTGTTCTTGGTGTATTCATGATGGGTGCTCTTGTAGCAACAATGATCAACTTTGAAATTTCATACAAATTGCCAATCGGTGAGAAAATGATTGACTTCCAAGATATCTTGAACTCAATCTTCCCACGCTTGCTTCCAGCAATCTTCACAGCATTCATCTTCTGGTTGCTTGGTAAGAAAGGTATGAACTCAACTAAAGCAATCGGTATTATCATTGCTCTTGCTGTTGGACTTTCATTCATCGGTAAATTCTTACTTGGAATGGGCGCATAATTTATGAGTAAATCATTGATTTTAGTGAGCCATGGACGTTTCTGTGAAGAACTTAAAGGTAGCACAGAAATGATTATGGGTCCACAAGAAAATATTCATGCAGTTGCTCTTCTTCCAGAAGATGGACCAGAAGATTTCACTGCAAAATTTGAAGTTGCTGTCGAAGGTTTGGATGATTTCCTAGTCTTTGCTGACCTCCTTGGTGGAACACCATGTAATGTGGTGAGCCGTCTGATTATGGAAGGTCGTGACATTGAACTTTATGCAGGAATGAATCTTCCAATGGTTATCGAGTTTATCAATGCGAGCCTAACCGGTGCTGATGCAGATTATAAGAGTCGTGCTTCAGAAAGCATTGTCAAAGTTAATGATTTATTGGCTGGCTTTGACGATGACGATGAAGATGAATAAGGTGTAATAACAGAAATACTGTTAGAACATATTTCATAGAATATAAATGGGAATGGGGCTTACTCCCATTCCCATATTTTAAATAAAAAACAATATAATAATAGATTAGAGGAACTCAATGCTAGATTACACAAAAGAAGAATTGCTTGAGTTGGGGGCAGAAATCACAACTCGCGAAATTTACCAACAACCAGACGTTTGGAAAGAAGCTTTTGAAGCTTATCAAGCACGACGAGATGAAATTGCAGCCTTTTTACAAGGAATTGCTGACAAACATGACTACATCAAGGTTATCCTGACTGGTGCTGGAACTTCTGCTTATGTAGGTGATACTCTCGTTCCTTACTTCAAGGAAGTTTATGATGAACGTAAATGGAATTTTAATGCTATTGCGACAACTGATATCGTAGCAAACCCACAAACTTATTTGAAAAAAGATGTGGCGACTGTTTTGGTATCATTCGCGCGTAGCGGGAACTCACCTGAGAGTGTGGCAACAGTTGACTTGGCCAAGTCATTGGTTGATGAACTTTATCAAGTGACTATTACTTGTGCTGCTGAAGGAAAATTGGCTCTCCAAGCGCATGGTGATGACCACAACCTCTTGTTGCTACAACCAGCTGCTTCTAACGATGCTGGCTTTGCTATGACTTCAAGCTTCACTTCAATGATGTTGACAGCACTTTTGGTATTTGATCCAACAGAATTTGCAGTTAAAGCTGAACGTTTTGAAGTGCTTTCTAGTCTTGCTCGTAAAGTTCTTGACAATGTGGCAGATGTGAAAGAGTTGGTTGACCTAGACTTTAACCGAGTGATTTACTTAGGTGCAGGTCCATTCTTCGGACTTGCTCATGAGGCACAACTGAAAATTTTGGAATTGACTGCAGGTCAGGTTGCCACAATGTATGAAAGTCCAGTCGGCTTCCGTCACGGCCCAAAATCTCTTATCAATGAAGATACTATAGTTTTAGTTTTTGGTACTACAACGGACTATACTCGTAAGTATGACTTAGACTTGGTTCGTGAAGTTGCAGGGGACCAAATCGCTCGTCGCGTTGTTCTCTTGAGTGACCAAGCCTTTGGCCTTGAAAATGTTAAGGAAGTAGCGCTTGGCTGCGGTGGCGTTTTGAATGATGTTTACCGTGTCTTCCCTTATATCGTTTACGGTCAGTTATTTGCTCTCTTGACTTCGCTTAAGGTTGGAAATAGACCAGATACACCATCACCTACAGGTACAGTAAACCGCGTCGTTCAAGGTGTCATTATTCACGAGTTTGAAAAATAAGGAAGAATCTATGAGTAAATTAACATTAAGCCCAAATAAACGTGCATGTTTGGAAAAACTCTCTGATGAGAATGGTATCATCTCAGCTCTTGCCTTTGACCAACGTGGTGCTTTGAAACGCCTTATGGCTCAATACCAAACAGAAGAGCCAACAGTAGCTCAAATGGAAGAACTTAAAGTCTTGGTAGCAGATGAATTGACAAAATACGCTTCATCTATGCTTCTTGACCCTGAATACGGACTTCCTGCAACAAAAGCTCTTGATCCAAATGCAGGTCTTCTCCTTGCTTATGAAAAAACAGGATACGATACAACAAGTACAAAACGCTTGCCTGACTGCTTGGATGTTTGGTCTGCAAAACGTATCAAGGAACAAGGTGCAGATGCTGTGAAGTTCTTGCTTTACTATGACGTAGATAGCTCTGACGAACTCAACCAACAAAAACAAGCCTACATTGAACGTATCGGTTCTGAGTGTGTAGCTGAAGATATTCCATTCTTCCTTGAAATTTTGGCTTACGATGAAAAGATTGCGGACGCAGGTTCTGCTGAATACGCTAAAGTAAAACCACACAAGGTTATTGGTGCGATGAAGGTCTTCTCAGAACCACGTTTTAACATCGATGTCTTGAAAGTGGAAGTTCCAGTTAACGTGAAATACGTTGAAGGATTTGGCGATGGAGAAATCGTTCATACACGTGAAGAAGCAGCTGCTTTCTTCAAAGCACAAGACGAAGCAACTAACCTTCCATACATCTACTTGAGTGCTGGTGTATCAGCTAAACTCTTCCAAGAAACTCTTGTATTTGCCCACGAATCAGGTGCAAACTTCAATGGTGTTCTTTGTGGACGTGCAACATGGGCTGGATCTGTTGAAGCTTACATCAAAGATGGAGAAGCAGCTGCTCGCGAATGGCTTCGTACAACTGGTTTTGAAAACATCGATGAACTTAACAAGGTTCTTCAAACAACAGCTACTTCATGGACTGAACGTGTAGAAGCATAGATCAGAAATAGAAGGAATTACTTTTGTTAAGAAAATATTTATGGATTCTTGACAAAGGTGTTTGTAAATCATACAATAAAACCATAGGACGTGAATGCGCTTTCTATGGTTTGTTTACTTAATTGAAATAGAAAAAGGAGAGAAGGATGAAAGCATACACAGAACGTGTATTTGGGAAAGTTGATGGCAAGGATGTCCTCGCTTACCGTTTTGAAACGGAAGCAGGCTATCAACTGGAAATCATGACCTATGGAGCGACAATTTTACGTTATGTAACTCCAGATAAGACTGGCAATTTTGCCAATGTTATCCTAGGTTTTGACGATTTCGAAAGCTATGTGGGAAATAGCCCTAAACATGGAGCAAGTGTAGGTCCAGTTGCAGGTCGTATTGCAGGTGCGACATTTGAACTCAATGGGAAGACCTATGAACTCGAAGTCAACAATGCTAGCAACTGTAACCACAGTGGCTCAACTGGTTGGGATTCTAGCTTGTTTGAGCTAGTCGAAGTGAATGATCATGGTTTGACTCTTTACACAGAAAGAGCAGACGGGACTGGAGGTTTCCCTGGAAATCTTAAGATCTGGATTAGCTACAACTTGGAAGAAAGTGGTGCCTACGAAGTTAGTTACAAGGTAACGACAGACCAGGATACCTTGGTCAATCCAACTAACCATAGCTACTTTAACTTATCTGCTGATTTCACGCAGACAGTTGACCGTCATGTATTCCAACTGAATACTGAAGGTATTTACCCAATCGCTCCTGATGGTGTTCCAGCTAAAACCCCAGATGCTAACCGTGATGTGATCAAACATATCTACAATGGTGCTTTGTTGAAGGATATCTTTGCAGAAGAAGATGAGCAAATCCAACTCGTATCTGGTTTGGACCATCCATTTGCTCTTCCTGCAAGACATGACAATGCTGGATTCCTCTATGACCAAGGTTCAGGTCGCTTCTTGCTCTTCAAGACAGAGGCTCCTTGCTTTGTGGTCTACACAGCAAACTTTGTGGACGAGAGTGTCATCATTGCTGGTCAGCCAATGATTCAGCACAATGGAATTGCTCTAGAAGCGCAAGCTTTACCAGATGCTATTCATAGTGACCTTAAAGATCAAGTCATTCTCAAAGCAGGTGAAACTTTCACCAGCAAAACTCGTTATGAGCTTATCGTGAAATAACAAAAATTCTCTGAAGTCATAGGATTTCAGAGAATTTTTTCTTATTCTTCATCTGGTGTGAGAATCATCGGAATGATGATTGGTTCACGTTCAGTATTTTCGTAAAGGAATGGTCGAATGGCATTTACTATGGCGCCATTGACAGATTGGATGCTGGCATCTTTGTTTTTCAAAGCGATACGAATAGCATTGAAAAGGATGCGTTGGCTTTGACGAATCAAGTCACCAGATTCGCGCATGTAGACAAATCCACGGCTGAGAATATCTGGTCCAGATAGGATCATCTGAGACTTGAAGTCAACGGTTGCGACAGCAAGTACGACACCATCTTCAGATAGATCGCGACGATCTTTAAGCACAGCTGCACCGATTTCACCGATACGATTTCCATCGACGTAGATGTCTTGGGCATTGAAGTGGCCTGCGATACGGGCAGAGTTTGCAGTGAGGGCAAGCACATCACCATTACTCATGATAAAGATATTGTCCTTCTCTACGCCAGTATCTACGGCAAGTCCAGCGTGGACTTTCTGCATGCGGTATTCACCGTGAACAGGCATGAAGTATTTTGGCTTAATCAAGCGGAGCATGAGTTTTTGCTCTTGCTGACCACCGTGTCCAGAAGTATGGATGTTGTTAATTTTACCATGGATAACTTCAACCCCAGCTTCAGAAATGATGTTAATCAATTTGTTGACGCTAGTGGTGTTTCCTGGAATTGGGCTAGATGAGAAGATGACAGTATCGCCAGGTTGGAGTTGCACTTGACGGTGAGTTCCGTTAGCGATACGAGAGAGAGCGGCCATAGGCTCACCCTGACTTCCCGTACAGAGGATAAGAATCTCACCCGCAGGATAGTCTTTGATTTCATTTGGCTCGATGAAAGTTCCCTTAGGAGCCTTGATGTAACCAAGCTCAATCCCGTTGACAATGGCCTTTTCCATAGAGCGTCCAAAGACAGCAATCTTACGCCCTGTCTTAACGGCAGCTTCCGTTGCTTGCTGGAGACGGAAGATATTTGAGGCAAAGGATGCAAAGATGATACGTCCTTCGATACCTTGGATAATCTTCATAATCGACTGGCCGACAACCTTTTCAGAGTTTGTAAAGGTTGGTACTTCAGCATTGGTCGAGTCAGAGAGTAAGCAAAGCACTCCATCTTCACCTAGGGCTGCCATACGGTGCAAGTCTGCAGGTTCCCCAACTGGTGTAAAGTCAAACTTGAAGTCTCCCGTACAAACGATTTTCCCTTGAGGGGTATGGATGACGATTCCCAATGGCTCTGGAATCGAGTGGGTTGTTCTAAAGAAAGTTGCTTTAAGATTTTTAAAAGTCAACTCCGTGTTGTGGTTGATTTCGTGAAGTGTAGCATTGCGCAAAAGTCCATGCTCTTCGAGTTTTCCACGGATTAAGGCAAGGGCCAGTGGACCAGCATAGATAGGGATGTTTGCTTGCTTGAGCAAGAAGGGAATCCCTCCGATATGGTCCTCGTGTCCGTGTGTAATCAAGAGAGCCTTGACGCGGTCGATATTTTCTACAATATAAGAGTAATCAGGGATAACGTAGTCGATACCAAGTAGGTCATCCTCAGGGAATTTAATCCCTGCATCAACGATGATGATTTCGTCTTGGTATTCGATACCATATGTGTTTTTTCCGATTTCTCCTAGACCACCAATGGCAAAAACGCCAACTTCTTCTGGTTTAAGAGTGTAGGCCATATTAGAACTCCGTAATTTCGAATGCGCCAGTTTCTTTTTCGTAGTCTAGCAATTTGTCAGACAAGAGTTCGATATACTCGATATTATATTCTGGACGATTTTCTTCGACAAGTTGGCGAGCAGCGATACGTCCTTCAAGTTCTGAACTAGCATCGATGTCTAAGTATAGTGAGCGTGTTGTTTCACGACGTGGGCTACGGTCTTTTGTTTCTTGATAAAAAACTTTGTAAATCATATGTTTCCTTTCTGTTTTCAGGTCAGCTATATTCAAAAATGCTCAGTTTGAAGCTAGTTTGATTCCAGTTCATTTTTTGTCTTCATTGACCTTGATTCGTTACAATTATCTCAATTATAACATAAAAAGAGGAATTAGTAAAAGCAGGAAACATGAAAGTAAGGAGCTTGAAATGGGTTTCATTATACCTTGTATAAGTATTTGAAGACATCCGATTCAAGTGCTATAATAAAGTTAGAAAAGAGGTTTTTCTTGATTAAGGAGGACTAGCTATGCTTGATTTTATGTTTCACCTATTTGGATGGAAATTCTACATATTGCTACAACTGCTTGGGCTCCTTTTCGTTAGATGATGATTTTGAAATATTTGCCTTTAGAATTGGAGAAAGGGGGCTCTCTATGTTTCAACTAGCTATCGCGATTCGTCTCTTGATATTTGCTGTTTTTGTTGCTTGTGTTTACGGTGGCAATCTACTATTTGTTCGGTTGGAACATAGAAAAACAGCTATACACTGGAAAATTCTCTTTGTAACACTGTATTCCATTTTCCTCCTTCTTGTAACCTATGTGGTCTGGCTTGTATTTTACTTTGGTTTGAATGCTTAAGTTCTTGTCCTGCCTGTTTGGCAGGGCATTTTTGGTTTCAAAACAAAGAAAATTCCCATGTGTCGGCTTTTGTAGTATAATAGTAAACAGACAAAAAGATAGGAATGTGTTATGAAAGTATTAGCTTTTGATACGTCCAGCAAGGCTCTTTCTCTTGCTATTTTAGAGGACAAGCAGCTTCTTGCCGAGACGACAATCAATATCAAAAAAAATCACAGTATTACCCTTATGCCAGCCATCGATTTTTTGATAGCTAGTCTAGATTTGACGCCCAAAGATTTGGATCGAATCGTTGTAGCAGAGGGGCCAGGTAGCTACACAGGTTTGCGAATCGCGGTAGCAACTGCCAAGACATTGGCTCATACCCTGAACATTGAGTTAGTGGGGATGTCTAGCCTTTTGGCTCTGGTACCAAGCCAGCAAGTAGGTCTTGTAGTACCTTTGATGGATGCGCGTCGCAACAATGTTTACGCAGGATTTTATGAAAATGCTCAGCCTGTCTTTCCAGAGGCGCATCTGTCCTTTGCAGAAGTTTTGGAGCAAGTCAAAGATGCTGAACAAGTCACTTTTGTTGGTGAAGTGGGAGCCTTTGTGGAGCAGATTCAAGAACAACTACCACAGGCTAACTATCAGGAAACCTTGCCAAATGCAGCGAATCTAGCCCTCTGGGCTTGGGATAAGGAAGCAGACTCCTTGCATGACTTTGTGCCAAATTACCTCAAGCGTGTAGAAGCTGAGGAAAACTGGCTTAAGAATCACACCGAGTCTGGCGAGTCTTACATTAAACGCCTATGATAGAAATTAAACGAATCCAACAACAGCCTGATTTGGCACAAGTCATCTATGCTGTCATGGTAGATGTATACCCAGTCAGTCCTTGGACTCTGGAACAAATCCAAGCAGACCTGTCCCAAGACCAGACCTGGTATGCTCTAGCTTATGATGGGGAAGAAGTGATTGGCTTTCTAGCTGTGCAGGAGAATCTATTTGAAGCAGAAGTCCTGCAAATTGCTGTCAAAAAAGCCTATCAAGGTCAGGGAATCGCGTCAGCCTTGTTTGCTCAATTAACGACAGATAAGGAGATTTTCCTCGAAGTCAGAAAGTCAAATCAACGAGCACAGGCATTTTATAAGAAAGAAAGAATGGCAGTCATCGCTGAGAGAAAGTCCTACTACCATGATCCAGTTGAGGATGCCATTATCATGAAGAGAGAAATAGATGAAGGATAGATATATTTTAGCATTTGAGACATCCTGTGATGAGACCAGTGTCGCCGTACTGAAAAACGATGACGAGCTCTTATCCAATGTCATTGCTAGTCAAATTGAAAGTCACAAACGTTTTGGGGGCGTAGTTCCTGAAGTGGCTAGTCGTCACCATGTTGAGGTCATTACAGCCTGTATCGAGGAGGCGCTGGCAGAAGCAGGGATTACAGAAGAAGATGTAACAGCTGTTGCGGTTACTTATGGACCAGGCTTGGTCGGAGCCTTGCTTGTTGGTTTGTCAGCTGCCAAGGCCTTTGCTTGGGGACATGGACTTCCGCTGATTCCCGTTAACCACATGGCTGGCCACCTCATGGCAGCTCAAAGTGTGGAGCCTTTGGAATTCCCCTTACTAGCTCTATTAGTCAGTGGTGGACACACAGAGTTGGTCTATGTTTCTGAGGCTGGTGATTATAAGATTGTTGGTGAAACCCGTGATGATGCGGTTGGTGAGGCCTATGATAAGGTCGGACGTGTCATGGGCTTGACCTATCCAGCAGGTCGGGAGATTGATGAGTTGGCTCACCAAGGTCAGGATGTTTATGATTTCCCACGTGCCATGATTAAGGAAGACAATCTGGAGTTTTCATTTTCAGGTTTGAAGTCTGCCTTTATCAATCTTCACCACAATGCCGAGCAAAAGGGAGAAAGCTTGTCCAAGGAAGACCTATCTGCTTCTTTCCAAGCTGCAGTCATGGATATTCTCATGGCAAAAACTAAAAAAGCCTTAGAGAAATACCCTGTTAAAACCCTCGTTGTAGCTGGTGGTGTAGCAGCAAACAAAGGATTAAGAGAACGCTTGGCAGCTGAAATCACTGACGTCAAGGTTATCATTCCACCTCTGCGTCTTTGCGGGGACAATGCAGGCATGATTGCCTACGCAAGCGTTAGTGAGTGGAACAAAGAAAACTTTGCAGGATTGGAGATAAATGCCAAACCTAGCCTCGCTTTTGATACTATAGAATAAAGAGTTAGCCTAGAGTTAACTCTTTTATCTTGGACAAATGACCGATTTTTTTTGTATAGTAGAAATATGAAATTTACAAAAATAATCAGTAGTCTGCTTGTACTTGGAACTTTCCTCCTGATTCTAATAGCTTGTCAGACTTTTTCCAAGACGCAACTGGTCGTGTTTGAGTCACTTTCATTTTATATGCCTACGAAGTCTTTTGAAGAAGCGTTTGGAGAACCAAATGAAGTAGTGGAAGAAACAGCAACTGGCTATCGAGATACTTGGCATGCAGAAGACCCTTATCTCTATAAAACAGGGCGTCTTTTTTATAATTATGACAAGGTTAATTGGAAGAATTATAGCGGTCGAGCAATCTTCACCTTTTCAAAATCGCATCGTTTACAAGAAGCGACGATTTATTTTCCGATGCCTTCTAAAGCGCAACAGAAAGAAATATTTTATCACATGACCCAAGATATAAAAGCAGAAATCGAAGCTCTACCAAACTTTCAGTCCTTGAAAGTTGATGCCTTGGCAGGTGATGATGTTGGTTATCGATTTAAGGTCAAGTTAAAAGGGCAGAGAGAAGAACTCTGGGTTGATGTTTACCCGATAGAAAATGAATATGTTGAAAAACCTGAAGTTGACAAATATCCTATTCGAGTGGATCAATTTCGAATGTATCCTGGATGAGTACTTTTTACTAGCTTCAAACTCTAAACTTTTTTCTATTTTACGAATATGTTATAATAATTTTTGCTGTGACTGTTTGGAAAACAGTTGCTGAAGGAATGATTAGTGAGGAAGTCTATGAAAGAAAAAGGATTTTGGGAGGGTGTGCAGGCTGCGGTACCGACTGCTCTGGGCTATGTTAGCATCGGTCTTGCCTGTGGGATTATCGGTTCGCCCTATGTGACACCAGTAGAAATGGGTCTGATGAGTCTCTTTGTTTATGCTGGGAGCGCTCAGTTTGCCATGATAGCTTTGATTGCAGTTCAAGCTCCAGTAGCTGCTATTGCGATGACGGTCTTTTTGATTAATCTGCGTCTCTTTTTGCTGAGTTTGCATGCATCGACCTATTTTCGTCATACCAGCCTCTGGCACAATATCGGCATGTCCAGCCTCTTGACCGATGAGACCTATGGCGTTTTGATGGGCGAGTTGGTGCGTACGGATAAGGTCAATCCTATGTGGATGCACGGAAACAACCTTAACAGCTATGTGGCTTGGTTTGTCGGAACTGTTGTCGGAACTGCTCTAGGTGGACTTCTACCAAATCCAGAAATGTTTGGCTTAGATTTTGCCCTAGTGGGGATGTTTATTGGGATTTTTACTTCCCAGTTTCAGATTATGCAAAAACGGATTCCTTTGCGCAATCTCTTCATAATTTTAGCAGTTGTAGCTGTATCTTTCTTTTTGCTCTTGACGGTGGTGTCTCAGTCATTAGCTGTCTTGTTTGCGACCTTGCTAGGTTGTACTATGGGGGTGGTCTTGGATGGTCAGTAAGTATGTTTTATTAGCAATTGTCTTTTCTGGCTTGGTGACTTGGATTCCAAGAATGATTCCTTTTATCCTAGCCAAGTACAAGGGTTTGCCGCCTATCGTAGAGCGCTTTTTGAAATTTCTACCAGTTTCTATTATCTTTGCCTTGATTCTTTCAAGTGTGGTGACAGGAAAAGTTGGAAGCCTTCCGCAAATAAAGTGGTTAGACTTTTTAGCAGTCTTTCCAACGGCCTTTGTAGCCTTTCGTTACCGCAATCTGGTAGGGACTGTTCTCTTTGGAGTGGTCTTGATAGCAGTCCTACGTTTGGTCTTTTAATCAGCCATAAAGAAAACCTATCACAAATATAGAAATCATATAATAGCGTAATTCCTTTTTTTCTGTTAAAATAAGACTATATTCTATTTTGGAGGAAATATTATGAAGAAAATTATTAAATATTCATCACTTGCTGCTCTAGGGCTTGTAGCCGCAGGTGTATTGGTAGCTTGCTCAGGCAGTGAAAAGAAAGATGCTGCATCTGGTGAAGCAACATCTGGTAAAAAAGAAATTATCGTTGTAACCAATGCTACACCAAAACCATTCAACTATGAAGAAAATGGCGAATTGACTGGTTACGAGATTGAAGTGGTTCGCGCTATCTTTAAAGATTCTGACAAGTATACTGTCAAGTTTGAGAAGACAGAGTGGTCAGGTGTTTTTGCAGGACTTGATGCTGATCGTTACCAAATGGCTGTTAGCAACATCAGCTACACTAAAGAACGTGCTGAAAAATACCTTTATGCAGCTCCAACTGCTAAAAACCCTAACGTTCTTGTAGTGAAAAAAGATGACTCTAGCATCAAATCGTTTGATGATATCGGTGGAAAATCAACAGAAGTTGTTCAAGGAACAACATCTGCTAAACAGCTAGAAGACTACAACAAACAACACTCAGATAACCCAACTATCCTTAACTACGTTAAAGGGGACTTCCAACAAATCATGGTACGTTTGAGTGATGGCCGATTTGACTACAAGATTTTTGATAAAATCGGTGTAGAGACAGTCATCAAGGACCAAGGTTTGGATAACTTGAAAGTTATCGAACTTCCAAGCGACCAACAACCTTACGTATACCCACTTCTTGCCAAAGGTCAAGATGAGTTGAAGGCATTTGTGGACAAACGCATCCAAGAATTATATAAAGATGGAACCCTTGAAAAGCTATCTCAACAGTTCTTTGGCGGTTCTTATCTGCCAGCAGAAGCTGATATTAAATAAATTTTTAAATCATCCATTCTCTGGTAGATGGATGATTTTCCATTCTGTAGGTATATAGTTTCAAACTATAGGTCTTCCTATCTATTAACAATTTGCGAAATCAAATAAAGTATGAGATACTATTACGGTATTATTTTTAAAGGAGAAAGAATCATGAAAATCAAAAAATGGTTAGGCGTAGCAGCTATCGCTACAGTAGCAGGCCTTGCACTTGCAGCTTGCGGAAATTCAGACAAGAAAGCAGACAATACAACTACAGTTAAAATTGCGACTGTTAACCGTAGCGGTTCAGAAGAAGCACGCTGGGACAAAGTCCAAGAATTGGTTGAAAAAGACGGAATTAAATTGGAATTCACAGAGTTTACAGACTACTCACAACCAAATAAAGCAACTGCTGATGGTGAAGTAGACTTGAACGCTTTCCAACACTACAACTTCTTGAACAACTGGAACAAAGAAAACGGTAAGGACCTTGTAGCGATTGCAGATACTTATATCTCACCAATCCGCCTTTACTCAGGTAAAAACGGGGAAGAAAACAAGTACACTAAAGTGGAAGAAATCCCAAATAACGGTGAAATCGCAATTCCAAACGATGCTACTAACGAAAGCCGTGCCCTTTACCTTCTTCAATCAGCAGGTTTGATTAAATTGGATGTTTCAGGAACTGAACTTGCTACAATCGCAAACATCAAAGAAAATCCAAAGAACTTGAAAATCACTGAGTTGGATGCTAGCCAAACAGCTCGTTCATTGACATCAGTTGATGCAGCAGTTGTAAACAACACTTTTGTTACAGAAGCAAAATTGGACTACAAGAAAGCACTCTTTAAAGAGCAAGCTGACGAAAACTCAAAACAATGGTACAACATCATCGTTGCGAAAAAAGATTGGGAATCATCACCTAAAGCTGATGCAATCAAGAAAATTATCGCAGCTTACCACACTGACGAAGTGAAAAAAGTCATCGAAGAAACTTCAGACGGCTTGGATCAACCAGTTTGGTAATAAACACAGGGAGGTGGGAGAGATTTTTTCCACCTCTTGCTTTTATATAGAGACTAAAGAAAAGGAACATCCACTTGTATTGATTCCAAAGGTACAAGTCCTAGTAGAAAGGTAGAGAGAAAATGGTTTTCCCTAGCCAAGAAGAACAAATTGAAAAGTTTGAAAAGGATCATGTGGCGCAACATTACTTTGAAGTTTTGCGGACCTTGATTTCTAAAAAATCAGTCTTTGCCCAACAAGTCGGCTTGAAAGAAGTGGCTCGTTATCTAGGCGAGATCTTCAAGCGTGTAGGTGCAGAGGTCGAGATTGATGAGAGTTATACGGCACCCTTTGTCATGGCGCATTTTAAAAGTTCACGCCCAAATGCCAAGACTATCATTTTCTACAACCACTATGACACAGTACCTGCGGATGGCGACCAAGTCTGGACAGAGGATCCATTTACGCTTTCTGTCCGTGATGGCATCATGTATGGACGCGGGGTTGATGATGACAAGGGACATATCACTGCCCGCTTGAGTGCTCTTAGAAAATACATGCAGCATCATGATGATCTACCAGTCAATATCAGTTTCATCATGGAAGGCGCAGAGGAATCTGCCTCTATGGACTTGGACAAATATCTAGAAAAACATGCGGACAAGCTTCGTGGTGCAGATTTATTGGTCTGGGAACAAGGAACCAAAAATGCCTTGGAACAGCTAGAAATCTCTGGTGGGAACAAAGGAATTGTGACTTTTGATGCCAAGGTCAAGAGTGCCGATGTGGATATCCACTCTAGCTATGGCGGTATTGTAGAGTCAGCGCCTTGGTATCTGATTCAAGCCTTGACTAGTTTGCGAGCTGCAGATGGACGTATTTTAGTTGAGGGCTTGTACGATGAGGTTCAAGAGCCTAATGAACGAGAGTTAGCCTTGGTTGAAACCTATGCTCAACGCAATCCAGAGGAAATCAGCCAGATTTATGGCTTGGAATTGCCACTTTTACAAGAGGAACGTACAGCCTTTCTAAAGCGTTTCTTCTTTGAACCAGCACTCAATATCGAAGGGATTCAGTCTGGTTATCAGGGGCAAGGAGTTAAAACGATTCTACCAGCAGAGGCTAGTGCCAAGCTAGAAGTTCGTTTGGTTCCTGGCTTGGACCCACATGATGTTTTGGATAAAATCCGGAAACAACTAGACAAAAATGGCTTTGATAAGGTAGAATTATACTATACCTTGGGTGAGATGAGTTATCGAAGCGATATGAGTGCACCATCTATTCTCAATGTTATTGAGTTAGCCAAGAAATTCTATCCACAGGGCGTATCTGTCTTGCCGACTACAGCTGGGACAGGACCTATGCATACGGTCTTTGATGCTTTAGAAGTACCTATGGTTGCCTTTGGTCTAGGAAATGCTAATAGCCGAGACCATGGTGGAGATGAGAATGTACGAATCGCCGATTATTACACCCATATTGAATTAGTAGAGGAGCTGATTAGAAGCTATGAGTAGAGATATTATCAAGTTAGATCAGATCGATGTGACTTTTCACCAAAAGAAAAGAACCATCACAGCGGTCAAGGATGTGACTATTCACATCCAAGAAGGGGATATCTACGGAATCGTTGGATATTCTGGAGCAGGGAAATCAACCCTAGTTCGTGTTATTAACCTCTTGCAAAAACCATCTGCAGGTCGAATTACTGTAGATAATGATGTAATTTTTGATGGTAAGGTTACCTTAACTGCTGAGCAATTACGACATAAACGTCAAGATATCGGGATGATTTTCCAACACTTCAACCTCATGAGCCAGAAAACAGCAGAGGAAAATGTAGCCTTTGCTCTCAAACACTCTGGACTCAGCAAGGAAGAAAAGAAGGCTAAAGTAGCTAAGTTGTTGGACTTGGTGGGCTTGGCTGACCGTGCCGAAAACTATCCTTCACAACTATCTGGAGGTCAAAAACAACGTGTGGCTATTGCGCGTGCCTTGGCCAATGATCCAAAAATCTTGATTTCAGACGAGTCAACTTCAGCTCTTGATCCAAAGACAACGAAACAAATCTTGTCACTCTTGCAAGAATTGAACCGTAAACTAGGTTTGACCATTGTCTTGATTACACACGAGATGCAGATTGTCAAAGACATTGCTAACCGTGTGGCAGTGATGCAGGATGGTCGCTTGATTGAGGAAGGTAGCGTTCTTGAAATCTTCTCTGATCCTAAGCAACCATTGACTCAGGACTTTATCTCAACTGCGACAGGTATTGATGAAGCTATGGTCAAGATTGAGAAACAGGAAATCGTAGAGCACTTATCTGAAAACAGCATTTTGGTACAACTCAAGTATGCAGGCGCTTCTACAGATGAGCCGCTTTTGAATGAATTGTACAAGCACTACCAAGTAACAGCCAATATTCTCTATGGAAACATTGAAATTTTGGATGGTACTCCTGTAGGTGAACTTGTGGTTGTCTTGTCAGGAGAAAAAGAAGCCTTGATAAGCGCTCAAGATGCCATTCGTCAGGCTGGTGTGCAACTAAAAGTATTGAGGGGAGGACAGTAAGATGGCAGAATTGATTAAAGCATACTTACCAAACGTCTACAAGATGGGTTGGTCTGGTCAGGCTGGCTGGGGGACAGCAATCTACTTGACCCTTTATATGACGGTTCTTTCCTTCCTCATCGGAGGTTTCCTAGGGCTGGTTGCAGGGCTTTTCCTTGTCTTGACAGCTCCAGGTGGTGTCTTGGAAAATAAAGTTGTTTTCTGGATTTTAGACAAGATTACCTCTATCTTCCGTGCGGTGCCATTTATCATTCTCTTGGCTGTCTTGTCACCCTTCTCTCATCTAATCGTAGGGACAAGTATCGGACCAAATGCGGCTATTGTACCCCTATCTTTTGCAGTCTTTGCCTTCTTTGCTCGTCAGGTACAGGTGGTATTGGCAGAGCTAGATGGCGGTGTCATCGAGGCAGCTCAAGCTAGCGGAGCTACTTTCTGGGACATCGTAGGTGTTTACCTATCAGAAGGTCTACCAGACTTGATCCGTGTGACAACTGTGACCTTGATTTCACTAGTTGGTGAAACAGCTATGGCGGGAGCGGTCGGAGCAGGTGGTATCGGTAACGTAGCTATCGCCTATGGATTTAACCGTTTCAATCATGATGTAACAGTCCTTGCGACACTCATCATTATCCTGATTATCTTTACAATTCAGTTCTTGGGAGACTTTTTGACCAAGAAATTAAGTCATAAATAAAAAAAGAGCCAGCTAGCTCTCAGATTGAAGAAAAAGTCAATTTTGGACAATTTTCTTCAATCTTTTTCTTTTATTAGAGAAAATAAAAAAACTCTTAAAAATAGCATGTTTCAGCATTTCTAAGAGTTTTCAAGATGTAGTAAAATTACCGAAAGGGTTTGTCTACCTTCTGAGAGCCGTGTGGTTCTTTTTATAAACTATATTTGTTATTCAAGTGGAATAAACTTTTGGAAGTATGGTATAATGAGAAAGCATATTTCGATATGACTAAGGTAGTAATCTATCTGTAGAGAATTATGAAATGATAAAGGAGTTCGGCTAGTATGAATTATTTTGAGGGGAATGAGTTTTTCCTTCTACTATTTGTAGTTTTACTGATTGGCTTTGTTTTAAACTACTTTGGCAAGCGTAGGGATTATTATATTTTAAGTCTGTCAATTTTATTTGCAGGAGCCATCTATGGTAAGAGTAAAGCTATGGTTGTTTATCTACTGGCATTTATCATTTACCAGTATTTTCTGGTTTTCATAGCACAAAGAATGGATTCAAAACGGTTGAAGCCACTGGTTATGTTATCCATTTTACCTTTAGTAGTCAATAAAGTCTTTGCCTTAACCCAGCTACATTTGTTGGCTTTTATTGGGATTTCTTATATGTCCTTTAAAACTATCCAAATCATGCTGGAAATATCGGATGGTTTAATCAAAGAAAAAATCAGTGTAAAAGATTATCTTCAGTTTCTACTCTTTTTCCCTACAGTTAGTTCGGGACCAATCGATCGTAGCAGAAGATTTCTAAAAGAGATCAATGAAGTCATGCCTAGAAAAGACTACCTAGAGTTAGCAGGTGATGGTATTTATCGCATTGTTCTAGGCCTTCTCTACAAGGTGGTTCTATCAACCTATGTTTACCAGATGCTACTTGCTCTAAGCAATACTGGTACAGTTGTCTACTCACTCAAATATATGTACTTGTATACATTCTATCTGTTCTTTGACTTTGCGGGTTATAGTTTGATGGCTGTTGGAAGCAGTAATATTTTGGGCATTCAGACACCGATGAATTTCAATAAACCTTTCTTGAGTGTTGATATCAAGGATTTCTGGACTAGATGGCACATCACCTTGTCAACTTGGTTGAGAGACTTTGTATTTTCAAGAGTTTTGATGCAGGTTATCAGAAAAAAATGGTTTAAGAATAGATTGCACAATGCAGTCTATGCCTATATGGTCAATATGCTGGTCATGGGATTTTGGCATGGAATTAGTGTTAGCTATATCGCTTATGGATTTTACCATGGAGTTCTGATGTCTGGATTTGAAATTTATCAAAAGAAAAGCAATTTTTATAAGCAACATAAAAATAAAACTTGGTACAAACTAATGAGTTGGTTTGTGACCATGAATTTAGTTATGGTTGGTTTCTTTATCTTTTCAGGTGAACCCTACAAAATCTTACTGACGATTTTAAAGAGATAAGAAATTGAAAAGAGGTTGGAAGAATCGAAGGGATAGGATAAAACGAGATGATTAAACTAAAAGCATTTTTGCTATCGCTAGTGCTTGTAATTGCGACGCTTGCCCTTTTAAATGTGACATACGTCAAGAAGATTGATGATTATTATAAAGTAAAGGATAACAGTATTCGCTATAGCACTTCGTATGAAAAGTATAAAAGTAGGGATATTTTAACAAGCAATATTACTCCCAATACATTTGTTTTATTGGGATCATCTGAGTTGGTTGCGACGATAAATGAAGATTACCATCCCAATAAAATTTTTAACTACAATGATTTTAATATCATGCAGATAGGAACCAGTTATTCTCAAAATATCATTCAAGCTACAACCTTGGGCTCGATTGAAGGAGCTATGACTAAGCGAAAAGTGGCTATAATAGAGTCGGTTCAGTGGTTTGAAAAAGACGGGACTCATCAAGATGCCTTTTTGAACAAGGCTTCTCAGGAACATATTTTCCATATGCTAGGTAATGATAAGATTAGTAAGGAAACGAAAGAAAAACTAATCAATCGCATTATCGAAATTACAAAGGGGAACAAGCAACAAAATGACATCTACAAAAAATACAAAAGTTATTTCATAGATGGGAAAGGAACCATTATTGATAAAAAACTATTAGAGTTCGATAATGCGATTTATTCCTTTAAACTCAAACAGACTTTTTATCAAAAACATGCCAAATCAGATTATCCTTCACTAGGGGATAAAACCCCAGACTATGATTGGGAAAAAATGACGAATCAGTTTGTAGAAGAGGTCAAAAAGAAAACAGACAATAATGATTATGCTGTTGATAACAACTATTACAATACTTATTTGAGAGATCGCTATGCTTCATTAAAAGATTCTAATAAAGATTTGAGCTACCTGGAGTCGCCAGAATATTCAGATATGGAACTCTTCTTGACAGTTGCTAAGGAATTGGGAATTGAAGTTGAAGTCATTATCTTTCCTGTAAATGGTAAATGGAATGATTACACAGGTGTTTCACGAGAGATGCGTGAAGAAACTTACAAAAAAATAGAAAAAATTGCCAAAAACCACGGTGCTACTGTGTTAAACTATGGAAATAAGGAATATGAAGATTACTTTTTATTTGACGTGATGCACGTTGGGGTGAAAGGATGGATGGAAGTTGAAAAAGAACTTTACAAATTTGCAAACGAAACTAACTAACACACATCGTTTACTATTGTGGACCTTGTTTTTCTACACGGTTATTTTAAGCATCGTGATTTATTCTCTTGTCACAGATTTTTCCAACATCCAAGAATTCATTTACAGTGAATTTTAAATATTTCATTAAAAAAAAGCCCCTTGTCTCAAATAAATATTAGAGACAAGGGGCTTTTTTGTTACTGTTTATGTGTTAATTTCTTACTCAGCGCTTGTCCAATAAGGGAACCGAGTAGAGCACCGATAAGGACGCTTGCTACAAAGAGAAGAATGGTAGTGAGATTTGGCGCAACCATGATGCGATCAATATAGTCCTGAGATTTTCCACGAGCAACTAGGGTTGCTATGTAAGCTTGAGGTGTCAACCACATAAGTAGGATGGGACCAGTAGTACCAAAAGCAAAAACTAGGAAGGAAAGAAGGTTCTTGACCTTATCTTTGTAGTGGCCAAGATGAGCAATGCCATCTGCTGCAAGACCGCATATGATTCCTGGAAGAAAGGCACCAGCACCATGCTTGCTTCCGAGGAAAAAGAGAGAGATAACGAGCCCAATCGTAGTAATAGCTCCAAAACGAGGCACTTTTTCTAAAAGGATCATATAGACGCTACCGCCCACAAGAGCAGAAAAGGCAGGGGCGTAAAACATATTTCCAGTGTGGTCGACAAGGTTTCCTAGTAGAACACCCACTCCGATACAGAGAAAGTAGACAAGAGCAGCTACAAGGGTCGTCAAGATATTCTTTTTCATAAGTTCTCCTTCGTATATCTGATGTTATTCATTGTATCATGCCTAGCTCAGATTGTAAATGCTAGCTTGGAACTAGTATTTATTAGGAAATGTGGTAAAATAGGAAAAAATAAAAGACGAGTGGTAAGAGGATGAAGAATTTAGGAAAAGTTTTTAAAGAGTTACGAGAATCAAGAAAAATTTCCTTGAGAAAAGCAACAGGTGGACGCTTTTCAGCATCCTTATTGTCGCGTTTTGAAAATGGTCAGAGTGAAATATCTGCTCCAAAGTTAATCACAGCTTTGGAGAATATTCATGCGAGTATGGAAGAATTGTTATTTTTGGCGAGAGGTTTTCATCAGGATGCCTATTCTGAATTTAGAAACAGAATAGTTGAGGCTATTGACCCTCAAGATTTGACATCCTTGCGCACTCTCTACCAGAGAGAGTATCAACAACTTCCTTTTTCAAAAGATAGACAGCAACACATTCTCAATGCGATTTTAATAAAATCCTATATGAAAGCTATTGATGAGACGGTTACATTGACTGCTGAGGAAGAAAGAGTCCTACATGATTATCTATTTTCTGTCGAAATTTGGGGGCACTATGAACTGTTGTTCTTTTCTTCTTGCTCTCCTCTTTTGTCAATCCAGCTTTTTACAAAGTACACTCGAGAAATGTTGCGGAAGTCAGATTTCTTGCAAGGAGTTGGGAAAAATCGAAATATGATGCATACCTTGCTCCTCAATGCTTTTATGGCCTGTATTGAAATTGATGATTTTACCAATGCCCTCTATTTTAAAAAACAAATTGAAAAGAACTTCTTTGAAGAAAATGAAACCTATTTTCGAATAGTCTACCTATGGGCAGAAGGTTTGCTTGATAGTAAGCAAGGAAGAGCAGAGGAAGGGCAGAGAAAGATGGAGGACGCTGTCCGTATTTTTGAAATGATTGGTTGTAGCAGATCTGCTGACTATTATAGAAGTGCCATGGAGTGTTGAATATCTGCAACTAGATAAAATAACTTGAAACGATAGGACTATGAAGATACTTATTAGCATTAGACAAATTCTATCGTTTTCGTTATCAGTTTAGTCTGTTGCATATATTCAAAAATGTCTTCTCGTAAGATTCTTGATGCTATACTAGAGCTACCATAAAAGTAGTATGTGAGAAAGAGAGGAATCTATATGAAACTATTACTAAGAAATCAAGCTTACAGAGTTTTGAGTTTATCACGATTTTTCAATGCTTTTGGAGCTTCCATTTTTAATTTAGTGTTTGTGGTCTATGCCTCGACTTTGCCAGAGGCTTCTGTTGCCGTTGCAATGGCGAATGTTGTGATGATGCTTCCAACTCTTTTTACAGTTTTTGTGGGAATTCGGGCAGATTATACCAAGGACAAGGTCAAATGGATGACCTATGTCGGTTTATTTCAGGCGGTTTTATTTTTTCTAGCAGCCCTAGTTGTTCAGCAAGCTAGTTTCTTTGCCTTTTCGACCCTTTGTCTCATCAATGTCATTAGTGATGTAGCTAGTGATTTTGCGGGTGGCTTGCGAATGCCTCTCGTTAAAGAAAAGGTCGCGGAGCAAGATTTGATGGAGGCTTACTCATTTTCCCAGTTTATCACCTATATTTCTGCTATTGGCGGCCAAGCTTTTGGAGTTTGGCTATTAGGGGTGTCAACACAGAACTTTTCGCTTGTAGCGGGAATCAATGCCATATTTTTCCTAGTGTCAGCTCTCATTCTCTTTTTAGGAAGGGCTGAATTAAGCTTATCAACTCCATTTGCTGATAGTAAATCACTGAAAAATGAGAAGCTTTCTATCAAAGATCAGTTTTTAACGATTTACCGAAACCTACGTCTCGTTTTTCTTAAAAGTGGACAGAAAAACTTTGGTTTTATGCTCTTTGCTATCTTGCTTATCAATGCTTTGGGTGGTGCCTTAGGTGGTATCTATAACATCTTCCTTTTAAATCATTCCTTACTGAATTTTTCCTACAAGGATGCATTGTTTATCTTACAATTGATTACCTTATTAGCAGTCATCATCAGTAGCCTTACGGGAAATGACTATTTTGGGAAGCAATCTTTGCCTAGATTGATGATGTGGGTTACATTAGGAGCCAGTCTAGTTGGTCTATCTAATTTGGTAAACCAAGTCTTGCTCGGGATGCTTTTCGTCTTTTTTACCATGTATATCTCTGGTAAAATTTCCCCCAAAATTAGTGCTATGTTGCTGAAAAATCTCGCTCCGGAGGTTCTCTCTCGTACCAGTAATTTTTTAGGTTTGTTGTTTACTCTATCTATACCAGTGGGGACGGCCTGTTTTTCACTGGTGGCGGTATGGGATATACAGTTGACTTGGATGCTTTTCGTAGGTCTTTCTCTGATAGCTATTCTTCTGACAAGTCTCAATCTCAAAAATGAAATTTAGGTGTTAGTCTTCTTTTCACACTGTCCCAATCCCCTCATTTATGGTAAAATAGGACTATTAAGTTATAAAGAGGATTCTCTATGAAATTACAAAAACCAAAAGGAACGCAGGATATTTTACCTGCTGAGTCTGCCAAATGGCAGTACGTTGAAGGATTTGCGCGTGAAATTTTCAAACGCTACAACTATGCAGAAGTACGCACGCCTATTTTTGAACATTATGAGGTCATCAGTCGTTCTGTTGGAGACACAACTGATATCGTAACCAAGGAAATGTACGATTTCTATGACAAGGGTGACCGTCATATCACTCTCCGTCCAGAAGGAACAGCACCGGTCGTTCGTTCTTATGTGGAAAATAAACTCTTTGCACCAGAAGTTCAAAAACCAAGCAAGTTCTACTACATGGGGCCAATGTTCCGCTATGAGCGCCCACAAGCAGGTCGCTTGCGTCAATTCCACCAGATCGGTGTGGAGTGCTTTGGTTCTAGCAATCCAGCGACAGATGTGGAAACAATCGCTATGGCAGCCCACTTCTTGAAAGCAATCGGTGTTCAAGGTGTGAAACTACATCTTAACACTCTTGGAAATCCTGAAAGTCGTGCGGCTTACCGTCAAGCCTTAATTGACTACTTGACACCTATGAAAGATAGCTTGTCTAAGGATAGCCAACGTCGCTTGGAGGAAAATCCTCTCCGTGTCTTGGACTCTAAGGAAAAAGAAGACAAGGTGGCGGTAGAGAATGCGCCGTCTATCTTGGATTACCTGGATGAAGAAAGCCAAGCTCACTTTGATGCTGTTCGTCAAATGTTGGAAAATCTTGGAGTAGACTATATCATCGATACCAATATGGTTCGTGGTTTGGACTACTACAACCACACGATTTTTGAGTTCATCACTGAAATCGAGGGCAATGCCTTGACAGTCTGTGCAGGTGGTCGCTACGATGGCTTGGTTGCTTACTTTGGTGGTCCTGAGACTGCTGGATTTGGTTTTGGACTTGGTGTAGAGCGTCTGCTTCTCATCCTTGAAAAGCAAGGTGTGTCTCTCCCTATCGAAAACGCCCTAGATGTCTATATCGCTGTTCTCGGTGAAGGAGCTAATCTTAAAGCCTTGGAGTTGGTGCAAGCTCTTCGCCTACAAGGTTTCAAAGCAGAGCGTGATTACCTCAATCGCAAGCTTAAAGCTCAGTTTAAGTCAGCCGATGTTTTTGCTGCTAAGACTCTTATCACTCTTGGAGAGAGCGAGGTCGAAAGCGGACAAGTGACAGTCAAGAACAACCAAACTCGCGAAGAAGTTCAAGTTTCACTTGAAACTATTAGCCAAAACTTCTCAGAAATCTTTGAAAAACTAGGATTTTATACTCAATGAAAATCAAAGAGCAAACTAGGAAGCTAGCCGCAGACTGTACTTGAGTACGGCAAGGTGAAGCTGACGTGGTTTGAATTTGATTTTCGAAGAGTATTAATAACAGATAAACTGGTCAGGATCTTACTCCTGACCTTTTTCTTTTGCAAAATGACAAAAATACTAAACTTTTTGACAAAGATGATTGTCAAAAATAAAAAGATGTGTTACAATGAAATCAAGTTAAGAAAAGTATAGCAGAAAGGAACGATTATGTGGGCATTGGGATTTGTACCTCTTGTGATTATGTTTTGTATCTACTATTCCCAAAAGGTAAAGAAACTAGAGAATAAAATCAAAAGAATTGAGCAAAAAGAGAAAGGAAATACAGAAATGTCAAGATTATTAAAAGAAATGATTGGGAGAACGCCGGTCATCGTTGGACAATTATTTGGAACAGATAACTGGGAAGTTGTGGATGTTGATGAGGAATGGGTCAAGCTACGACGTGTAGATAAAAAGGGAAAAGAAAAATTCAAACTACAACGCATTGAGGATATCCAAACAATTCAATTTGACGGAGAGTAGGTGTGTAACATGCAACTAAAAAATCGTCTAAAAGAGCTTCGGGCTCGCGATGGCCTCAATCAAACCGAACTGGCCAAGCTAGCTGGCGTGTCCAGGCAAACCATCAGTTTGCTAGAACGGGATGAGTACACGCCATCCATCGTCATTGCTCTGAAGATTGCTCAGATCTTCAATGAGCCAGTCGAGTCAGTTTTTCGCTTAGAGGAGGATGAGTGATGAACAAGTATAAAGTGGTTTATTATCTATGTATCGTTGTGTTTATCGTGAATCTTTTGGCTATGATTGGAACCCTATTTGGTTGGTTTACGATCATTGAAAGTAAGTATCTCTTCTGGATAAATTTAGTGTTACTATTAGTCTTTAGATGGGTAGAGAGAAAGATAAAATTCAAAGAGCTCGTAAAAGGAGAGAAATGATGTTGAGATATAAACTGTTCTATTATGTAGCACTTGTAGCTCTATTGGTCGGCGTGTTTCTAATTATTGGGACAGACTTAGGCTGGTTTAATCTGTATCAAAGTGAGCAATCCTTTTGGATTTACTTTGGTCTCATCCCAGTAGTTGAATGGATTGAAAAGAAATCAAAAAATGTAGAAGTTGTAAGAGGGGAATAATTATGAAAGAATTTTTAGCAGGTTTTCAAGTAGATACTGAGAACAAAGAACTTGCAGGTGTCTGTGCAGGTTTAGGAAATTATTTTAACATTCAAGCCAATATCGTTCGTTTGGTGACAGTCTTGTTGTTTCTCTCTTCAACTGAGTTCGGAATTATAACAGTAACTCTCTATGCTTATCTAGCAGGTTGGCTAAGTAAAGAGCCCTTAGAAGATGGAGCAAAAAAAGCAAGAAATCAAGCTATTCTCTTATTTGTTGTTTGTTTGCTTTTGGTGTCGCTTGGAGCAGAAGGTTTGACAGCTATTTTTGAATCAGGTAAAGCCTTTGGTCAGTGGTTGGCTGGATTGTTTTAGAAAGAGGTTAAAATATGGAAAAGAAACGAGTACTATATTTCTTATTATTGTTTATATCAGTATTTATTACAGGTATGTTTATGGGACGTGCTTTGGCAATGGGAGTCAGTTTCAATCTAACAGATTTGATTCCTTGGTTTTCTGGCTCTAGTTTATTATTGGCATTGATTAGTATCCTTTTGGCTTTCAATTTCCTAAAGAAAAGTAGGGAATTTCACTCCTTGTATCAAGAGGAAATGGATGATAATCTGAATGAAACCTATTATGTGCAAATGTATCGAAATCTTGAGTTTGGAACAATTGCTTCTAACATAGTTTCAGTTACGACTTTGTTAGCATTTTTTATATCGGCGACTGAAGTGCTTATACTTGGTAATAGTTATCTAACTTTAGCACTCTCTTTTCTAGGGTTGATGTTGCTATTTGCTGTTCAAAAACATCTTTTGAAGACAATTTCTATTGTTCGTCAGTTTGATTTGGCATTTTTCTCCATGCCAAAGGATGTGTTAGATTATGTCAATTCTTACGATGAAGGAGAGCGACAAGCTAATTTGGAACAGAGTTTTCGGATTTTATTTCAATTAAACCAATATATTTTACAAGGTTTGTATATTTTTATTACTATCGTTTCTGTGCTTACAAGAGAAATTCAGCTACTAGCCTTCTTACTTGTCGGAGCTATCCATGTTTATATCAATGTGATGCAGTTGCCTATGGTGAAACGTTATTTCAAATAGGAAAGATCACTTAAACTATTTAAGGTTATTGGCTAGTTTAGATAGAGGTCAGAAAATGAATAATAATCGTAGATGGTTGAGAGTAGTAATGTGTATGTTAAGTGCTTTTGTAGTAGCCTTTGCCTACACTCTTAGAGGGATAGTTGAACAGATTCAAATGGAACAAGTCTTACCTACTATTTATGGAATCGCTCTTGTTATTGGAGGACTTTCCTTCGTTTTAGCCATGTATTATCTTGGTAAAAGCCGCGAAGTTTATACTCTTTATCAAAGAGCGACAGAGGAAGAAGATAGTAACCAAACCTATGTAAGAGCTTATCGTTACTTAGATTATGGTTCAGTTTCTTCCAATGTTTTGATGATAGCAATGATGACCAGTGGGATTATACTGATTTCTCCGATATTTAAGAATACCTTGCTAATTCTTCCTACTCTTATTCTATTATGCTTATACATTATTGTTGCCAATTACTTGTTGCGAACTATTTTTATCGTTCGACACTATAAACTGTCTGCTTATTACACTCCAAAAGATATTTTAACCTATCTTAACAGTTATGATGAGGGAGAAAAGCAGGCAGAGATGGAGAGTGCCTTTTTAACTCTGTTTAGGCTGGATTAAATTTTACTGCCCGCACTCTATATTTTATTGATAGTATTATCAGTTATTTTACGAGAAATACAAGTAGTTGCCTTAGTTCTTTTGATTATCATCCATCTTTATATAACTATTGCACAATTAAGAAAAACAAAACGTTATTTCAAATAGGAGAATCTTATGAAAACACTTCAAAATATCGGTTGGTATAGTCTTACTTTCTTATCATTTATTATGGTCTATAGTTTTATTCAGGGCGTAGGCTTAGAAGCCATGAAAATGGGTGCGCCTGAATATGTTGCTGTCCCAATTTATGTCTTATTAGCAGGAATTTTCACCTTCGTTACCTACAAGTGGTATAAGACAGGAACCGTTACGATTGAAAAAACAGCCCTTAACAAATACATCTGGTTGCCTGCCTTGGTATGGGCCCTTGTCATTGTTGCTCAATTCTTTTTGCCAAATGATCCATCAGTCAATCAACAGACTGCAGAACAATTGACTCATAGTCAACCTCTCTTCTCTTTCTTTATGATAGTGGTCTTTGCGCCCCTGACAGAAGAGTTAACCTTTAGAGGTATGTTGGCCCGCTATGTCTTCCCTCAACAGGATAATGTCAAGCAGACAGCTCTCTTTCTACTTGTAACAAGCATCATCTTTGCCCTCGTTCATTTCCCTGGAACTCCACAACAATTCCTAGTGTATGGTTCCCTCGGTTTGAGCTTGGGGTTGGCTTATATCAGCAAGGGTGGACTGGCTTACAGCATTGCTTTACATGCTTTAAATAATTTAATCGGATTTTTAATGATTCTCATGCTATAATAGACTCAGGAGGAAGTCATGAAACGAGTGATATTATTAGCAGTGATTCAGGCAATTGTTCTCTTCTTTATCATTGGAGCGCTTGCCTATGCTTTTAAAGGGGATTTCTTTTATAACAATCTAGCAGTTATCTTTGCACCAATTGCAGGTATTATGCGATTTGCGACAGCCTATGCAACGGAGATTGTTCTCCCTAAAAAGGCTGCAGAGATTGCTGAAAAGCGTAAAAAATAAAGAAATTCCAAGTAAAATAAGATCCAGCGAATGACTTTGCTGGATTTTTTCATTTATAGCAGGATTCTTCTCAACTTTTCTGATGATTTTCATGAAGAGCCTGCGCTTTTATGGTAAAATAGTAACAGAATAAAAGAGGAGAGAAAACATGAAACGTAGTATGTATGCTGGTCGTGTTCGTGAGGAGCACATCGGACAAGAAATTACCTTGAAAGGCTGGGTTGCCCGTCGTCGTGACCTTGGTGGTTTGATCTTTATCGATCTTCGCGACCGTGAAGGAATCATGCAGTTGGTTATCAACCCAGAAAAAGTATCTGCAGAGGTGATGGCAACAGCTGAAAGCCTTCGTAGTGAATTTGTCATCGAGGTGACTGGTCAAGTTGCTGCACGTGAGCAGGCCAATGATAAGTTGGCGACTGGAGCAGTTGAACTGAATGTAACAGCTCTTACTGTACTTAACACAGCTAAAACAACACCATTTGAAATCAAGGATGGCATTGAAGCAAACGATGATACGCGTCTACGTTACCGTTACCTTGACCTTCGTCGTCCAGAAATGTTGGAAAATCTTAAACTTCGTGCCAAGGTAACGCATTCTATCCGCAACTACTTGGATGAGTTGGAATTTATCGATGTGGAAACACCATTCCTTTCTAAATCAACACCAGAAGGGGCGCGTGACTATTTGGTGCCATCTCGTGTTAATAAAGGGCATTTCTATGCTCTTCCTCAAAGTCCGCAGATTACAAAACAGTTGTTGATGAATGCTGGGTTTGATCGTTACTACCAAATTGTTAAATGTTTCCGTGACGAAGACTTGCGTGGTGACCGCCAACCTGAATTTACTCAGGTCGACTTGGAAACTTCATTCTTGACTGAGCAAGAAATCCAAGACATCACAGAAGGCTTGATTGCGCGCGTGATGAAGGAAACAAAAGGCATCGAAGTAACACTGCCATTCCCTCGAATGAAGTATGATGATGCTATGGCTCTTTATGGTTCTGACAAGCCTGATACTCGTTTTGAAATGTTGCTTCAAGACTTGACAGATCTTGTCAAGGGTGTTGATTTCAAGGTCTTCTCAGAAGCACCTGCCGTTAAAGCCATTGTAGTTCAAGGCGCAGCAGACAACTACTCTCGTAAAGACATCGACAAGATGACAGAAGTAGCTAAACAGTATGGTGCCAAAGGTCTTGCTTGGGTCAAGGTAGTTGATGGAGAATTAAATGGACCAGTTGCGAAATTCTTGACTGGTATCCAAGCAGACTTGACAACAGCGCTTGGTCTTGAAGATAAGGACTTGGTTCTCTTTGTGGCTGATACGCTTGAAGTAGCTAATGCAACTCTTGGTGCCCTTCGTGGACGTATTGCTAAAGAACTAGGCTTGATTGATAATGATAAATTTAACTTCCTTTGGGTTGTTGACTGGCCAATGTTTGAATGGTCTGAAGAAGAAGGCCGTTATATGAGCGCCCACCATCCATTTACCCTTCCTCAAGCAGAAACTGCTCACGAGCTCGAGGGTGAATTGGCTAAGGTTCGTGCCATTGCCTATGATATCGTCCTAAACGGTTATGAACTTGGTGGCGGTAGCCTTCGTATCAACCAAAAAGAACTGCAAGAACGTATGTTCAAAGCTCTTGGTTTCTCAGCTGAAGAAGCCAATGACCAGTTTGGTTTCCTTTTGGAAGCCATGGACTATGGATTCCCACCACACGGTGGTTTGGCTATCGGTCTTGACCGTTTTGTCATGTTACTCGCTGGAGAAGAAAATATCCGCGAAGTCATCGCCTTTCCTAAGAACAATAAGGCAACTGACCCAATGACGCAAGCACCATCAACAGTAGCTCTTAAACAACTAGAGGAACTTAATCTACAAGTAGAACAAGATGAAACAAACGAAACTAACTAAAAAGTGGTACCATTATCTTCGCCGCTTTGCTTATCGAGTAAAGATTTTGCGTGTTTTACAAAGTATCTCTCGAGAAAAATACGATGAAAAAATCTCAGCTTCTCTGGTATATGGTTTTCTATCAGCAGTAGCCGTCAATTTCTTTTTCCAACCAGGGCACGTTTATTCAAGTGGCGCGACAGGTTTGGCCCAGATTATTTCTGCTCTTAGTAATCACTGGTTTGGTTTTCATTTCCCGATATCGGTAGCCTTTTATGCCATCAATATTCCTCTCATGATTTTGGCTTGGTATCAAATTGGACATAAGTTCACGATTTTTACCTTTATCACGGTATCCATGAGCTCGCTCTTTATCCAGTTTGTGCCTGTGGTGGTCTTAACAGAGGATCCAATCATTAATGCCCTTTTTGGGGGTGTTGTCATGGGACTGGGGATCGGATTTGCACTACGTCATAACATCTCCAGTGGTGGAACAGATATTGTCAGCCTAACCATTCGTAAGAAGACTGGTCGTAACGTCGGAAGTATCTCTTTCTTGGTCAATGGCACAATCATGTTGATTGCAGGAGTGACCTTTGGTTGGAAATATGCCCTTTATTCCATGATTACCATCTTTGTATCAAGTCGTGTGACAGATGCAGTTTTCACCAAACAAAAACGCATGCAGGCTATGATTGTCACTAGCAATCCAGATGCCGTCATTGAGAAGATCCATAATAAATTGCACCGTGGAGCAACTATGATCCATGATGCTGAAGGAACTTATAATCACCAGCGTAAAGCTGTTTTGATTACGGTTATCACTCGTGCAGAGTTCAATGATTTTAAACTGATCATGAAGCAAGTTGATCCAACAGCCTTTGTTTCTGTTTCAGAAAATGTTCATATCCTAGGCCGATTTGTTGAAGTCGAAAACTAATCAATTATAAAAATAGATTACAAAAAACCAACTCTAAGCAAAAGATGTTAGAGTTGGTTTTTCTTATTTTTCAATGATTTCATGTGCAATCACTTGACGATAGCAGATTTGACGATTTTCTTTGACATCATTGATGATTTGAAGAATCGTCTCAAACGAAGTGCGACCAAGAGCAAGACTATTAATATTGACATAGGCCGCTAGGTTTAATCTTGGATTAACAGAGTCAAAGCTGAGAACAGGGACATTAAGCTGATGTTCGTTGAGGTAGTTACAAACACCTTCAGCTAAGAGGCTATCTATTGTGATAATAGCATCGGTTTTTGGATCGTATTCAAAAAGTTGTTTGCTAAAATTATAACCCTTTTCTTCAAGGAATTCATCTGCAAAGAAGGTACGATGACTATCAAGGTCTAGTTTGTGTTCTTGAAGGGCTTGCTGGTAACCTGTTAGACGATCCTGCGTAACGTAGAGTTTCTTGGCACCACCGATGAAAGCAATGCGACTGCATCCTTTTTTGATAAAGTATTCTGTCGCATCAAAATCAGCTTGAATATTATCATTGTCAACAAGCGAAATGAAGGGTGATAGTGATTTGCCAAGGATGAGGAAGGGAAATTGTTCTTCTGTAACGAGTTTAACCAAGGGGTCATTTTCTTGGGCATACAAGAAGATAAGACCGTCTACACGCTTTCCATAGACCATCTGTGAAATTGCATTTAAGCGCTCTTTTTCGTCTTTTCCAGTTGCAATCTGGATAGCATAGTGATTTTCTGAAGCAATTTGTGCAATCCCTCTAAGGACAGAAGGAAAGAAAGGATTTTGATAGAAAACGTCTGAATCATCTGGAAGAACCAAGCCGATAACCTGCGTATAACTACTAACCAGGCTTCGGGCATTGAGGTTAGGATGGTAGTTGAGTTCCTTCATAGCCTTTCGAACTCGTTTTTTGGTTTCATCGCTAATGGTTGATTTGTTTTGAATAACACGGGTTACGGTTGAGGGTGAGACCCCTGCAGCCTTGGCCACGTCTTTAATCGTAACAGGCATAATAATCTCCTACTTATGGTAGTCTGGATCACGGAAATGCGTTTTGTAAAAGATAGTGACCAGGTATAGAACAAATAAAATATTTTGAACAGTAATTAAAGTTGCCATATTTTGGCCTAGGAGACCGAGAATCATGGCAAGTAAGGTTGGTAATCCTAAACAGTTCAAAATGAAATGATAGCACTCTTTGTAGCTTTTAAATGAAAAGAGACGCGATTTTTTCGTGAAGTAGAGCAAGAGGCTAGCACCTAAAGCAACAATAAAAAAATTAAGTCCAAAGAGGAAGCTAGAACCAAGCACAAGAAAGAGACTAATATAGACGCGATTCTGTTGATACCAGTCTTTAGAAATGGCTTGTGTTAAGCTTTCCTTGCTTTGGAAGCTCTCAGTCGTTATCGCGTGATAGCGAATGCTGGTCAATTCTTTTCCTTGCTTGCTGATGATGAGTTTCTCAGGTTCAAAGTTCAGAAGTAATTCCTCAGGGAAGTTTGAACTAGAAGGGTCTCCGATTTGGATAGAAGCTTGATGAGGAGATGAACCTGTATAGCTCAACTTACCATCTACAATCTTTGCATTGGCAGCTAAATCCTGAACCACACTATCCGTCAAAGGAGTATAGACATCATCGATGAAAGTTTCTAAAGGATAAGTCTCCTGAGAACTGTTCTGGATGGCAATAGGGACCATAGACAAACTAATCAGGAAAATACTGGTAAAAATCAGTTGAAACCAGTTGAGACCAAAACGTTGAGATAGGGGCTTACGAAATCCCCAAATACTATTAAAATAAGAAAATGGATATGGTAACATAAATCTCTTTCTATAGGCATTTTTCTATATGAGTATTATATAGAGAAATGTATTTTATTTCAAGCAGGGATAGTAGAATCCTTGGTAAAAGTGAATGTTTGTTATGATTCGTCCACTAACTAACAAGGTAATCTCAGCAAGCTCTTGTTTCTCACCAGACAATCGATGTACAAGGTCAAAAATGAAAAAGGGTGGCGGGGGGGGTATATTACCCCTTGTCGCCACCGCTTGTAAGTCCTGAAACGAAGTTCTTTTGCAAGAAGAAGAAAAGTGTACAGATTGGAAGGGCGATGAGGATAGCACCTGCTGAGAAGTAGGCAATCTTCATGTTCTTCACATTGCTAACGAAGGTCTGTAGACCAACGGCAACTGTAAAGTATTCTTTTTCACGAAGCAAGAAACTAGAGAGGATATAGTCTCCGAAAGGTCCCATGAAGGCCCAGAGTGCTTGTACAGCAACCATTGGACGAACAAGAGGGAGAACGATTTGCCAGAAGCGGCGGAAATGTCCTGCACCATCAAGTTTTGCAGACTCATCAAGAGACATTGGCACGGTGTCAAAGTAACCTTTCATCAACCAAGCATTCATAGGGATACCTCCACCAACGTAGAGGAAGATGAGGAACCAGCTATGGTTAAGGGCATTCAACATGAGGGCCATAACGAAGAAGGCAGTCAAAGCAGCCATTGTAGGCACCATTTGGATAATCAAGAAGAAGACCAAACTTTGTTTACGAGCCAAGAAGTTGTAACGGCTATAGGCGTAACCAGCAAGTACGATAATACTTGTTTGTACAACCATAGTGATCAAAGCGATGATCAAAGTGTTGAGGTACCATGTACCGTACAAGGTTTCTGTAAAGAGCCCTTTGAAGTTATCAAAATTGAAGTCGATGTTAGTATCGAGTTTAAAGGCTGCGACGTTACCTGCCTTGAAGGCTGACATGA
Source organism: Streptococcus sp. SCPM-O-B-15304 (M98) (assembly GCF_058200215.1). Taxonomy (NCBI): domain Bacteria; kingdom Bacillati; phylum Bacillota; class Bacilli; order Lactobacillales; family Streptococcaceae; genus Streptococcus; species Streptococcus sp. SCPM-O-B-15304 (M98). The sequence goes on along the minus strand of NZ_JBYQGQ010000004.1, from coordinate 99,446 downwards.
TAGTAATCAACAGTGGATAGATAATCACGATTGAAAGGCCAATCAAGTAGAGGTAAGTAAGGGTTTGAGTCAGTCTACGTTTGAGTTTGATTGAGTTATTCATCTTAGACGTCCTCCATATCAAATGCGTGTAGTTTCTTGAATGCAATCATAGAGATTGAGATGACAATGATAGAGATAATCAAGGTAACAGCTGCCGCCATAGAGTATTGAGGAGATGTACCCGTTGTCAAACGGTAGATCCATGAGATCAAGATATCGGTTGAACCAGCTCCACCACCGACACTACCAGGACCACCGCCATTGAAGAGGTACATGATAGAGAAGTTGTTGAAGTTGAAGGTGTATTGGCTGATCAAAGTAGGTGCCGCAACAGCCAAGATCATTGGGAAAGTGATGTTGCGGAATTTTTGCCAAGCGTTTGCACCGTCGATATAAGCTGCTTCATACAAGTCGTTTGGAATAGACTGTAGGATACCGAGAGTAAGGACATAGATATAAGGGAATCCAAGCCAACCTTGCATCATAATCAAGGCAACCTTAGTCCAAGTAGGGTCTGTTTTCCAAGGGATGAGTGCCCCGTCAAGGAATGGAAGAACCTTAGCAAAAAGTGGCAAAACTTGGGTATTGATAGCACCAACACTATCGTTGAACATGTTTGAGAATGTCAAGATAGTGATGAAGGCTGGAACCGCCCAAGGCAGAAGGAAGATAACACCAAAGATACGTTTCCCCTTGATGAATGGTTGGTTGGCAATAATAGCTGTGAAGATACCGATTACAATCTGTAAAGTTGATGCAGACAAAGCCCAGATAATAGTCCAAGAAAGAACAGAACCGAAGGCTGAACGGAAGGTACTCAAGCTCCAGATATTTGTGAAGTTAGTCAAACCAACCCAGTCTAACAATTTGTTTGGTGGTAAGTGTTGGAAATCGTAGTTAGTAAAGGCAATCATCAAGGTTACAATAACCGGGAAGATAATCGCAAATGTCATGGCAACGTAAGATGGGATAATGAGCAAGTATGGGAATCCATTTTCATAGATACCTTTAATCATATCCTTAAGTGTCAATGGGACAGGGATGCCATTATTGATACGTTTTGCAATAGTGTGAGCGTCTTTAATATTGAGAATATAAAAGGCTAGATAAACAATTACAAAAATAGAGTGAAATGCACCACGAATCAACATGAAGAGAGAGTTGTCACGGCCAGGTTTTTCCCCAAGTGTGATCAAGTTGCTCAATTCAGGTGCTGCAAGTGCTATAAAATAGAGGACAAAAACTACTGTTACAGCAAGGAAGATAAAACCTTTAGCTTTTTGTTTATTATAGATTTGCCCCAACCCAGGAATCAATGAAAGCAAGGCTGCTTTTTTTGGTTGTTGTTCCATGAGTGCTCCTTTCATAAGATACGAGCGTTGAGCTCGATGCTAATCAGTAAAACTACTGAAAACATTGTCAGTGTATCTAAAAATCAAGGGAGATGTTTGAATTATCTCCCTTGAAGCAATCAATTAGTTACCAAATTTTTGTTGGATTGTTTCTTTGATCAATGTTACAGCATCATTAGCAGCTGTTTTAGCATCTTTCTTACCACTTACAGCTTCAAATAGCATTGTTTTAGCTGGGTCCCAAACAGCTGACATTTGAGGGATGTTTGGCATTGGTTGAGCGTTTTGGAACTGTTTGATAACAGCTGTTGTCAACTCATCGTTTTTACCTTCAGCATATGAACGAGCCTCAGTGTTAGCTGGGATTTCGTTAGTTTTATCATAGAAGGCTTTTTGTTCTTCAGTTGAAACAAGGAAGTCTACAAATTTTTGAGCAGCTTCAAGGTTCTTAGTACTTGATGGGATGATCCAAGCTTTACCACCACCGAATGTTTCATAGTTTTTACCGTTTGGAAGAGTTGGGATAGTCGCAACACTGTAGTTTACTTTAGCATCTTTGAAGGCCTGAGCTTTCCAAGGACCATCAATGATAGCAGCTGTTTTACCTTCTTGGAATTGAGTTTGGATTAGGTTTGGAGCTCCTTCCGTATCTTGCATACCTTTAGGCCATTTTTCGTACCAAGTTTTAGCGTAGTTGATAGCAGTGATAGCTCCTTCGTTTGCAAGTCCGATATCTTTAGGATCTTTACCGTTGTCACCAAATACGTAACCGCCGTTACCAGCAAGAAGTCCGTATGCATAGTAGAAGTTTGTCCAGTCAGCAAGGAAGGCAGTTGTTTTACCATCTTCACCAGCGAAGGCATATTTGCTATCTTTAGCAAGGTTTTCCAAGTCAGCAAAAGTTTTTGGAGCTTCTTTAATCAAGTCTTTATTATAGTACAAAACAAGTGACTCGATAACAGCAGGAGCACCGTAAACTTTACCGTCAGCAGCTGTTACAAGAGATTTAGTTTTATCATCTGTTTTAGCACCGTCGCTCAATTTCACTTCTGAAAGTTGTCCGTCTTTACCAAGGCTACCTACTCGGTCGTATGGTGCCATCATAACGTCAGCAGCTTTACCAGATTGGTTATCTAGAGAAAGGTTATCGAGACCACCCATTTGGTCTCCTGTTTTGATAGTAACTTTTACTCCAGCTTCTTTTTCGTAAGCTTGTGCAGCTGATTCAGCAAATGCTTTATATTGGTCTTCAACGTATAAAGTAAGTTCTTTACCTTCAGATGAACCAGAATCAGCCGCTTTATCAGCAGTTTTGCTTCCGCAAGCTACCAAAAGCAAGCTAGCAAGAGTAGCAGTACCAAGTACAGCTGCGCTCTTCATGAATTTAGTTGACATAGTGTATTCCTCCTAAAGAATAACAAATTTTAATTTCGAGGAAACGCAAACGTTTTCCCTTATGACCCTAGTATAGCACAAACGGAAAACGGTTGCAAGCATTTTTTTGAAAAAATTTTAAAAAGCTTGTTGCTGGCTAATTCCTAAAATTGTTTGTATAATAGAAGAGAAATAGGAAATCATGCAAATTTCAATTCAAAAATAATTTAAGGGAAACGATTGCATGATTGAGCTACTGATTAAAAGGGTGTTAAAAATAAGAATATAGTAACTTAAAAGTTTATCAATAAAAAAATAAATCATAAAAGTTTTTTAAAAACGCTTGCATTTCTTTTTGAAATGGGTTATACTTTACTTAGCGCAAACGTTTGCGCACAAATTTGAAACAATTAATTAAAAACACTTGAGGTGCTATTATGAAAAAACGTCAAAGTGGTGTGTTGATGCACATCTCATCACTTCCAGGAGCTTACGGAATCGGATCATTTGGTCAAAGCGCCTATGATTTCGTTGACTTCTTGGTTCGTACCAAACAACGTTACTGGCAAATCCTTCCATTAGGAACAACAAGCTACGGAGATTCTCCTTATCAATCTTTCTCAGCCTTTGCTGGGAACACTCATTTTATCGATCTTGATATTTTGGTAGAGCAAGGCTTGTTAGAAGCAAGTGATCTTGAGGGAGTAGACTTCGGTAGCAACCCAACTGAAGTTGATTATGCTAAGATTTATTACGCACGTCGTCCGCTTCTAGAAAAAGCAGTTAAACGTTTCCTTGAAGTTGGGGATGTCCAAGATTTTGAAAAATTTGCTCAAGACAACCAATCCTGGCTTGAACTTTTTGCAGAGTATATGGCTATTAAAGAGCATTTTGATAACTTGGCTTGGACAGAGTGGCCAGATGCAGATATTCGTGCGCGTAAAGCTTCTGCTCTTGAAAGCTACCGTGAACAATTGGCAGACAAACTTGTTTACCACCGTGTAACCCAATATCTCTTCTTCCAACAATGGTTGAAATTGAAAGCATACGCTAACGAAAACCACATCGAGATTGTGGGGGATATGCCAATCTATGTTGCTGAAGATTCAAGCGATATGTGGGCAAATCCACACCTCTTTAAAACAGATGAAAACGGGAAAGCAACTTGCATCGCAGGATGCCCACCAGATGAGTTTTCTGCGACTGGTCAGCTTTGGGGGAACCCAATCTATGACTGGGAAGCAATGGATAAAGATGGCTACAAATGGTGGATTGAACGCTTGCGTGAAAGCTTCAAAATCTACGATATCGTGCGTATCGACCACTTCCGTGGATTTGAGTCTTACTGGGAAATTCCAGCTGGTTCTGAAACAGCAGCACCTGGTAAATGGGTGAAAGGACCTGACTACAAACTCTTTGCAGCGGTTAAAGAAGAACTTGGTGACTTGAACATCATCGCTGAAGACCTTGGTTTCATGACTGATGAAGTTATTGAACTTCGTGAGCGTACTGGATTCCCAGGAATGAAGGTCCTTCAATTTGCCTTCAATCCAGAAGACGAAAGTATCGACAGCCCACACTTGGCACCAGCTAACTCTGTTATGTATACAGGAACACATGATAACAACACTGTTCTTGGTTGGTACCGTGATGAGATTGATGATCCAACTCGTGAGTACATGGCACGCTACACAAACCGTAAAGAGTACGAAACAGTGGTGCATGCTATGCTTCGTACAGCCTTCGCATCAGTAAGTTTCATGACGATTGCAACTATGCAAGATTTGCTAGAGTTGGATGGTTCAGCTCGTATGAACTTCCCATCTACTCTTGGTGGAAACTGGTCATGGCGTATGACAGAGGAACAATTGACTCCTGCTGTCGAAGAAACTTTGCTTGACTTGACTACAATTTATCGCCGTATCAATGAAAATTTGGTAAAATTAAAGAAATAAGACATTATCAGGAGACATAAAAATGTTACCATTAAAAGAATTTGTACAAAATCGTTACAATAAATCTATCGCAGAATGTAGCAATGAGGAGCTTTACCTTGCTCTTCTTAACTACAGCAAACTTGCAAGCAGCCAAAAACCAGTGAACACTGGTAAGAAAAAAGTTTATTACATCTCAGCTGAGTTCTTGATTGGTAAACTCTTGTCAAACAACTTGATTAACCTTGGTCTTTATGACGAAGTTAAAAAAGAACTTGCTGACGCAGGTAAAGAGTTGATCGAAATCGAAGAAGTAGAATTGGAACCATCGCTTGGTAATGGTGGTTTGGGACGTTTGGCAGCCTGCTTTATCGACTCAATCGCTACACTTGGATTGAACGGTGACGGTGTTGGTTTGAACTACCACTTTGGTCTTTTCCAACAAGTGCTTAAAAACAACCAACAAGAAACTATTCCTAACGCTTGGTTGACTGACCAAAACTGGTTGGTTCGTTCAAGCCGTAGCTACCAAGTGCCATTTGCACACTTTACATTGACATCTACTCTTTACGATATCGATGTACCTGGTTACAAAACTGCTACGAAAAACCGCTTGCGTTTGTTTGACTTGGATTCAGTTGATTCATCTATCATTGAAGATGGCATTAACTTTGATAAGACAGACATCGCTCACAACTTGACTCTTTTCCTTTACCCAGACGATAGCGACAAACAAGGTGAATTGCTCCGTATCTTCCAACAATACTTCATGGTTTCAAACGGTGCACAATTGATCATCGATGAAGCAATCGAAAAAGGAAGCAACTTGCATGACCTTGCTGACTACGCAGTTGTACAAATCAACGATACTCACCCATCAATGGTGATTCCTGAATTGATCCGTCTTTTGACTGAACGTGGTATCGAACTTGATGAAGCAATCTCTATCGTTCGTAGCATGACTGCTTACACAAACCACACAATCCTTGCTGAAGCCCTTGAAAAATGGCCTCTTGAATTCTTGGAAGAAGTGGTTCCTCACTTGGTACCAATCATCAAAGAATTGGACCGTCGTGTTAAAGCAGAATACAAAGATCCAGCTGTTCAAATCATTGATGAAAACGATCGTGTACACATGGCCCACATGGATATCCACTATGGATACAGCGTAAACGGGGTTGCCGCTCTTCACACTGAAATCTTGAAGAACTCAGAGTTGAAAGCTTTCTACGACATCTACCCAGAAAAATTCAACAACAAAACAAACGGTATCACATTCCGTCGTTGGCTTATGCATGCGAACCCAAGCTTGTCTCACTACTTGGATGAGATTCTTGGTCGCGAATGGCACCATGAAGCTTCTAAATTGGAAGACCTTCTTTCATACGAAGACAAGGCTGCTGTCAAAGAAAAATTGGAAAGCATCAAATCTCATAACAAACGTAAATTGGCTCGTCACTTGAAAGAGCACCAAGGTGTGGAAATCAATACAAACTCTATCTTTGATATCCAAATCAAACGTCTTCACGAGTACAAACGTCAACAAATGAACGCTTTGTATGTTATCCATAAATACCTTGACATCAAGGCTGGTAACATCCCTGCTCGTCCAATCACAGTCTTCTTTGGTGGTAAAGCAGCTCCTGCCTACACAATTGCTCAAGACATCATCCACTTGATCCTTTGCTTGTCAGAAGTGATTGCTAATGACCCAGCAGTTGCACCACACTTACAAGTGGTTATGGTTGAAAACTACAACGTTACTGCAGCAAGCTTCTTGATTCCAGCGTGTGATATCTCTGAACAAATCTCACTTGCTTCTAAGGAGGCTTCAGGTACTGGTAACATGAAATTCATGTTGAACGGAGCTTTGACTCTTGGTACTATGGACGGGGCTAACGTGGAAATCGCTGAGTTGGTTGGAGACGAAAACATCTACATCTTTGGTGAAGATTCAGAAACTGTTATCGACCTTTACGCTAAATCAGCATACAAATCAAGCGAGTTCTACGCTCGTGAAGCGATCAAACCATTGGTTGACTTTATCGTGAGCGACGCTGTTCTTGCAGTTGGTAAGAAAGAACGCTTGGAACGTCTTTACAATGAATTGATCAACAAAGACTGGTTCATGACTTTTCTTGACTTGGAAGACTACATCAAAGTGAAAGAGCAAATGCTTGCAGACTACGAAAACCGTGATGCATGGTTGGATAAAGTCATCGTCAACATTGCAAAAGCAGGATTCTTCTCATCTGACCGTACAATCGCTCAGTATAATGAAGATATCTGGCACTTGAACTAAGATATACAATTTAATAGTTATTACACTATCTAGTAAAAAAGCGAGTTTCAATTGAAATTCGCTTTTTTTTGAATGTTGTGGATTTGAGGTTGACTGGTCTCAAAAGAAAAAATAATTTGTCAATAATTTCTAGACTTAAAAATCAGACCTAGAGGACACTAAGAAGGCTGGTTGTACTACCATTAAGCCTAAGGTTCTTCTTAGCTGTTACCTCAAATTTCTTGTATTCGTTTACAAACAGTATTATAATAGTATTATAGTAAAGAAAGAAGGTGTTCTTATGTGGAAAAAATATTTTTCAAAATATAAATGGACTGATTTATTTTGGATTCTTTTTGTAATTTGGTCCTGCCTTTATATGGGTAATAGTTTCTCGTTTCCGCTTACTCATCAAGAAATCTCTTTTCATGGATGTTGTTATGGGGTATCACTTGCCTTATATCACTTGCTATTTATTGATAAATTTGTCATTTCAAATCGAAAATAAATAGAGAGGTCATAATTTTTTATACTTTTCGGAAAGACAGTGAAAAATCGCGATTTAAACCCGCATCTCGAGAAGAGGTGTGGGCTTGGTTTTATCTCATAAACTAGTTTACAGGGCTTTCCCGGCAAGAATCTCTGCTTCGATGGTGATCTCTGTCAGTTGGCTCCAATCAATCTTGCTTTGGTTAACGTGAAAGAGTAGGGGTGTCATGCTGAGTAAGGCTTGCCTTTGCTCTGCTGTGATAGACTTGGTCAGAGAAGCTATCTGACTAGATTGGATGCTGAAATGTTCCTGGAAATGCTCCTTGATATCTTGATTAGAATAATCCTTGTTTGTCAGCTGGTCCTGTACCCTTTGACGGATTTCCTTGAGGTGATTTTCAGTTGGGATAACCTTTATCAAGATACCGTCTTTGGATAAAACGCGACGAAATTCTCCATAGTTGGCAGGCGAAAAGATATCAAGCAGGATATCCATGCTAGCGTCTTTTATAGGAAGACGAGCCAGGTCACCAACGAACCAATTGACTGCCCAGTTGGGTTCGCTCTTGGCAGCGATTTGAACGGAATCTTTGGAAATATCAAAGGCATAGAAGGTTTTGTCAGGATGACTTTCTTGGAGCTTGCGAGAATAGAAACCTTCGCCACAACCGATATCTAAGATTGTGGTGCTAGTTTCTGAATTTGCTAACAAGTCAGATACAGCATCTAAAATAGCTTGGTAAAAGCCAGCTTCTAGGATTTGTTGGCGATTTTGAAAGTTTTCCTTGTCGTAGTTGGCAGATTGCTTGATTTGAGGTGCCAGATTGACATAGCCGAATTTCGCCAAGTCAAAAGAATGACGGTTGCAGCACTTGAGACTAGTCTCTACCAGAGTCAGATTTTCTCGACAGATAGGGCAGGCAAAGGCAGTCGCAGAAGCAAAACGCTGGAGTTTAGGTTTGAGATTTGTATTCATAGTTTAAGTGTATCAAAAGAGGCAAATGAAAGCAACTTTAGGATGATTTGTAATAGAATTAAATAGTAGTATAATTACTTTTTAAAGTACCAAAATTAAATTGCTTTTATATCTAAATTGCTATATAATAATATCTAGGAGGAAATAAGTATGTTAAAAGAAGTATTAACCGTTGCAAAAGTTGCGAAAAAATCATCACTCTTTTTAGGTGGTGTCGCATTTGGTACCCTTGGTTTGAAAATCTTAGCAAGTAAGGAAGCTAAAAAAGGTTATTCTAAAGCTTTGGCTAAGGCTTACAAGTTGAAAGACGGGCTAGATGCATCTGTTTCTGTTGTGAAACAACATGGAGACGATGTCTTGCAAGATGCCAAATATTTGTATGAGCAAGAGAAAAAAGAAGAGCAATTAGATAGCCTTATAGGGGAATAGTATGTCTTTTAAAGTGCTACATAGAGGATACCAACATATCCGACTATCATCTTCTTTTTCACTCACCTTGGATATTCAAGACTATCTTCGTTCCTTGGTGAGAGATGAAAAGGGGATTGAGTCTATCCAGTTTTACATGGATCAACAGCACTTTACTCTACGCATAAAAGAAGGCTTCTCTGTATTAGACAATGCAGAAGCCTTTTTAAAAAGAATTGATAAAGGGAAAGTTTCTGAGTTGATGACTCTTCCCATTCGTAGAGAAGAGAGTGCTTATTCTATTGTTTCAGGTGCAGCGATTAAGCGTATGATTTTTCGTAGTTTTGTGCCGTATCCTATTCGCTATATATGGACTTGTTATCAGGCTTTGGGTTATATTAGAGAAGCCTATCAAACACTAGCGCGTAAGGAACTAACGATGGAGGTCTTGGACTGTTCGGCGATTTTATTGTCCTTGTTTATGAACCAATCCAAGACAGCTAGCAATATCATGTTTATGCTTGATTTGGGGAATCATTTAGATCAGTGGTCCTTGAAAAAAACTGCAACAGATTTAGAACAAAGCCTTCTTGCAAAAGAGAGCGACGTATTCTTAGTACAGGGGGATATGGTCGTTAGTATCAAGAGTTCCGATGTTCAAATAGGAGATGTCTTGGTCCTATCTCAAGGAAATGAAATTCTGTTTGATGGACAAGTAGTTTCAGGTTTAGGTATGGTCAACGAAAGTTCCTTGACGGGAGAGAGTTTTCCAGTTGAAAAAAGAGAGTCTGATTTGGTTTGTGCAAATACAGTATTAGAAACTGGAGAGTTACGCATTCGTGTAACCGATAATCAGATGAACAGCCGGATTTTACAACTGATTGAGTTGATGAAGAAATCTGAAGAAAACAAGAAAACGAAACAACGCTATTTCATCAAAATGGCGGACAAGGTCGTCAAATATAATTTCTTGGGGGCTGGTCTGACTTACCTATTAACAGGTTCTTTTTCTAAGGCTATTTCTTTCCTATTGGTCGATTTCTCCTGCGCTTTGAAAATCTCTACTCCTGTAGCTTATTTGACAGCTATCAAGGAGGGGTTGAATCGTGAAATGGTGATTAAGGATGGAGATGTTCTGGAGAAATATCTGGAAGTTGATACTTTCTTGTTTGATAAGACGGGAACAATCACAACTAGTTATCCTATAGTTGAAAAGGTGTTACCTTTTGGGGACTATAGTGAGGAGGATATTCTCAGAATCAGTGCCTGTCTTGAGGAACACATTTATCATCCTATTGCTAATGCCATCGTCAAGCAAGCTGAGATGGAGGGGATTGAACATGAGGAAATGCATGGGAAACTCCAATATATCGCAAGCAAGGGAATCAAATCTCATATAGATGAGCAACCAGTTCTTATTGGAAATTATGTCTTGATGCAGGATGAGCAAATTCATATCAGTTCAGAACAAAATGCTTTAATTGAAGAGTACAAGAGTCACTACAATCTCTTATTCTTGGCTTATCAGAATGAATTGATTGGAATGTTCTGCATTCATACTCCTTTGAGAAAAGAAGCAAAAGCAGCCTTGGAGAAACTTAAGGCGCAAGGGAAAAAATTGATTCTGGCAACAGGGGACACCTTGGTTAGAACAGAGGAATTAGTCAAAGATTTGCCCTTTGATCAGGTCTATACAGACTTGAAACCTGATGGGAAATTTGAGTTAGTAGAGGAACTGCAGAAAGCAGGTCACACTATTTTGATGGTTGGGGATGGGTTGAACGACTCAGCGGCTCTAACCCTATCAGATATCGGTGTGGTGATGAATGAGAGTGCAGATATTTCTAAGCAGATGAGTGATATCTTATTGTTAGATAATCGCTTGGATTTCTTCCAAGAGTTGGATTGGCTATCATCATCTTTGCAAACACTCATCAAGAAGAATATTCAAGATACCGTTGTCGTAAATAGTAGTTTGATTGGCTTTGGCTTGTTTAATTGGCTCAGTCCTTCAAACCTCTCTATCTTACATAATCTAACAACCTTGCGCATTGTACTGCGTAGCCTGTCTATTAAAAATAGATAGATGAGAGTTATTAACAGCAAAAAGGAGTTACCTTTCTCGAGGGTAACTCCTTTATTTATAGGTAAATGTTGAACAATTTAGTAAGTCAATACAAAGTATTTTTTCTTACCACGACGGATAACAGTCAGTTCGTTTTCTAACTTATCTGCGTCACTCAAGACATAGTCAAGGTCTTGGATGCGGTCACCGTTGACGTAGATGGCTCCGTTTTGGACGTCTTCACGGGCTTGGCGTTTTGAGTTAACTACACCAGATGAGACGAGCAGTTCCACGATATTGTGGTTTTCGTCTGTTTGAACTTGGTAGTTTGGCACTCCACGAAGTCCTTGTTTGAGCTCTTTGACAGAAAGGTTCTTGATGTTTCCTGCAAAGAGTTGCTCAGTGATGTTAAGAGCTTCTTTGTAGGCTTCTTCTCCATGTACAAGTGTTACGACTTCACGAGCGAGGACTTTTTGAGCCAAGCGTTCGTGTGGAGCTGCTTCAAATTGTTTGCGGATGTCTTCAATCTCATCAAGTGACAAGAAAGTAAAGATTTTCAAGAAGCGAACAGCGTCAGCGTCCATAACATTCATCCAGAATTGGTACATTTCGTATGGAGAAGTCTTTTCAGGGTTGAGCCAAACAGCGTTCCCTTCAGATTTACCAAATTTCTTACCAGTTGCGTCTGTGATGAGTGGAACAGTGATTACGTGACCAGTCTTGTCAGCCTTACGACGAAGCAATTCTGTACCAGCTGTCATATTTCCCCATTGGTCAGAACCACCGATTTGGAGGGTTACATTGTGCTCTTGGTTAAGGACAAAAAAGTCGTACCCTTGCATGATTTGGTAGGCAAACTCAGTGTAAGAAATCCCTGTTTCAATCCGTTTTTTAACAGACTCCTTGCTCATCATGTAGTTGACAGTGAAGTATTTTCCGATATCACGGAGGAAGTCAATGAAGCTGATGCTGCCAAACCAGTCGTAGTTGTTGACCATGACAGCTTTATTTTCACCATTTTCAAAATCAAGAAAGCGAGAAAGTTGTCCTTGGATAGACTTGACCCAGCCATCTACTGTGTCTTTTGTTTGGAGACTACGCTCAGCATCTTTGAAGGACGGATCTCCGATGAGACCAGTAGCACCGCCAACGAGCGCATAAGGTTTGTGACCTGCTAACTGCAAACGACGACTTGTCAAGATTGCGACAAGGTGACCTAGGTGAAGGCTGTCAGCAGTTGGATCGTAGCCAGTATAATAAGAAACTTGACCTTCTTCTAGGGCTTTACGCAAAGCTTCTTCATCAGTCGTTTGAAAAATCAAACCACGCTCTTTTAGCTCATCAAAAATGTGCATGTGTCTTTTCTCCTTTTTAAAATATTGTTTCTACCTATTTTACCACAAACTTGGCAAATAACCTAGTAAAATCGGGAAGAAAGTTGCTGCTTGGACTTTTTTGGAAACGAATGAAATATGGTATAATAGCACTAGCTTATACTCAATGAAAATCAAAGAGCAAACTAGGAAACTAGCCGCAGGTTGCTCAAAACACCGTTTTGAGGTTGTGGATAGAACTGACGAAGTCAGTAACACATATACGGCAAGGCGAGACTGACGAGGTTTGAATTTGATTTTTGAAGAGTATTATTTTCAGAGAAATAGATAAAAACAGTTGAGAAAGGGGCTGAAAGATGTCTCATATTATTGAATTGCCAGAAGTCTTGGCCAACCAGATTGCAGCAGGAGAAGTGATCGAACGTCCTGCCAGCGTAGTTAAAGAGTTGGTTGAAAATGCTATCGATGCTGGTTCTAGCCAGATTATCGTTGAGATCGAAGAAGCTGGTCTTAAGAAAATCCAAATTACCGATAATGGTCACGGGATTGCCCACGATGAAGTCGAGTTAGCTCTCCGCCGTCATGCGACCAGTAAAATTAAGAATCAAGCGGATCTCTTTAGGATTCGGACTCTTGGTTTTCGTGGTGAAGCTCTGCCTTCGATCGCATCTGTTAGTGTACTGACTCTTTTGACAGCAGTAGAGGGTGCAAGTCACGGGACCAAGCTAGTGGCTCGCGGGGGAGAAGTAGAAGAAATTGTGCCTGCGACCAGTCCTGTGGGGACCAAGGTTTGTGTGGAGGACCTCTTTTTCAACACACCGGCTCGTCTAAAGTATATGAAGAGCCAGCAGGCAGAGTTGTCTCATATCATCGATATTGTCAATCGTCTGGGGCTAGCCCATCCTGAGATTTCCTTTAGTCTAATTAGTGATGGCAAGGAAATGACACGAACAGCTGGTACGGGTCAACTCCGCCAAGCCATTGCTGGAATCTACGGTTTGGCTAGTGCCAAAAAGATGGTTGAGATTGAAAATTCTGACCTAGACTTTGAAATTTCAGGTTTTGTCTCATTGCCTGAATTGACACGGGCTAATCGCAACTATATCAGTCTCTTTATCAATGGCCGTTATATCAAAAATTTCCTGCTCAATCGTGCCATTTTAGATGGATACGGTAGCAAGCTCATGGTGGGACGTTTTCCACTAGCCGTTATTCACATCCATATCGATCCTTATCTGGCGGATGTCAATGTGCATCCAACTAAGCAAGAAGTGCGAATTTCCAAGGAAAGAGAGCTGATGGCGCTAGTTTCAGAAGCTATCGCAAAGAGTCTCAAGGAACAGACCTTGATTCCAGATGCCTTGGAAAATCTTGCTAAGTCTACGGTTCGCAATCGTGAAAAAGTAGAGCAAACCATTCTCCCGCTTAAAGAAAATAATCTTTACTACGAGCAAACGGAGCTGACAAGACCGCCTCAAGCTGAGGTAGCAGACCATCAGGTGAATCTGACTGAAGAAAGACAGGATTTGAACCTCTTCGCTAAGGAAACCTTGGATCAGCTGACCAAACCAGCAAAACTGCATTTTGCAGAGAGAAAGTCTATCAGTTACGACCAACTGGATCATCCTGAGTTAGATATGGCTAATTTGGATAAGGCTTATGACAAGCTGGAGCGAGAAGAATCTTCAAGCTTTCCGGAGTTGGAATTTTTCGGTCAGATGCATGGAACCTATCTCTTTGCCCAAGGTAGAGATGGGCTTTACATCATAGACCAACACGCAGCTCAGGAGCGGGTTAAGTATGAGGAGTATCGCGAAAGTATTGGCAATGTTGACCAGAGCCAGCAGCAACTCCTAGTGCCCTATATCTTTGAATTTCCTGCGGATGATTCCCTTCGCCTCAAGGAAAGAATGTCTCTTTTAGAGGAAGTTGGCGTCTTTCTAGCAGAGTACGGGGAGAATCAATTTATCTTGCGCGAACATCCCATTTGGATGGCAGAGGAGGAAATTGAATCTGGAATCTATGAGATGTGCGACATGCTCCTCTTGACCAAGGAAGTTTCAATCAAGAAATACCGAGCTGAACTAGCCATTATGATGTCCTGCAAGAGGTCTATCAAGGCTAACCACCGTATCGATGATCACTCGGCTAGACAACTCCTCTATCAGCTTTCCCAATGTGACAACCCCTACAACTGTCCACACGGACGCCCTGTTTTGGTCCACTTTACCAAGTCAGACATGGAAAAGATGTTCCGTCGCATTCAGGAGAATCACACGAGCCTACGAGAATTAGGCAAATACTAATACTCTTCGAAAATCTCTTTAAACTGCGTCAGCCTTACCTTGTCTAACTTAAGTTATGCCTACGGTTAGCTTCCTAGTTTACTCTTTGATTTTCATTGAGTATAAATTGAAGGAAAAATTATGTACGAATATCTAAAAGGTATTATTACCAAAATTACTGCTAAATACATCGTTCTAGAAGCAAACGGCATCGGCTACATCCTACACGTAGCCAACCCTTATGCTTACTCAGGACAAGTCAATCAAGAAGCACAAATCTATGTCCATCAAGTCGTTCGCGAAGATGCTCATCTACTTTACGGTTTCCGTTCAGAAGACGAGAAAAAACTCTTTCTCAGCTTGATTTCGGTGTCGGGCATTGGCCCTGTATCAGCTCTGGCTATCATTGCAGCTGATGACAATGCAGGGCTTGTTCAAGCCATCGAGACCAAGAATATAACCTACCTGACCAAGTTCCCTAAAATCGGGAAGAAAACAGCCCAACAGATGATCTTGGACCTAGAAGGTAAGGTGGTTGTGGCAGGCGATGACCTCCCTGCTAAGGCTACAGTTCCATCTAGCAGTGACAACCAAGAATTGGAAGAGGCTATGGAAGCCATGTTGGCACTGGGCTATAAGGCGACTGAGCTCAAGAAAATCAAGAAATTCTTTGAAGGAACTTCTGATACAGCTGAAAACTACATCAAATCTGCCCTTAAGATGTTGGTGAAATAGGAGGTTCCTATGCCAAAACGTTGTGGCTGGGTAAAAATGAACAACCCTCTATATGTAGCCTACCACGATGAGGAATGGGGTCAACAACTTCATGATGACCGTGCTCTTTTTGAGTTACTCTGCATGGAGACCTATCAGGCTGGTCTTTCTTGGGAAACGGTGCTCAATAAACGCCAAGCCTTCCGTCAAGCTTTTCATGGTTACCAAATTCAAGCGGTCGCAGAGATGTCGGATGAAGAATTGGAAGCTTTGATGGATAATCCAGCCATCATCCGCAATCGTGCCAAGATATTTGCGACACGTGCCAACGCCCAGGCCTTTCTACAATTGCAGGCAGAATTCGGAACTTTTGATGCTTATCTTTGGTCTTTTGTCGGTGGGAAGACGATTGTGAATGATATCCCGGACTACAGTCAAGCACCAGCCAAAACGCCTTTGTCCGAAAAAATATCCAAGGAACTCAAAAAACGTGGCTTCAAGTTCACAGGACCAGTCGCTGTTTTATCCTTTCTACAAGCTGCAGGGCTAGTTGATGACCATGAGAATGATTGTGAATGGAAGGGGAATTAAATGATGTCTAACAAATATAAGGGAATTCTGATTTTTGCGATTCTCTATACAGTCCTTTTTGTGTTTGATGGTATACGAGTATTTGATGCTCCATTACCTTCTTCTGCAGGGACATATTTAGTCTATACCATCATGTTTGTGTATGGTTGCTTCTTATTTAAGTCCCTATTGCTCCAAAAGTGGGAAGAGATTAGAAAGGCTAAAAGAAAATTCTTCTTTGGCGTCTTAACAGGATGGCTCTTTCTCATTCTGATGACTGTTGCCTTTGGATTTGTATCAGAGTTGTTGAGGCAGTTTTTCGGGCTGGTCGGACAAGGTCTAAACCAGTCGAATATTCAAAGTACCTTTCAAGAACAACCACTACTGATAGCGGTTTTTGCCTGTGTCATAGGACCTTTAGTGGAAGAGCTCTTTTTCCGTCAAATTTTATTGAGATATTTTAGGAAAAGTCTGCCAACTTGGCTGAGTGTCTTTTTGGTCGGCCTTGCCTTTGCGCTTGCTCATATGCACAGTTTGTCTTTATCAGAGTGGGTCGGTGCAGTCGGATACCTAGGTGGGGGCCTTGCCTTTTCTATTATTTATGTGAAAGAAAAGGAGAATATCTACTATCCCCTACTTGTTCACATGTTAGGCAATAGCCTCTCCTTTATTATTTTAGCTATCGGTAGTATGTGATGAAAATGCTAGTAACGATACTGAAAAAAGCTGAGAAATTCATCTCAGCTTTCTTTGTTATAGTCAAATCGAATGACTTGCTCCGTTGCGTCTACATGGGCGTGGACTCCAAAGGGAACAATTGCTCTTGGTGTGGCATGGCCAACGTTTAGATTATAGACAATCGGGATATTGCTGTCAATGATATCCAATAGTGCCTCTTTATAGTCGTCATAGAAAGTTTCATCCATAGGTTTTCCGACCAAGAGTCCACTGATAACCTCGAATATACCAGTTTCCTTTAAAGTCCGCAACATCTTTTTGAAGTCGTCAGGTTCAGGCTTTTCTTCACTTGTTTCTAGCAAGAGGATTTTTCCTTCCCAGTCTGACAAGTCAGGGAAAAGTTTGTATTTTTGGCAGAGCTCCGTGCTGTCTGCGTATCGAGAGTTGTCAAAGATATCGTAGAGAGATTCGAGGCAACCACCGAGGATTTCTCCCTCGAACTGGGCATTTCCTTGTAACAAGTCAAAACCTGTATTTGCATGACTGACACGAGGTGTCCCCAGAGCCTTGGAACTGAAGTCAGTTCGTTCCTCATACCAAACGTCACTAGGGCGGATTTCGGAGATTTTTCCAGTCTCAATCAATTCTTTAAAGTAGTGGCAGCTATATGGCAACATTTCTTTGTCTAACTCACAAATGTCTGCTAGAAATGATTGGCCGTAAAAAGTCTTGATGCCTAGTTTATGCAACATGAGGTGGTTCATGGTCGTATCCGAGAAGCCAAGAAAAATTTTTTGTTTGATTACTTTTTCTAGTTGGTCATTTTCAAAAAGATAGGGTAATAAACGATAGGTATCGTCTCCACCGATGGCGCATAGGATCATGTCGATGCTATCATCAGAAAAGGCTTGAATCAAATCCTCCGCACGAGCTTCAGGATGGTCCTTGATAAACTCTAAGCCTTTTAGTGAATGGGGTAAAAAGATAGGATTGAGTCCGAGGCCCTTGAGACGTTGAATACCCAAGTCCACTTCGTGTTTGACAAAGTCTTCTCCGATAATCCCACTAGATAAACTTATAATACCAATAGTAGAAACCATATCTCATCCTCCTAGAAATAAATTGATGCTATTGTATCACAAAAGAAGAGGAGAAACAACAAGAATTAGAATCAGAAAAAGGCTTTTAGATCAAGAAAGTAAGCAAAAAAGCAACCAATTAGGTGGTTGCTTTTATAGTAGTTAATTTCTTATAGAGCAGTAAGGAAGGTCAGTCCTCCAAGGACAACCCCGGCCGAGTTTGGAATGATTAGAATCCAGTCTTTCTTAGGCTCTTTTGTCCATCCATAAATGACCCAGATTAAGCAAGAGACTGCTGCTGATAAAGGTTGAAATGGTTGAGCTTTGTTTCCTTGTAAATTGGCAAAAATTTGAGGGATGTAGGCTATAAATACAATAATTCCGATAAAGGCACCAATTGAACCAACAATTTGATTAATTCTCTGTTTAGTCATATATATTTCTCCTTATTACTTTATTAGTATAACAGAAAAACAACTTGGATTCAAGGATAAAACCTCGGGATTCTAAGGGAGGCCTTTATATTAGAACGTTTTTAGAAAATGTAGCTACTTTCCTTTGGAGAATCGAAAAATGATTTGGAACTACAAAAAAAGTAGTCTGTCTACAAAACACACTACTTTTATTGTTTATCTTAATATCTAGCTGGTCCTGCACTTGCGCTCTTGATGTTGAAACGTTTCTTGAGGTAGAAACGTAGGGCAAGGAGAGCTCCTCCAATCACCAACAAAACAAGAGGTGGTAAGCTGATGTTGATGGCTTGTGGAAGGAAGTTACTCAAGAAGAGGATGAAGACCCAGGCAAACATGGTTGCTAGCATGACCAAAAGTGATTTCCAGAATGGTGGGCGTTGGCTACGGTCAGTATCTGGTCCGTAGTAGCGGTAAATGAAGTGGTAGAGAAGATAGAAGGCAACTCCACCAAAGGCCCCTACACTGATAAGTGTTACCAATCCGTAGGCCACAGGTTGGTTTGAGAAGAAGCTCATCAAGGCGCTAACTACTGCAAATAATCCTGTGATGAAAAGGGCTGAATCCAACATCATCAATTTTGGATCGTCGTTTTCTTTTGGATGTTCTTTTTCGAATTGCTCTTTTTCGCTGAAACTATGAGCCCAGTGAGTTGGTGCTCCGTAGATAGAACGAGCTGTCACTCCTTTTGGTTGCTCCTCAAGGATATGAGGAATGACTTCTTCAAGGATAGCCTTGATTTCGGCATCGGTTTTCCCGTCCTTGAGAAATTGCTGGGTTGCAATATGGATAAATTCTTGGTTTTTCTTTGTTAATTCTTTTAAATCAATCTGTGACATAATAACTCCTGTTTAGAACCATTTTTTATGGATGAGGTAAAGAGTGAGAGAAACACTCATAGCAAAGGCGATAAAGACGATGAGCCAGAAAGCATGCGGTTCTCCGTTTAAAGGGATTTCATTGTCCTTAAAGTTCATTCCGTAAGCTGAGAAAATCATAGTCGGGATAGACATAACGATGGTCACGAGGGCCAAGGTTTTCATGATATTGTTCTGGTTGTTTGAAATGATAGAGGCAAAGGTCTCTGTCATAGAGTGAAGGACGTTTCCATAGATATCCGCCATCTCGATGGCCTGTTGCGTTTCAATCAATGTGTCTTCAAGTAAGTCTTCGTCTTCAAGGTATTTCTTAATATTGCTAGTTGCGCTGGTCAATTTTTTAATCACGCGCTCATTTGTCTTAAGTGAAGCTTTGAAGTAGACGATGGTCTTTTCCAACTCCATGAGTTCAATCAGTTCTTCGTTTCGAGTAGACTTATGAAGTTGACTCTCAATCTGCTCACTCTTACGTTCAATCGAACGGAGGGCTGTCAAGTAAATCTCCGCATTGCGGTATAGGATTTGGAAGATGAAGCGCGAACGCATGAAGGTATAGAAATTTCGAAGCCTACGATTGATAAAGACATCAAGAAGTGGTAGAGGCTCCAAGCAAGTGGTAATAATAGCCTCTTCTGTGATGATAATCCCCAAGGGAATAGTCACATAGTAGGTCTGGTTGTTTCTTTCCTCTGTGATTGGGACGTCTACGATAATCAAGGTGTACTCATCTTCGATGGTGATACGTGACATCTCTTCCGCATCGAGCGGTGCACGGAGGTCAGCGATATCAATATCAAAGGCCGAGGCGATTTCCATCGATTCGCTTTGAGTAGGATTGACGAGATTGATCCAAGTGCCCGGCTGGAGCGTATCAATCTCTTTAAATTCAGTTGTAGTTGAGAGAAAGACTTGCTTCATATCTCCTATCCTTTCCTAATCTAATCCGTGTTACAGTGATTTTTGACACCGTACTATTATACTACAAATTCGGCTTTTTTGGTAATAGAATTTCACTTTTTTTGGTATAATGGAAAGCAACAATGAACTAGAAAGAAGTAATATGCAAGATAAGATTGTCATCCATGGGGCACGCGCCCATAATTTAAAAAATATAGATGTGGAAATTCCGCGTGACAAGCTAGTTGTGGTGACGGGACTATCTGGATCAGGAAAGTCTAGTTTGGCCTTTGATACCCTTTATGCAGAAGGGCAACGCCGCTACGTTGAAAGTCTGTCAGCCTATGCTCGTCAGTTCTTGGGCAATATGGAAAAGCCAGATGTGGATTCTATCGATGGTCTCAGCCCTGCCATTTCCATTGACCAGAAAACGACCAGTAAGAATCCTCGTTCGACGGTCGGGACAACGACGGAAATCAACGACTACCTACGTCTCCTCTATGCTCGTGTAGGAACACCCTACTGTATCAATGGGCACGGAGCTATCAAGGCTTCGTCTGTCGAACAGATCGTAGATAAGGTTTTGGAATTGCCAGAGCGCCAGCGTCTGCAGATTTTGGCTCCTGTTGTTCGTAAGAAAAAGGGGCAGCATAAGACGCTGATTGAAAAGATTCAAAAGGATGGTTACGTACGTGTCCGTGTCGATGGAGTTGTCTACGACGTGACTGAAGTTCCTGAACTTGAAAAGAATAAACAACACAACATTGACGTGGTGGTAGACCGTATCATTATCAAAGAAGGTATCCGTAGTCGTCTCTTTGATTCGATTGAAGCAGCTCTCCGTATCGCTGAAGGTTATGTCGTTATTGATACGATGGATGATTCAGAGTTGCTCTTTTCAGAACACTATGCTTGTCCAGTTTGCGGCTTTACGGTTCCAGAGTTAGAACCTCGTCTCTTCTCCTTCAATGCACCCTTTGGCTCCTGTAGTGAGTGTGATGGTTTGGGGATCAAGTTAGAGGTTGATACGGACTTAGTCGTACCAGATGCTAGCAAGACCCTTGGTGAGGGAGCATTAGCGCCTTGGAACCCTATCTCTTCAAACTATTATCCAAATATGCTGGAACAAGCCATGACAGCCTTTGGAGTGGATATGGATACTCCTTTTAAGGACTTGTCTGAGGAGGAGAAACATCTCATTTTCTATGGTTCAGATGGGAAAGAGTTTCATTTCCACTATGAAAATGAATTCGGTGGAGTTCGTGATATCGATATTCCATTTGAAGGAGTGATTGGTAATATCAAGCGTCGCTATCATGAAACCAATAGCGACTACACTCGTACACAGATGCGTCTCTATATGAACGAGCTGACTTGTGGTACTTGTCATGGTTATCGTCTTAATGACCAAGCCTTATCTGTTCGAGTAGGGGGAGAAAAAGGACTCCATATCGGCGAAATTTCAGACCTCTCCATTGCAGACCATTTGGAGGTCATTGATCAACTAACCCTATCTGAAAATGAAGCTATCATTGCTCGTCCGATTCTTAAGGAAATCAAGGATCGCTTGACCTTCCTCAATAACGTGGGCCTTAACTATCTGACGCTTTCTCGTTCAGCAGGAACATTATCAGGAGGGGAGAGTCAACGTATTCGTTTGGCGACTCAGATTGGTTCCAATCTCTCAGGTGTCCTTTATATCCTGGACGAGCCGTCAATCGGTCTTCACCAGAGGGACAATGACCGTTTGATTGCCAGTCTGAAAAAGATGCGTGACTTGGGGAACACCTTGATCGTGGTAGAACACGATGAAGATACTATGCGAGAAGCTGATTATCTGATTGACGTCGGTCCTGGAGCGGGTGTCTTTGGTGGAGAAATTGTTGCGGCAGGAACGCCTAAGCAAGTAGCTCGCAACAGCAAGTCCCTTACCGGACAGTATCTATCAGGAAAACGCGCGATTCCAGTGCCGTCAGAACGTCGCGTTGGAAATGGACGTTTTATCGAAGTGACAGGTGCGCGTGAGAACAACTTACAAAACATCACCGCTCGCTTCCCACTCGGAAAATTCATTGCGGTGACAGGTGTCTCTGGCTCAGGGAAGTCGACCCTCATTAACAGCATCCTCAAAAAGGCTATTGCACAAAAGCTCAATCGCAATTCAGACAAGCCTGGTAAGTTTAAATCCATTACAGGAATCGAGCATATCGATCGTCTGATAGACATTGACCAGAGTCCAATTGGAAGAACTCCGAGATCCAATCCAGCTACCTATACAGGTGTCTTTGATGACATTCGAGACCTCTTTGCTCAGACAAATGAAGCCAAGATTCGTGGCTACAAGAAGGGTCGTTTCAGTTTCAATGTCAAGGGTGGGCGCTGTGAGGCCTGCTCGGGTGACGGGATTATCAAGATTGAGATGCACTTCTTGCCAGATGTTTACGTAGCCTGTGAAGTCTGTCATGGGACTCGTTACAATAGCGAAACCCTGGAAGTTCACTACAAGGAAAAGAATATCTCGCAAGTCTTGGATATGACCGTCAACGATGCGGTGGAATTTTTCAAACACATTCCGAAAATTCAACGCAAACTCCAGACGATCAAGGATGTAGGTCTAGGCTATGTGACCTTGGGACAACCTGCCACAACTCTTTCTGGTGGAGAAGCGCAGCGTATGAAGCTGGCTAGCGAGCTCCACAAGCGTTCGACAGGCAAGTCTTTCTATATCTTAGACGAACCAACAACAGGTCTCCATACCGAGGATATCGCTCGTCTACTTACTGTTTTGTCTCGCTTTGTCGATGATGGCAATACAGTTCTCGTGATTGAGCACAATCTAGATGTCATCAAGACAGCAGACCATATTATCGACTTAGGACCAGAAGGTGGTGTTGGTGGTGGTACCATCATTGCAACAGGAACCCCAGAAGAAGTAGCGGCCAATGAAGCTAGCTATACAGGACAGTATTTGAAAGGAAAGTTACATCATGAATAAACGTGTGCAAGCATTTCTCGATAAAATGCAAGAAAAAGAACTAGATGGAATCATTATCAATAACCTTAAAAATGTCTACTATTTGACAGGATTTTGGGGTTCAAATGGAACAGTCTTTATCAGTCGTGACCGTCAGGTCTTGGTGACAGATGCCCGCTATATTATCGCTGCTAAGCAGGAAGTTACTGGTTTTGAGATTTTTGCAGAACGTGACGAGTTAGCTACTATCGCAAAAATTGCTAAAGACATGGGTCTTTCTCGTATCGGGTTTGAAGATGAAATCTCGGTTTCTTATTACCACCGCATGCAAGCTGCTTTTGAAGGTTTGGAATTAATTCCTCAGACACAGTTTGTTGAAGCGCTTCGCATGATTAAGGATGAAACAGAGATTGCGACGATTCGCAAGGCTTGTTCCATTTCTGACCAAGCTTTCCACGATGCCCTTGACTTTATCAAGCCAGGGAAGACTGAAATTGAAATTGCCAACTTCCTTGATTTCCGTATGCGTGAGCTGGGAGCGGCAGGTTTGTCTTTTGACACAATCTTAGCGAGTGGCATCAACTCTTCTAAACCCCATGCCCACCCAATGCACAAGCCAGTAGAACTAGGCGAAGCTATCACTATGGACTTTGGGTGTCTTTATGAGTATTATGTGAGTGATATGACTCGTACCATCTACCTAGGCCATGTCAGCGACGAACAAGCAGAAATCTACAACACCGTTTTGAAGGCTAATCAAGCATTGATTGACCAAGCTAAGGCTGGCTTAGGTTTCCGTGACTTTGACAAAATCCCTCGTGATATCATTGTGGAAGCAGGCTATGGACAATACTTTACACACGGTATCGGACACGGTATCGGACTTGATATCCACGAAGAGCCATACTTTAACCAAACTTCTACAGAAGTTATTAAATCGGGTATGGTCTTAACTGATGAACCCGGTATTTATATCGAAGGTAAATATGGAGTTCGTATCGAAGATGATATCTTGATTACAGATACCGGTTGCGAGCTATTAACCCTAGCTCCAAAAGAATTGATTGTAATCTAAAAAAATGAGATAAATCGTTGACTTTTATTAGTTAAAGGTTTATACTGAAAGGCGAAAACGGTAGGTGAGGCTACCATAGGGATACGGATGACTACCGCAAAGCAGTGGAGACACTACTCGTTGGTTAACAGTCCTGGTCGCGAAGGTCAAGACTAAGCTCATTACATTGCCCTATGGAGTTAAAGCTTGAACGAAAACAGATCATAAGTTTTTTAGTCCTGCCATTTTATGGCAGGATTTTCTGCTGTTTTAAAACAAAGAAAGGAGACAAACGATGCAAATTGACGATCATCCAGAACCGCACATACACAGCCAATCGCTGATTTGTGTCGTTCTGTCCCTATAAAGTGATTGGTCTCTGTGTATGATACTCTTCGAAAATCAAATTCAAACCACGTCAACGTCGCCTTGCCGTACTCAAGTACAGCCTGTGGCTAGTTTCCTAGTTTGCTCTTTGATTTTCATTGAGTATGAAATCACCATTCATACAGATAGGAGAAACCAATGAAAACTACAAAAGAAAGATTAGCAGCAGCTATTCAAACTCCATTTAAAGATAGTCTAGCTTTTTACCATACAAGTCTAAAAGGCTTAGACCAAGAACAAGTCGAAGAAAACCGTGACCTATATGGTGAAAACACCATTACCAAGGGTCAAGAGGATTCCATCTTTAAAAAGATTTATGAGTCCATTATCAATCCTTTCACAATCATTTTGCTTGTGATTGCCTTTATCTCTCTCGTTACAAATGTCTGGCTTGCCAAACCTGGTCAAGAAGATCCAACGACATCTATCATTATCGTTGTCTTGGTTTTGATTTCAGGAGGCATCCGTTTTGTCCAAGAATTGCGAAGCGATAAGGCAACAACCAATCTTTCAAAAATGATTGTCAACACAGCAACTGTTATTCGCGATGGTCTTGAACAAGAGTTACCTATCGATGAGTTGGTTGTGGGAGACCTCGTGAAATTGAGTGCGGGAGATATGATTCCTGCAGATGTTATCTTGTTTGAATCCCGCGACTTTTTTGTTCAACAGTCAGGTTTGACTGGAGAAAGCGATGCAGTCGAAAAGCTTGCTTTAAATAAAGCCACTAGTCAAAATATAGAGAGTCTTTTAGAAGCAGAATCTTTGGCATTCATGGGGACAAACGTTATCTCAGGAAGTGCTACAGCTATGGTTCTCGCTGTTGGTGATGACACCATGATGGGAGCTATTGAGCAAACTCTCAACACCTATGATGAGCCAACTTCTTTTGAACGTGAAATGAACAGCATTTCTTGGCTCTTGATCCGCTTGATGCTTGTCATGGTTCCGATTGTGTTTTTTGCAAATGGGTTGACCGATGGAGACTGGCTAGAGGCTGGAGTCTTTGCCTTGAGTGTCGGTGTCGGACTGACACCAGAAATGCTTCCAATGATTATCACAGCCAGCTTGGCCAAAGGTTCCATTATCATGGCCAAGGAAAAGGTGGTTATCAAAAAACTCAATGCTATTCAAGACCTAGGAGCAATCGATATCCTATGTACGGACAAAACAGGAACTCTAACGCAAGATGAGATTGTCTTAGAATATCCCTTGGATATCCATGGTGATTTGGATATGGCGGTCTTAAGAAGAGCTTATCTAAATTCACATTTCCAAACAGGTTTGAAAAACTTGATGGACCGTGCCATTATCAGTAGAACTGAAAAAGAATCCAAAGAACACGCTATTCTACAAGATTTGGATAAAATCTTCCAAAAGATTGATGAACTGCCTTTTGACTTTGAACGCAGACGCATGAGTGTCATCGTCAAAGACGACAGCAATGTCGTTAGTATGGTTACTAAAGGTGCTTTGGAAGAAATGTTGAACATTTCGACTCATGTGGAATATCGCGGAGAAATCATTCCCCTAACCGAAGACATTCGCCAAGAAGTATTAGCAGAAGTTGGTCAATTAAACCGTCAAGGTTTGCGTGTTTTAGGTGTTGGTTACAAGTCAGGTCTACGTGAAGATTATGCCTATGCTGTGACTGATGAAAGTGACATGATCCTTACAGGTTACCTTGCCTTTTTGGATCCGCCAAAACCATCTGCAGCACCAGCCATTCAAGCTCTACTTGAGCATGGTGTCAAAACAAAAATTTTAACTGGGGATAACGAAAAAGTAACCCAAGCCATTTGTGAAAAGGTTGGTTTGGACGTTGAGCATATGCTCTTAGGGGCTGACATTGACCAAATGACAGATCAAGAATTGGCAGAAGCGGTTGAAAGTGTAACAGTATTTGCTAAATTGTCTCCTGATCAAAAAGCCCGTATCATTCTACAGTTAAAGAAAAATGGTCACGGTGTTGGTTATATGGGTGACGGTATTAATGACGCTCCATCCATGAAGGTGGCAGATGTCGGTATTTCTGTAGATACAGCAGTAGACATCGCCAAGGAAACTGCGGATGTTATTTTGCTAGACAAGGATCTCATGGTTCTTGAAACTGGTATCGTTGAGGGTCGTAAGGTCTACGCCAACATGACCAAGTACATCAAGATGACCGTTAGTTCAAACTTTGGGAATATCTTCTCACTCCTTGTTGCGAGTATTTTCTTACCATTTTTACCAATGGCTCCTGTTCATCTCATTGTCCTAAACCTAGTCTATGATTTGTCTTGTGTGGCATTGCCATTTGATAATGTGGATCAAGACTTCCTTAAACAACCCCATACATGGGAAGCAAAATCCATTACGCGATTTATGGTTTGGATGGGACCAATCTCATCTGTCTTTGATATTTTGACCTTTATCTTCCTCTACTTTATCATTGTTCCTTTGGTGACAGGCCATCACTATGTTCATGGATCTGAATCTGCCCTTCAGTTTATTATCTTGTTCCAAACAGGATGGTTCATCGAATCTATGTGGTCTCAAACCATGGTCATCCATATGCTTCGTACAGCAAAAGTTCCTTTTCTACAAAGCAGACCAGCTTGGCTTGTGATTTTGATGACTCTGATTGCAGCCTTTTTCGTAACCAGCCTACCTTATGGACCACTAGTAAATATCCTTCGTCTAGCACCCTTAGGATTTCCTTACTTCTTGTTCTTAATCTGTATTATTTTCTTGTATATGTTTAGCGTTACAGTTATTAAGAAATTTTACATTAAGAAGTATAAAGAATGGTTATAGTTCGTATTTTGTCAAGAAAAAAGTTCAAAAATTGCCAAAAAAGTTAAAAATTTTTAAAAATAGGTCGCAAGTCCGATGTTTTTTATGGTATAATAGTCTAAACTGATAGTAACATGTAGCGAAAGGGGTAGGTACATGATCAAAATTTATACAGTCTCAAGTTGTACTAGCTGTAAAAAAGCGAAGACCTGGCTCAATGCCCACCAGTTAAGTTATAAAGAACAAAACCTCGGTAAGGAAGGAATCACGAGAGAAGAACTACTTGATATTTTGACAAAAACAGACAATGGAATTGCAAGTATCGTATCATCGAAAAATCGTTATGCAAAGGCTCTTGGTGTTGATATCGAAGATTTGAGTGTCAATGAAGTGCTCAACCTAATCATGGAAACACCACGTATCTTGAAAAGTCCGATTCTTGTAGATGAGAAACGCCTACAAGTCGGCTATAAAGAAGACGATATCCGTGCCTTTTTGCCACGCTCTGTCCGTAATGTGGAAAATGCAGAAGCGCGTTTACGTGCGGCTCTATAAAACATCAAGGCTGGGAGTGACTCCTGGCCTTCTCTAATATTTAAATTGGATAACATGTGAGGATTTATGAAAAAGTTAGTTATTGGAACATTCGCAGCACTATTTTTGCTCGTTGGATGTGGTCAGAAAAAAGAAACAGCAGCTTCAACTACTGAGAGTTCTCAAGAAGCCCTACAGTCGACCTTGCCCGTATTAGAAAATGCAACCAAGAATACAGTTGTTACCAAGACCTTGGTTTTGCCAGCTGATGAGAGTGGAGCACAGCAAACTCAAATCATTACCTACAAAGGCAATCAATTTTTAAGCTTGACCATTCAGCAAAAGCGTCCAGTATCAGAAGATTTAAAAAATTATATTTCTGAGCGAGGATTAGATGAAGCTAAAAAAGCTCTAAAAGAAGCTGAGGACAAGGATGAGTCTGTTCAAGCGGCTCGAAAAATTTCAGGATTTACCATCGAAACGACTCTTTTAAATGAGAAAGAGATGGAAACCAAGACTAGCTATGATTTCCAAACACTGGATCTCAAAAAAGCAAGTGAAAACGAATACTTGAAGAATGTTGGACTGGAAAATCTATTGAAAAACGAACCAGAGGACTATATTGCTAATCGTGTTGCAAATGGGGCAACAGTCCAGTAAAAAGTCAGAGAAAATCAGCAGAATCAGACTGTGTGATTTGTAGAACGACCGCGAATGTGCTATAATAGTACTATTCTAAGGAAAGAGGGTGTTAGAATGGGATTTACTGAAGAAACCGTACGTTTTAAATTGGACGATTCCAATAAAAAAGAAATCAGTGAAACATTGACAGATGTCTATGCTTCTTTGAATGAAAAGGGCTATAACCCTATTAACCAGATCGTGGGCTATGTTCTCAGTGGAGACCCAGCTTACGTTCCTCGTTATAACAATGCACGAAATCAAATCCGTAAGTATGAGCGAGATGAAATCGTTGAAGAATTGGTTCGCTACTACCTTAAAGGACAAGGAGTCGATCTATAATCTATGAGAATTATGGGATTGGACGTTGGTTCCAAAACGGTAGGAGTAGCGATTAGCGATCCGTTAGGTTTTACGGCACAAGGGCTTGAAATCATCCAAATCAATGAAGATCAAGGTCAGTTTGGTTTTGAACGCCTCAAGGAACTCGTTGAAACCTATAAGGTAGACCGTTTTATTGTTGGTTTGCCTAAAAATATGAACAATACCAGCGGACCGCGCGTGGAAGCCAGTCAAGCCTATGGAGCCAAACTAGAAGAACTCTTTGGTCTACCGGTAGAGTATCAAGATGAACGCCTAACTACGGTCGCTGCAGAACGTATGTTGATTGAGCAAGCAGATATTAGTCGCAATAAGCGTAAAAAAGTTATTGATAAACTAGCTGCTCAATTGATTTTGCAAAATTATTTAGATAGAAAATTTTAAGACAGAGGAGAAACTATGTCACACGATCACAACCACGATCACGAAGAACGTGAACTTATTACACTTGTAGATGAGCAAGGAAACGAAACTTTATTTGAAATCCTTTTGACTATTGACGGAAAAGAAGAATTTGGTAAAAACTATGTCCTTCTTGTACCAGTTAACGCAGAAGAAGATGAAAACGGCGAAGTTGAAATCCAAGCTTATTCATTCATCGAAAATGAAGATGGAACAGAAGGTGAATTGCAACCAATCCCTGAAGATTCAGAAGATGAATGGAACATGATTGAAGAAGTCTTCAACAGCTTTATGGAGGAGTGATACAGTCTGGGAGACTGTATCACCCCAACTCCTAGAAATTAGAAAGAGTTGGAACATCCAGTGGATGTTTTTACCCCTGCTTCTAGAAATAAGAAAAAGCAGGAACGTTCGGGGGAACGTTTTTAGCCTTACGCTAAAAGTAAAGACCGTAAGTCTGGGAGACTGTATCAGCCCAGTTCCTTGAAATAAGAGAGAACTGGTAAGTCCGGGGGATGTTTTTACTCCTGCTTCTAGAAATAAGAAAAAGCAGGAACGTCCGGGGGACATTTTTCTCCCATACTAGAATTAAATACTAGCTAATGAAGTAAAAAGCGAAGAGAATCTTCGCTTTTTTATTAAGGATTAAGGAGATTAAGCGTGTTTGAAGTAGAAAAATGGCTTCATAGTCGAATCGGTTTGAATTTTAGATCAGGTTTGGGGCGGATGCAGAGAGCGGTAGACTTGCTGGGGAACCCTGAGCAAGCCTATCCTATTATCCATGTGACAGGGACAAATGGAAAGGGTTCAACCATCGCCTTTATGAGAGAGCTCTTTCTTTCTCATGGTAAGAAGGTGGGGACCTTTACTTCGCCCCACATTGTTAGCATCCATGATCGGATTTGTATCAATGGTCAACCTATATCGGATGCAGACTTTATCCGTTTAGCAAATCAAGTTAAGGAAATGGAGCAAAGACTTCTAGAAACACACGATCAGCTATCTTTTTTTGAGTTGTTAACCGTGATTGCTTTGCTTTATTTTAAAGAACAAGAGGTGGATCTAGTTCTATTAGAAGTTGGGATTGGTGGACTTCTTGATACCACTAATGTGGTGACTGGAGAGATTGCAGTTATTACTTCAATCGGCCTAGATCATCAGGAGACCTTGGGCAATAGTCTGGAAGAAATCGCTGAACAGAAAGCAGGAATTTTTAAGCCAGAAAGAGTAGCAGTGATTGCAAACTTAGCTCCTGAAGCCCAGCTCGTTTGTCAAAAGATAGCAGAAGATTTAGATGTAACTCTCTACCAAGCTGACCGAGATTTTTCTTTCAAATCAGGAAATTTTTCTTCTTCTTCTCTAGCGGATTTGACCCAATTAAAACTGGGTTTGGAAGGAGCTTATCAAGAGGAAAATGCCGCCCTTGCTTTGCAGGCATTTCTGTTGTTTATGACAGAGAGAGGTGAAAAGGTCAATGAGGAAGCTATCCGGTATGCTCTGAAAACAACCAGTTGGGCTGGGCGTCTAGAAGCTGTTACGGAGCACATTTATCTAGATGGTGCCCACAATCTACCAGCCTTGGAGCGGTTAGTTGAATTTATCCAGGAAAAAATTCAGCAAGGTTATCAACCTCAAATCCTTTTTGGAGCTTTAAAGCGTAAAGATTACAGTGGTATGCTTGGTTATCTGACAGATCATTTACCTGATACAGCTCTCTATGTGACGAGCTTTGACTATCAGGGATCTTTGGAGGAGAAAGATTTGAGCGACTATCATAGAGTTGCTTCCTATCGAGACTTTATAGATGATTTTGAAAAGTCTGCAGGTGAGAAAGACTTACTGTTTGTTACAGGTTCCCTCTATTTTATATCTGAAGTTCGTGCCTACCTTATAAAAACATAGTTGCTTGATTGACCTTGTTTCCTTTATTTGATATAGTATAAGTAGAATAGTTCTGCAGTTTTTCTGCCTTTAGCTCCTGAAAGAAAGGAGACATTATGTCACTAAGAAAATTTACACTTTCTCTTGCTACTGTGGCAAGTCTTAGTCTTTTAGTTGCTTGTTCGTCAACAGCTAAATCGACACCTTCATCCCAAGCAAGCACTAGCTCTGAGGCGAGCACTAGTCAAGTGTCAGAAACCAGTGCTTCTAGTTCTACTACTAGTGCAAAGACTGACACGACTACTAATATAGATGGGACCTACAAGGGCCAATACGAGGGTGATAGCATTACTCTTGTAGTCACTGGAAATACCGGAACGTGGACAGAAGTTGAAGCGAACGGAGATCAAGAGGTTAAGAAGGTGACCTTCGAACCAGAAAATCAGAAAGTCATCATTGGTGATGACGTCAAGATTTATGTGGCAGAAGAGAACCAGATTATTATCGATGACATGGACCGCGATGTTTCTGATCGTATCGTTTTAAAGAAATAGACATCATTTGTTGGGATTTGGATCTGTAAAAGACGGATTCAAATCCTTTTTTCATTGACTTTGAGCTCAAAAAAATTCCATACTTTTAAGGTCGCTAATGTCTACCACAAAAGTATAGAATGAGTGAAATTAAAGAAATCGTTCTTGTAAAAACTGAGCGACGCCATCTTCTTCGTTGGTTAATGGTAATTGCTCGTCTGCGAAAGGTAACAGAGCAGGATTTGCGTTTTTCATAGCATAGCCTTTACCTGCAAAGGAAAGCATCTCTTGGTCATTGTGTTCGTCACCAAAGGCAATTAAATTCTGTTTGTCTATATTCATGACATTGAGAAGATATTCAAGGGCAAAAGCCTTGTGAACTCCTTTGGGAGTACATTCAAGGATATTTAAGGGACCGCCCCAAGTATTAATATTGAGTTGATGCTTGTAAAAGCTGTTCATCTCTTCAGCCAGTGCATATTTATCGTCTGCCCTAGTTTGTAATAAAATACAGTTAGGCCCCTTGGTCACTAAATCAGACTGGAATTGATTTTCTGGGCGAAAGTTTTCAACACCAAATAATTTAGGGTCGGCAATTTCTTTGTCCGGGGCTGTAATGTAAAACTTTTTACGGTATTCACCTGCGATAAAGTCTGCCTCAATATCCTCTTTTCGTTTCACGATATCCAAGAGGTATTTTTTGTCCACGGTCAGACACTTTTCATGTTTCCAAGTCTTACCTGGCAGATGAGTGAGTGAACCGTTGAAGTTGATCATAGGGGTTTCAAGTTCAAGTTGGTCATAAAAATCTTTGGCCATACGGTAAGGGCGACCAGTTGCGATAACAACTTGGTGGCCTTTTTTAGAGATTTTCTTAATCGTTTCAATAGTAAAATCAGAAAGTTTGCTTTCAGAGTTGAGCAAGGTTCCGTCCAAATCGACGGCAATCATTTTTTTAGTCATAAAATCCTCCCGAATCTAGTTTCAGATAAGATGTTTTCTATTATATCAGAAAGTGACTAGAAAAGCTGATAATAAGCGAAAATAAAGAGAATAATATCTCATAAGAATTTTTAAAATTAGAAAAAACATCTTGAAAAGATGAATGATTGGTGATATAATGGTAGTATTGTTCGTAAAATGACAAAGGAGATTAAAAATGGACAAACTATTTAAACTAAAAGAGCACGGGACAGATGTCCGTACAGAGGTTCTTGCTGGTTTAACAACTTTCTTTGCAATGAGTTATATTCTCTTTGTAAACCCTCAAATGCTTTCACAAACAGGAATGCCTGTTCAGGGTGTATTCTTGGCGACAATTATCGGTTCTGTTGTGGGAACTTTGATGATGGCCTTCTATGCTAACTTGCCATATGCGCAAGCTCCAGGTATGGGACTAAATGCCTTCTTCACATTTACCGTCGTATTTGGGATGGGTTATAAATGGCAAGAAGCTCTTGGAATGGTCTTCATCTGTGGGATTATTTCATTGATTATTACATTGACCAATGTTCGTAAAATGATCATCGAATCTATTCCTACAACTCTTCGTTCAGCGATTTCAGCTGGTATTGGGGTTTTCCTTGCTTATGTTGGGATTAAGAATGCTGGTCTCTTGAAATTCTCGATTGACCCAGGTACCTATACAGTAGCAGGTGAAGGAGCAGATAAGGCTCAAGCAGCACTTACTGCAAACTCAGCAGCTGTTCCAGGATTGGTAGACTTCAATACACCAGCTGTCTTGGTAGCTCTTGCAGGTATTGCCATTACTATCTTCTTCGTTGTTAAGGGGATCAAAGGTGGTATCATCCTTTCTATTTTGACAACGACAGTTCTTGCGATTGCTGTTGGTCTTGTTGATTTGTCTAGCATTGACTTTGCAAGCAATAATCTTTCATCAGCAGTTAACGACCTAGGAACTTTGTTTGGTGCTGCTCTTGGTTCAGAAGGATTGGGATCTCTGATTTCAAACACTTCTCGTTTGCCAGAAACCTTGATGGCCATTCTTGCTTTCTCATTGACAGATATTTTTGATACTATCGGTACTCTTATTGGTACCGGTGAAAAAGTTGGTATCATTGCAACAAGTGGTGAAAACCATGAGTCAGCTAAATTGGATAAGGCTCTTTACTCTGACTTGGTGGCAACTTCAGTAGGTGCCATTGCTGGTACTTCAAACGTTACAACTTATGTTGAGTCTGCAGCGGGTATCGGTGCTGGTGGACGTACTGGTTTGACAGCTTTGGTTGTTGCCATCTGTTTTGCCCTATCAAGCTTCTTTAGCCCACTTCTAGCAATCGTTCCAACAGCTGCAACTGCACCAATTTTGATCATCGTCGGAATTATGATGCTCTCTAACTTGAAAAATATTCCTTGGGATGATATGGCTGAAGCTGTTCCAGCTTTCTTCACATCTATCTTTATGGGATTCAGCTACTCAATCACACAAGGGATTGCTGTTGGTTTCTTAACTTATACTTTGACGAAGGTTGTCAAAGGTCAAGTGAAAGATGTGCATGTCATGATTTGGATTTTGGATGCCTTGTTTATCTTGAACTACATCAGTATGGCTCTTAACTAATGACAAAAACTAAAAAAAGAGGGGAGTCTCCTCTTTTTTTGTTGATGGAAATATCACAAAATAAAACTTTTTGGTATAATAATTACATGTACACAAAAAATGAAGATGAGTTGGTTGCACTTGGGGAAAAGCTAGGGTACTTGTTAGAAAAAAATGATGTGTTGATTTTGACTGGTGAATTAGGTGCTGGGAAAACAACGCTAACAAAGGGTCTGGCTAAGGGATTAGGCATTCATCAAATGATTAAGAGTCCTACTTATACCATTGTTAGAGAATATGAAGGACGTCTACCCTTGTATCACTTAGATGTTTATCGCATCGAAGGGGATGCAGATTCTATCGACTTGGATGAATTTCTTTTTGGTTCAGGTGTAACGGTTATTGAGTGGGGACATCTATTGGGGGAAAATCTTCCATCAGATTATCTGGAGTTAGAAATCCTTAAAAAAGATGAGGGCCGAGAAATCGTCTTTCATGCTCATGGCCAAAGAGCGACAGAACTTTTGAAAGGATTGACGGATGGAGTATGATCTTTTAATCCGTGAAGCGGAAGCCCAGGATGCTTCAGCGGTCATTGCTCTCTTAGATCAAATTGGTCAAGAGTCTAGTTATACCAGTCTGGATGAAAATGGGATTGCAATGAGTGAGTCTGAAATGCAACATTTTTTGGATAAGCAGGCCCAGTCGGATAATCAAATTACCCTACTCGCTTTTTTGAATGATGAGTTAGTAGGAATCATCAATACAACAGCTGATCAACGTCCGCGAGTCCGTCATATTGGAGATGTCTTTTTAGGAATAAAAAAAGCTTACTGGGGAAATGGTCTCGGTAGTATCTTGATGGAAGAAACTATTGAATGGGCCAAATCAAGCGGTAGTATTCGACGGTTACAATTGACAGTTCAAAAAAGAAATCTTGCTGCGGTGCATCTGTATGAAAAAATGGGCTTTAACATAGAAGGATTACAGGAACGTGGTGCTTGTATAGAAGGAGGAGAGTTTCTAGATGTTTACCTAATGGGTCAACTGATAGACGAATAAGAGTATGGCAAAAAAGATAATCGGAATGTTTTTAGGCTTTGTTCTTGTGACAGTACTTGGTGTGGGAGCTTATGCCTATACGATCTACCAACAGAGTACGCAGACTTTGGCTAAAACCTATAAAAAAATCGGAGAAGAAACCAAGGTCATTGAAGCGACCGAACCTCTGACGATTTTGCTTATGGGAGTGGACACAGGGAATGTTGAACGTACAGATCCATGGGCTGGTAATAGTGATTCAATGATCTTGGTGACGGTGAATCCTAAAACCAAGAA
This sequence comes from Streptococcus sp. SCPM-O-B-15304 (M98), assembly GCF_058200215.1. Lineage (NCBI taxonomy): Bacteria > Bacillati > Bacillota > Bacilli > Lactobacillales > Streptococcaceae > Streptococcus > Streptococcus sp. SCPM-O-B-15304 (M98). Next base: position 64,117 of record NZ_JBYQGQ010000004.1, on the reverse strand, counting down.
GACAGTCATGATGAGTTTGGAGCGTGATATTCTCACACAAATCCAGCAGCCAGATGGTAGTGTAATGGAGGCAAAACTCAATGCCGCCTACGCCAATGGTGGAGCAGAGTTGTCTATTTCAACGATTCAAAAAATGATGAATATCCATATCGACCGATATGTGATGGTCAACATGCATGGACTTCAAAGAATGGTTGATGCAGTAGGTGGAATTACAGTGAACAACACTCTAGGTTTCCCAATCTCTATCCAAGATCAGGAACCATTTAATACAATTTCTATCGGTGTTGGTGAACAGAAGCTAAATGGTGAAGAAGCCCTTGTTTATTCACGTATGCGTTATCAGGATCCAGAAGGAGACTATGGTCGTCAAAAACGTCAGCGTGAAGTGATTCAAAAAGTTGTCGAGAAGATTCTTAGTTTGAACAGTGTGAGTCACTATCAAGAGATTCTGAAGGCTCTTAGTGACAATATGCAGACAAATATCGAAATTACAACGACAACCATTCCTCAGTTGATGGGTTATCAAGATTCGTTTAAGAATATTGAGTCTCAACAATTGCGTGGAGAGGATGCAATGCTTCAAGGGACATCTTACCAAATCGTGACATCTGAGCATATGTTAGAGATGCAAAATCTTTTACGCCGTTCGCTCGGGCAACCAGAGGTTACGAATTTGGAGACTAACGTAGTCTTGTATGAGAATCTTTATGGTCAGGGTCAGTTGCCTCAATCTACTAGTGTTGCAGTAGAAGAGTTAGAATAATAGGAAACTATTCATCAAATCGTAGGAATTATCCTGCGATTTTTTCAAAGAAATCCGAATAGGTAAGTAGGAGGAAAAAATGAAAGCAGAAATTATAGCTGTTGGAACAGAGATTTTAACAGGACAAATTGTCAATACCAATGCGCAATTCTTGTCTGAAAAGTTGGCTGAAATCGGTGTAGATGTCTATTTTCAGACAGCTGTAGGAGATAACGAGGCTCGTCTCTTATCCTTGTTAGAAATTGCTCAGAATCGCAGTAGTCTAGTCATTTTAACAGGTGGCTTGGGGCCAACGGAAGATGATTTGACCAAGCAAACTTTGGCCCAATTTTTAGGACGTGACTTGACTTTTGATCCTCAGGCTCAGGCTAAGCTAGATGACTTTTTTGCTCACCGACCAGACTATGCTAGAACTCCAAATAATGAACGCCAGGCTCAAATCGTTCAAGGTTCAACTCCATTACCAAACGAAACAGGACTGGCAGTCGGTGGCATGATCGAGGTGGCTGGGGTAACCTACGTCGTTCTACCAGGGCCTCCAAGTGAATTGAAACCTATGGTCTTAAATGAGTTGCTTCCAAGATTGACAACGGGATCTAAGCTCTATTCACGTGTGCTTCGTTTCTTTGGCATTGGTGAAAGCCAGCTAGTGACCATTCTATCAGATTTGATTGACCAGCAGACGGATCCAACCTTGGCGCCTTATGCTAAAACTGGGGAAGTGACCCTTCGATTATCGACCAAGGCTAAGAGTCAAGAAGAAGCGGATCGTGTTCTAGATACTTTAGAACAAAAAATCCTTGAAAGAGAAACTTTTGAGGGTGTTTCACTTCGAGAAATTTGCTATGGCTATGGGGAAGAAACCAGCTTGGCTAGCCTGGTAGTAGAAGAGTTGAAAAAGCAAAAGAAAACTATCACTGCAGCAGAAAGCTTGACTGCAGGTCTTTTTCAAGCTACTTTGGCTGATTTCTCAGGTGTATCTGCTATCTTTAAAGGTGGTTTTGTGACCTATAGCCTTGAAGAAAAAGCTAAGATGCTTGATATTCCACATGCTGAATTGGAAGGGCATGGAGTTGTCTCAGCCTTTACTGCTGAAAAAATGGCTGAACAGGCGCGAATCAAGACTCAGTCAGATTTTGGAATTAGTTTGACAGGAGTGGCTGGACCAGATAGCCTAGAAGGTCATCCAGCAGGTACAGTCTTTATCGCTTTGGCGCAAGCTTCGGGGACAGAAGTTATCCAGGCCAATATCGCAGGTAGAAGTCGTGCAGATGTTCGAGAAATTGCAGTCTTACATGCTTTTAACCTAGTTCGCAAAGCTTTATTAAGTGCTGGAGATTTGTTATAATAGAAGAAGGTCTAAGGACTATTAGAATACAGGAGAATAAAATGGCGAAAAAACCAACAAAAAAATTAGACGAAATTGGCAAAAAATTTGGTGCTGATCGTGAAAAAGCCTTGAACGATGCTCTTAAATTGATTGAAAAAGACTTTGGTAAGGGGTCAATCATGCGCTTGGGGGAACGTGCAGAGCAAAAGGTCCAAGTGATGAGCTCAGGTTCTTTGGCTCTTGATATCGCACTCGGATCAGGTGGTTATCCAAAGGGACGTATCATTGAAATCTACGGGCCAGAATCATCAGGTAAGACAACGGTTGCCCTTCATGCGGTAGCGCAAGCACAAAAAGAAGGCGGAATTGCAGCCTTTATCGATGCGGAGCACGCGCTTGACCCAGCCTATGCAGCAGCACTTGGTGTTAATATCGATGAATTGCTCTTGTCACAACCAGACTCAGGGGAGCAAGGTCTTGAAATTGCTGGGAAATTGATTGATTCAGGTGCAGTTGATCTTGTTGTTATCGACTCAGTTGCTGCCCTTGTACCTCGTGCAGAAATCGATGGAGATATCGGAGATAGCCACGTTGGTCTTCAAGCTCGTATGATGAGCCAGGCTATGCGTAAACTCGGGGCATCTATTAATAAGACTAAGACAATTGCTATCTTCATCAACCAATTGCGTGAAAAAGTAGGGGTTATGTTTGGTAATCCAGAGACAACTCCTGGTGGACGTGCCCTTAAATTCTACGCTTCTGTCCGTTTGGATGTTCGTGGAAGCACACAAATCAAGGGAACTGGTGACCAAAAAGATACGAGCGTAGGTAAGGAAACCAAGATTAAGGTTGTTAAAAACAAGGTGGCTCCACCATTTAAAGAAGCCTTTGTTGAAATCATGTATGGTGAAGGAATTTCAAGAACCGGTGAACTTTTGAAGATTGCAAGTGATCTTGACATCATTAAGAAAGCAGGAGCATGGTATTCTTACAAAGACGAAAAGATCGGTCAAGGTTCTGAAAATGCTAAGAAATACTTGGCAGATCACCCAGAAGTCTTTGACGAGATTGACCACCAAGTTCGTGTCAAGTTTGGCTTGATTGAAGATGATGCAGTAGCTGATGAAAAAGTTGCACCTGCGGAATCAGAAGTAGCTAACCAAGAAGTGACTCTTGATCTTGGCGATGATCTTGAAATCGAAATTGAAGATTAAAAAGTAAAAGTGGCGGAGGAATCCCCACTTTTTCTGTTCTATGGACTAAGGAACTGATACTCAATGAAAATCAAAGAGCAAACTAGGAAGCTAGCCGCAGGCTGTACTTGAGTACGGCAAGGTGAAGCTGACGTGGTTTGAATTTGATTTTCGAAGAGTATGAAACAATGAGAGCTTAAGAATTGCTAAAGCTAGCATCTTCAGATAAAAAGTAGAAAGACTATTGAAAAAGATTTGATTTGATGATAAAATAAATTAAAAGAAAAATTAGTATTAGGAGATTATTATGGAAAAACGTTTAGTTCGTAATGTTCAAGATAAAAAGATTGCTGGTGTTTGTGCAGGTCTTGCTGACTACTTAGATATGGACCAAACATTGGTTCGTGCTATTTGGATTCTCTTCACATTGCTAGGTGGATCAGGAATTCTTGCTTACCTCATTCTTTGGCTCATCATGCCAGAAGCTGGAACAGAAGCGTAAACTTAGTGCATCTTTATAAGATAAATCATGATAAGGCTGAGACAAAATTGTTTCAGCCTTATTTATTATGAGCTAGGGATAGTTTTTTTCAAATTTTCATCTTATTTGGGAAAAATAAAAAATCACCTGCAACAGGTGATTGTAAATCGGTTATAGAGAAAATTACAAATCTTTAATGGAGATTCAAGGTTGTAATCTAGATTAGTGTTCACTAAAGCGACGGTACTCGATGTGGAAGTCAAAGTAATTCTCTTCTTGCAATTTTTGAAAGATATTGCGATAGGCTTCTTCATCAAAATGGTCACCACGATAGAGAATTTCAAAGCTCATACCCTCGTATTCTAAAAAGGCATTGGCAGTTTTAAAACCATTTTGTAGGTAGAAGTCCATGCGAGCTTTTCGTTGTTCGAGGTTATCACAATCCTCATCCAAACGCTCCACTTCAAGAATCATGGTACGTTGGTAAAAATCAATGAGTTTTTCAATGATTTCTCTCCCGTAGCCATGACTACGGAGATGGGGCATAATGGCAAAAAAGCTAATGTAGAAAGCTTTTTGGTTGGAAATGGCAAAAGCGAAGCCGACAAATTCTTCCTCGTTATAGAAAGCGAAAAAGTGAGCGTCATCCCTATCTTGGTAACTTAAAAATTCTTCCAAGGAGACGCGTTCTTCTTCAGGAAAGGCTTCCTTGTTTAATTGGTCAACTTTCTCAAGGTCTGGGAATACATCTGTAATTAACTGGCTTGTTAAGCTCATACATAGCCTCCTTTTCTGTCACGATTATACCAGATTGTTTGTATCTAGGCAACGCTTTCTTATCCAAACTCCCTTGTTCCCCTACTAGAAAGCTGATATAATAGCCTTATGAATAAAAAATCAACAGTGGACCTGATTCATGGTCCCATCCTTCCTGCGCTAATTAGTTTTGCATTACCGATTCTACTGTCCAATATATTTCAGCAACTTTACAATACAGCTGATATTTTGATTGTAGGGCGTTTTTTGGGACAAGATTCCTTGGCGGCAGTCGGAGCTACGACAGCCATTTTTGATTTAATTATCGGTTTTGCCCTCGGAGTTGGAAATGGGATGGGAGTTGTTATCGCTCGTCTTTACGGTGCTCGTAATTTCGCTAAGATTAAGGAAGCTGTCGCGGCGACTTGGATTTTGGGTGCCATCCTGAGTGGTCTTGTCATGTTGATGGGTTTTTTCGGTCTTTATCCACTCTTACAGTACCTAGAAACACCTGCAGAAATTCTCCCTCAGTCCTATGAATATATCTCCATGATTGTTAGCTGTGTGGGAGTGAGCTTTGCTTATAATCTTTTTGCAGGTTTGCTACGCTCTGTTGGCGATAGTCTTGCTGCGCTTGGTTTTCTTATTTTCTCAGCCATCGTTAATGTCATTCTGGATTTGTATTTTATTACACAATTGCAGTTAGGTGTTCAATCTGCTGGTCTTGCAACCATTATATCCCAGGGTTTGTCAGCTATCCTTTGTTATTTCTATATCCGAAAGAGTGTTCCAGAGCTCCTTCCTAGGTTGAAGGATTTTAAATGGAATAAGGCCCTCTATGTCGACCTCTTGGAACAGGGGCTAGCCATGGGCTTGATGGGTTCAATCGTCTCTATCGGAAGTGTTATTTTGCAATTCTCTGTCAATAGTTTTGGAGCAGTCATTATCAGTGCTCAGACAGCAGCACGCCGAATCATGGCCTTTGCCTTATTGCCAATGACGGCAATTTCTGCCTCTATGACCACTTTTATCTCTCAAAACTTTGGTGCAAAACGTCCAGATCGCATTGTCCACGGTCTTCGACTAGGGAGTTATATCAGTATGGCTTGGGCAAGCTTTGCTTGTGTATTCCTATTTTTTGCAAGCCCTAGCCTAGTTTCTTTCCTGGCAAGTTCGACAGACGGTTACTTGATTGAAAATGGGGCTTTGTACCTACGCATCAGTTCTGTATTCTATCCGTTTTTGAGTCTTTTATTGATCTATAGAAATAGCTTGCAGGGTCTCGGTCAAAAATTCTTGCCACTTGTATCAAGCTTTATCGAGTTTTTTGGTAAAATTATTTTCGTGGCTTGGATTATTCCTTGGACAGGTTATACAGGTGTGATTCTATGTGAGCCCCTTCTCTGGCTAGTTATGACTGCCCAACTTTACTTCTCACTTTCCAAACATCCATGGATCAAAGAAGGCAAAAAACTCTTGGCTACTGGCGGGAAATCCTAGCTTAATTTACAAAAGAAAAATCCATTTCCTCTAGTGAAAATCAGGTAGACTTGTGTTATAATAAGAAAGATTAAAATGTGAAAAAAGGAGATTCCTAATGGGACGTAAATGGGCCAATATCGTAGCTAAGAAAACGGCTAAAGATGGAGCTAACTCTAAAGTATATGCAAAATTTGGTGTAGAAATCTATGTAGCAGCTAAAAAAGGTGAGCCAGATCCAGAACTAAACACTGCTTTGAAATTCGTTATCGATCGTGCCAAACAAGCGCAAGTACCAAAACACGTTATTGATAAAGCAATCGATAAAGCAAAAGGAAACACAGACGAAACCTTTACAGAAGGACGTTACGAAGGATTCGGACCAAATGGTTCTATGTTGATCGTTGATACCTTGACTTCAAACGTTAACCGTACAGCTGCCAATGTGCGTGCTGCCTTTGGTAAAAACGGTGGGAACATGGGAGCTTCAGGTTCTGTATCTTACCTCTTTGACAACAAAGGTGTTATCGTTTTTGCAGGTGATGATGCTGATGCTATCTTTGAACTCTTGCTTGAAGCAGATGTCGATGTAGACGATGTAGAAGCAGAAGAAGGAACAATCACTGTTTACACAGCTCCAACTGATCTTCACAAGGCTATCGTTGCTTTGCGTGAATCTGGTATTGAAGAATTCCAAGTAACTGAATTGGAAATGATTCCTCAATCAGAAGTTGAGTTGTCAGGTGAAGATTTGGAAACATTTGAAAAACTCTACGGAGTCCTTGAAGACGACGAAGACGTACAAAAAATCTACACAAACGTAGACGGATTCTAAGAATAAAAATAACCCCTTTGAAAATTCAATATTTTCAAGGGGTTTGTTTATCCTGTGATGACAAAAGGGCAGGAAAGAGACGAAAATCTCTTTTGCTCAAAACGTTATTAGTAATCTATGATTGTCCATAATCCAATGGATTGTGGAAATATCGTGGTGTTGGGATTTAGAAATCGAGACTTGGTCTATCGATTGCTATTCCCAGTACCTTTTTAGTTATGTTAAACTTTCACTCCAGAATCAGATTGTTCTTTTCGGTCCAGTCCGACAGCAAATTTACGGATTAGAAGAAACTGGCCATTTTCCTGCTTAACAAACGTGAGCACAACTGTCTTAGGGTCTGAACTGATGGAGAGATAGGTGATTCTTTTTATTTCATAGTCTCCCATAACTGAATCTGTTTCTGAATCTGGGATTCCGTGTTTTCTGATAATATCTTTGTAGTTGCTGCCACCTTTCCCACTATCAGAAGTGTCCCCTTCTACCAAGGCATCAAACTGTTCCTGGCTCCAAGTGAAGTATTCAGTATCCTCCTCGTCATCTTCCTCGCCTATACTACTATCAGGAAGTTCACCATAATCCTCAGCATCAGTTGAAGAAGTGATGTTTCTATAGGGGTGACTAAAGGTTCTGGCGAAATCAGTAAAGATATTAGTAGATAGAACTTGAGTTATTAAAACAAGGACAATGGAAATAAGACCTAAGGTTGTCCCGATGATAGCCAATGTTTTACGGTTTCTGAGATTGATGGCAATGCCAAAAACTCCTAAAATCAAAGTGGCAATGGCAAGGAAAAATGATAGGATGTTGACGATAGGTATCCAAGAACCAAGAAGCGCCAGGGCTCCAAAGATGATGGCAAGGATTCCTAAGAGTTTCTGTTCTTTTTGTTTCATGTGTGAATTTCTCATTTCTAGTAAACTGGATTCGTATCTTTGTGAGATAGTGTTTATTATAGATAAAATAAAAGCTGATGTCAATTTATACCGATATAGTTCTCATGGAAACTTTTTTCTTGACATCTTTTCTGAAAATGATAAAATAATTCTCATGGAAACTTATTTAGTTCCTAGGAGAACTAAATGCAATGGTTAGAAAGGAGTAAGCATGGATAAACCGATGTTGGTCTTTAAACGTTTTGGGCATCAGGTTCACCTCATGGTGCAAAAGGAAGCCAAGCGTTGTGGTATTGAATTTATGGGTGGACCGCAAGGACAGGTCCTCCGTTTTTTAGATCGTCGTGAGCATGATCAAGAGTTGACGCTCATTAAGGATATTGAACAAGAACTCAATGTCACCAAGTCAGTTGCTAGTAATTTAGTCAAGCGCATGGTGCAAAATGGTTTGGTAGAGTTGGAGGCAAGTCCAAGTGATAAACGAGCAAAATTTGTTCATTTGACTGAAAAATCTCGCTCTCAAATGAAGCAGGTCAAGTCTTTCTTTGATCGAATTGACCGCAGTTTACTCGATGGAGTATCTGAGGAAAAACTAGCTATTTTTGAGGAAGTCATGGGGCAACTACAAGCCAATGTAGAAAAAATAGGAGGGGAAGATGAAGAAACTCGCTAAGCGTATCACAGGAAAAGAGTGGGGAATGATTCTCTTGACCATACTCTTTACCTGTTTCTCGGTCTATCTAGAGTTAGAAGTACCGACTTACATTTCAGAAATTACAGCATTACTTGGGACACCAGGGACGCAGTTGGATGCACTTTGGTCACCAGCTATGAACATGATGGGCTTGTCACTCTTAGCCTTTCTATCATCTGTCACAGTTGGATTTTTTGCGGCTCGTGTTGCAGCATCCTACACGGCTCATCTGCGTAGTGATATTTTTAATCGTGTCTTGGATTATTCTCAGACAGAAATCAAACGTTTCTCTATTCCTAGTCTGTTGACTCGGACGACCAATGATATTACGCAGATTCAAATGCTCTTTACTATGGGACTCCAAGTGGTCACTCGAGGGCCTATTATGGCTATCTGGGCCATTGGAAAAATCCTTGGCAAATCTGAATACTGGCTCTGGGCAGTAGTGGTTGCTGTTATCGTCAATGTTCTGATGACAACTGTTCTCATGACGCTAGCCTTTCCAAAACAATCTGTCATCCAGAAATTGACAGATAAACTCAATAGTATCACTCGTGAAAGCTTGACAGGGATTCGAGTGGTTCGTGCTTACAATGCCGAAGATTATCAAGATAAGAAATTTGAAGAGGCCAATGATGAGGTCACTCGTCTCAATCTCTTTGTCAACCGTTTGATGGCTATTATGAATCCCATTATGATGGCGATTTCGAGTGGTTTGAGTCTAGCTATTTATTGGATTGGTGCCTATATCATCAATGATGCTAGCCTGACAGACCGTCTACCACTCTTTAGTGATATGGTGGTTTTCATGTCTTATGCCATGCAGGTCGTGATGGGCTTCTTGCTCATGGGAGCCCTCTTTATCGTCCTTCCTCGTACCTTGGTTTCTGCAGGACGTATCAATCAGGTGCTAGACTTGCATTCTTCTATTGAAAATCCTAGTCAACCACAGACGGCAGATTCATCTATTCAAGGTCAAGTGGAATTCCGTGATGTAACCTTCCGTTATTCTAAAAACTCAGAAGCAGTTGTGGAACATGTCAGCTTCAAGGCAGAAGCTGGTCAAACGGTCGCCTTTATCGGTTCAACTGGTTCTGGTAAATCTACGCTTGTGAACCTCTTGCCTCGTTTTTATGATGTATCAGATGGGGAAATCCTAGTAGACGGCGTCAATGTACAGAACTATGACTTGGAAGACTTGCGGAATAAAGTCGGCTATATCCCACAAAAAGCTGTTCTCTTCTCAGGAGATGTCAAGGGGAATCTAGACTTCGGTAAAAGTCAAGAAAGCCCACTAAGCGAGACTGCTATGTGGCAAGCTCTTGAGTTGGCTCAGTCTAAAAACTTTATTGAAGATAAGGAAGCAGGTCTAAACTCGGAAGTGGCCCAAGGTGGGACCAACTTTTCAGGAGGACAAAGACAACGTTTGGCCATTGCGCGTGCCTTGGCTCGTAAGCCAGAGATTCTCATTTTTGATGATTCATTCTCAGCCTTGGACTACAAGACAGACCGTATCTTGCGCCAAGAACTAGCTGAAAAAACCCAATCTATGACCAAGTTGATTGTTGCCCAACGTATCTCAACAATCATGGATGCTGACTTGATCTTAGTCTTAGATCAGGGTAAAGTTGTGGGACAAGGCACCCACAAGGAACTTCTTGCAACCAACGAAGTTTACCAAGAAATTGCCTATTCACAACTATCGAAGGAGGAATTGGAACATGGAAAATAAGAAAATGTCCTTATGGAAACAGTGTAGACCTTTTCTAGCAGGTCTCCAACTTCCCCTACTAGTTGCAGTTGTGGCTGCTATATGTTCAAGTATTATCACTGTTTATGGACCAACTAAGATTAAGGAAATCACCAACTTGATTTCAGACGGTTTGGCTACAGAAATCGATTTGGTAGCTGTGTCTAGCATCGCCAGCTTTTTAGCTGTTTTGTATGTGCTTGGTGCCATTCTCAACTATACACAAGCCTATATCTTTTCAACGAGTATCCAACATTTTTCAAAACGCTTGCGGACAGCTATCGCTGAAAAAATTAACCGTCTGCCACTTGCTTATTTTGACCGTCATTCTCAAGGAGATACTCTCTCTCGTGTAACCAATGACGTCGATACGGCGGCTCAGTCCCTCAACCAAAGTCTGGGAACGGTTCTCTCAGCTAGCTTTCTACTGATTGCTGTTTTGATTACCATGTTTGGCATGAACTGGATTTTGGCATTGGTAACAGTTGTTTCAACACTTGTAGGTTTTGCAGCTGTTTCAGTCATTATGGCCAAGTCACAAGGTTATTTTAAAGCCCAACAAAACAATCTAGCAGCTGTAAACGGCTATGTGGAAGAAATGTACTCAGGTCACAATGTGGTGACCAGCTATAACGCTGTGGATACTACTAAAGAAACATTCGCAGGATTGAATCAAGACCTACATGATAGTATTTGGAAATCTCAATTTATTTCTGGAATCATGATGCCAGCAATGATCTTTGTTGGGAACTTTAGCTATGTTTTGGTGATCATCGTCGGTGCAGTTCTAGCTCTTGAAGGACATATCAGTATCGGTATCATCGTAGCCTTCATGGTTTATGTTCGTACCTTCTCACAACCCTTATCACAGATTGCCCAAGGGATTACAAGTTTGCAACAAGCCAGTGCAGCCATGACACGTGTTTTTGAGTTTCTAGGAGAAGCTGAGATGGAAGATGAATTTCATAAGGAAACACAATTAAGCAACATGAAGGGTGAAGTGGTCTTTGACCGAGTTTCCTTTGGTTATACTCCTGAGCGAACCATCATTCATGACTTTTCTGCGACAGCTCATGCGGGTCAAAAGGTTGCCATTGTCGGACCGACTGGAGCTGGGAAGACGACTATTGTTAATCTCTTGATGAAATTTTATGAGATTGATAAGGAAAGCATTCGCATTGATGGTGTGGATACCAAGTCTATGAAACGTTCAGAAGTACACGATGCCTTTTCAATGGTCTTACAGGATACTTGGCTCTTTGAAGGAACCATTCGTGATAATCTTATCTACAATCAAACTGGGATTAGTGATGAACGAATGATTGAAGCAGCAAAAGCAGTAGGAATCCACCACTTTATCATGACCCTACCAGATGGATACGATACTGTTTTAGATGATACAGTGACCTTGTCAGTCGGACAGAAACAGCTCTTGACTATCGCTCGTGCCCTTCTCAAGGATGCTCCGCTCTTGATTCTTGATGAAGCGACATCCTCAGTCGACACACGTACAGAGGAGTTGATTCAGAAAGCCATGGACCGTTTGATGGAGGGACGTACGTCCTTTGTCATTGCCCATCGTTTGTCAACTATTCGTAATGCTGATTTGATTCTTGTCATGAAAGATGGAAATATCATCGAGCAAGGAAATCATGAGGAGCTTATGGCTCAGGGTGGTTTCTATGCTGACCTCTACAATAGTCAATTTACAGAAGACCAAGCAGAAGAATAATAATCCAAAAGAAGGCTTGACGGCCTTCTTTTTCTTCTTTATACTGGTATAATAGAAAGAGGAAAGTATGAGTCAGAAATTATACAATATGAAATTTTCTGCGGTCTATCCAGCCTTGATTGCAAAGGTTGAGCGAAAGGGTGGAAGGGCAGAGTCCGTTCACCAAGTGACCAGTTGGCTGACAGGTTATGAAGTGAGTGATATTGTTGCTTGTCTGGATAGGGACCTTACCTACGGAGATTTTTTTCGACAGGCACCGTCTTCTGCTCCTGAACGGATTGCGATAACAGGAAAGATTTGTGGGGTTCGTATTGAGGAAATTGAGGATCCTCTGATGCAGGAAATCCGTCGTCTGGACAAATTAGTAGACTGGCTTGCCAAGGGAAAAACAGCCCAGCAGGTCCTAGAAAAGTATGAGAAATAGACATGAAAAACTATCAAGAGTGGTACGATAAGAGGAAATCAAGTCTTCTTCGACATCCACAACTATTGCAATTGATGCGAGTCTTTAATCGTATGATGACAGTTCTGATGCCCTTAGCTTACTTGACCTTGTTGGGGACAAACTTTTTAAGTAAAGGGGTTGGGAACGACCTTTATGCTTATATCTTAGTGCCAGCTTCTGGCTTTGTCCTATTGACGCTTGTTCGTAAGTGGATCAATCAACCACGTCCTTATGAAACCTGGGAAATTGTCCCGCTACTAGACAAGGACAGCTCTGGAAATTCAATGCCCAGCCGCCATGTTTTTTCAGCAACCATCATTTCCATGGCTTGCTTACATGCAAATCTGCCTGTGGGGTTGGTTTTGTTGGTCTTATCAGCTCTTCTCGGCTTTGTGCGGGTTTTAGGTGGTGTTCATTATCCCAAGGATGTTTTAGTTGGCTACGCCTGTGGCCTCCTTTGGGGAATTCTTTTCTTTATTTTGTAAGAAGCAAAGCAAGTGGGCTTGGCCTCGTAACCACTTACGGGGCAAAAATGACCACTTGCTTTTTTGCTCTTGTAAAGTCTTCTGGCCTTTGGTATAGTAGATGCAGAAAGGAGATAGGATGAAGTTACGAATCGAGATTGATAGTGAATTAACTGAGACAGAGATTGTCATCAAGGCTGCAGCCCTAACAGATGAAATAGCTGACTTGCAACGACTGTTGCAAGAAACCAAGGCTCCTAGGTTGATCTTTTACAAGGGGACGGGTGAGTACTACTTAGACTTGGCAGAAATCCTCTTCTTTGAGACAGAAGGTAGCAAGATTTACGCCCATACCCAGAAAGAAGCCTACGAGGTTCGGCTCAAGCTTTATGAGTTGGAGTCTATCCTGCCACGCTATTTCAGTCGAGTGTCCAAGTCGACCATTGCTAATATTCGGCAAGTTTACTCGGTTGACAAGTCCTTTTCAGGGACAGGAACTATTTCCTTTTATCAGACTCACAAGGAGGTGCACGTGTCACGGCACTACCAATCCCTCCTAAAAGAAAATCTAAGAAACATGAGGTAAGAACATGAAAAAGAAAGCATTTGGTATTGTGTTGCTAGTATTGGCAGCTTTAGTGTTATTGCAGGGGAATTTTGGAATCCCTTCTCTGGGAGGGCACATTTGGCCTTTGATTGGTATTGGATTTTTTGCCTACCAATCAGTTGAGGCTTTGCTTCGTCGTCATTTCACTTCAGCCTCCGTTACAGCCCTAGTGGCCCTCATGATTGCTAATCATTTTTATAACATTTTACCGATTCCCAATCAATCACTGTTCTGGGCGAGTGTTCTCATCGTGCTTGGAGTAAGTATGCTGACTCATACTAACAGAACTTGGAATGGAAAAAAATGGTGGTATGACGGTGAAAAGACCATTCTGACAGACAAGGAAGTCGCTTTTGGGGCGGGTACATTTTACAAGCAAGACCAAGAATTGGTAGAAGATGAGTTTGAGGTCGGTTTTGGGAATGCCAAAATCTATTATGACAATGCAGAGATGTTAGGAGATAGCGCAACCTTGAAGATAGAAGTCGGATTTGGGAATGCAGTTATCTATGTGCCTCAACACTGGAGAGTAGATCTAAAGGTAGAGACTTTTTGTGGAGCAGCCAAGGCAGATGCCCCTGTAGCCCCAACCAGCAAAACTTTGATTATCCGTGGGGACGTTGCTTTTGGGAAATTAGGAGTTGTTTACGTTAAATAAAAAAATCTTCCAATCCCCTTGCCAAAAAAGAGAAAGTGTGATAACATAGTACAGTATGTGGTGCTAGCACATCCGCTATATTAGATCTAATAGGAGGAAAACACAAATGGCTAAAGTATGTTACTTTACAGGTCGTAAGACTGTATCAGGAAACAACCGTTCACACGCGATGAACCAAACAAAACGTGCCGTAAAACCAAACCTTCAAAAAGTTACTGTACTTATCGATGGTAAACCTAAAAAAGTTTGGGCTTCAGCTCGTGCTTTGAAATCAGGTAAAGTAGAACGCGTTTAATAAAGAGTAAAAGGCCATCAGGTCTTTTTCTTTTGCTCTAAGCTCAAAAAGTCTCGTCAAAGGAGCAAATATCCGCCGATACAGTATTCTGCTTTTACACTTGGCTTGAAATATGATAAAATAGAGTATCAACTAGTTGAGGTAGAAAAAATGACTGTAAAAATTAATACAAAAGATGGTCAAATCGAACTAACAGATGAAGTGATTGCTACCGTTGTAGGCGGTGCAGCAACTGAGATTTTTGGTGTGGTCGGTATGGCAAGTAAGAAAGCCCTCAAAGATAATTTCCAAGCCCTCCTTGGGAAGGAAAATTATTCTAAAGGTGTCGTTGTAAAAGCGGCCGAAGATGGTAGCATTGCAGTTGATGTATATACCGTGTTGAGCTACGGAACTAAGATTAGTGAAGTCTCAAAAAACATCCAAGAGCGTGTACGCTTTAGTTTGGAAAACCAACTTGGCATCACTGCTCAAACTGTGAATGTCTACATTCAAAATATCAAAGTTGTAGGAGAATAATCGTGTCAAATATTACTACAAGCTTATTTCAAGAAATGGTACAGGCTGCATCTACTCGTTTGAACAAGCAAGCCGAATATGTCAACTCATTGAATGTCTTCCCAGTTCCAGATGGAGATACAGGAACAAACATGGGAATGACTATCGAAAATGGTGCTAAAGAAGTAGCAGACAAACCAGCTTCAACAGTTGGTGAGGCTGCAAGTATCTTGGCTAAAGGTCTGTTGATGGGTGCGCGTGGGAACTCAGGAGTTATCACTTCTCAGCTTTTCCGCGGATTCTCACAAGCCATCAAAACCAAAGAAGAGTTAACAGGAAAAGACCTAGCTCTTGCCTTCCAATCTGGTGTTGAAGTAGCCTACAAGGCTGTTATGAAGCCAGTTGAAGGAACAATCTTGACTGTATCACGTGGTGCTGCCATCGGTGCTAAGAAAAAAGCCGAGCAAACAGACGATGCCATTGAGGTTATGCGTGCAGCTTTGGAAGGAGCTAAAACAGCCCTTGCTAAGACTCCGGACATGCTTCCAGTCTTGAAGGAAGTTGGTGTTGTGGACTCTGGTGGTCAAGGTTTGGTCTTTATCTATGAAGGCTTCCTTTCAGCTCTTACTGGTGAATATAGTGCGTCTGAAGACTTTGTCGCTACTCCAGCCAACATGAGTGAAATGATCAATGCCGAACACCACAAGTCTGTAGCTGGACATGTGGCAACAGAAGACATCACCTTTGGTTACTGTACGGAGATCATGGTTGCTCTTAAACAAGGCCCAACTTATGCTAAAGAGTTTGACTACGAAGAATTCCGTAACTACTTGAACGAACTTGGGGACTCATTGCTTGTTGTCAATGACGATGAAATCGTTAAAGTTCACGTCCATACAGAAGATCCAGGTCTTGTCATGCAAGAAGGTCTTAAATATGGTAGCTTGGTTAAGGTTAAAGTCGATAACATGCGTAACCAACACGAAGCACAAGTGGAAAAAGAAGCAGCTCAAGTCAGCAAGCCAGCTGAAGAAAAAGAATACGCCCTTATCGCAGTAGTAGCTGGACAAGGCTTGGCAGACATCTTCCGTGCTCAAGGTGTGGACTATGTTATCGAAGGTGGACAAACCATGAACCCTTCGACAGAAGACTTTATCAAGGCTGTAGAGCAAGTCAATGCTCGCAACATCATCTTCTTGCCAAACAACAAAAATATCTTTATGGCAGCTCAATCTGCAGCAGAGGTATTGGAGCAACCAGCAGTAGTGGTAGAAGCTCGTACCCTTCCTCAAGGATTGACTAGTCTTCTAGCATTTGACCCAAGCAAGTCTATCGAAGAAAACCAAGAACGCATGACTGCAGCCCTTGGCGATGTTGTCAGTGGTAGTGTAACAACAGCCGTTCGTGATACGACTATCGATGGTTTGGAAATCCATGAAAATGACAATCTGGGTATGGTTGATGGTAAGATCCTCGTATCAAACCCTGATATGCACCAAACTCTGACTGAAACTTTGAAACATATGTTGGATGAAGACAGTGAAATCGTAACCTTCTATATCGGTGAAGATGGAAGTGAAGAATTGGCTAACCAAATCGCCCAAGAAATCACAGAAGAATTCGAAGATGTTGAAGTAGAAATCCACCAAGGTCAACAACCAGTGTATCCATATCTTTTCAGTGTGGAATAAGAATGAAATAGAAAACGAAAGAGGTCGGGAAAAGATTCCCGATCTTTTTGGTTTGCAATGAGTTTTGGACCCAGTAGCTGATAGGTGCTAGAAAATCAATCCAATCTAGTAATTTCTGTTCCATCATTTTTAATGACATTTGTCATATTTCCTCATGACAGAAGCTTCTAGTGATTCTACCTTTAAAGAATTATACTAGATGTATCAAATGGAGGAAGAAAAAAATGAAACATAAAGTAATTATCGCAATGAGTTTAGTAGCAGCAGGAGTCATGACTTATCTCATGTTTTCAGGATTGGATGAAGGTTTCTATCGTTTTCCTTGGGAGCTATTTGCAGGATTTGGCATGATGTCTTGGTTGATCCGAGAAGGTTTGAAATTGGTCTCAGATGTGAAAAAGGAGTTTGAAAAATGAAAAAAGCGATTCTCTATCTCTTTATTGGACTGTCACTAGTGGTATGGTTGGTCGAAATGTTTACAGGTTGGTTTGATCAAGCCTTCCTTCACCAAGTCATTCGCGGTGCTTGGGGATTAGGATTTATGATTTTTATCGCTTTTCCGATGGGAAAGGAGTGGCTGAAAGGAGAATACCATGAACATGATTAAGGTAGAAAGCCTAAATAAAAACATCAAGGGCAAGGCTATTTTGAAGGATATTTCCTTTGAGGTAGCTGAAGGTGAATGCGTCGCATTGATTGGACCCAATGGTGCTGGAAAGACAACACTCTTGGACTGTTTGCTTGGAGATAAACTGGTCACCAGCGGTCAAGTATCCATCCAAGGCTTGCCAGTGACGAGTTCTCAGTTAGACTATATTAGAAGCTACCTGCCTCAAGAAAATGTTATCGTTCAGAAATTAAAGGTCAAAGAGTTGATTGCTTTCTTTCAAAGCATTTACCCAAATCCCTTGAGCAACCAGGAGATCGATCAACTATTGCAGTTTGACAAGCAACAAAAAGAACAATTGGCAGAAAAATTATCAGGTGGGCAAAAGCGTCTCTTCTCTTTTGTCTTGACCTTGATTGGGCGACCAAAGCTTGTCTTTTTAGATGAACCAACTGCTGCCATGGATACTTCAACCCGTCAACGCTTTTGGGAAATTGTTCAGGAGCTAAAAGCTAAGGGAGTTACCATTCTCTATTCGTCCCATTATATCGAAGAGGTAGAACATACAGCGGACCGAATCTTGGTCTTGAATAAGGGAGAGTTGATTCGCGATACAACACCTCTAGCCATGCGCAGTGAGGAGATTGAAAAGCACTTTATCCTTCCTCTAGCATACAAGGAAATCATTGAGCAGTCTAACTTGGTTGAAAACTGGGTACAAAAACAGGATGCCCTGCAAGTAGTCACACGCGAAGCAGATGCTTTTTGGCAACTGTTAGTGCAAGCAGGATGTAGGATTCAAGAAATTGAAGTCAATAACCGTAGCTTGTTGGATACAATCTTTGAAGAAACACAAAAGAGAGATGACTAAGATGAAACGATGGATCGCACTAAACAAGATAGAATTTCTATTGACCAAACGACAATTGGTCTATTATCTGTTATCCGTAGGGATGCCGACAGCCTTCTATTTATTCTTTTCAGGTATGTACCAGGACACACCAGGTGGACCGGCTAATTTTATGCGCGACTACCTCATCTCCATGACGGCTTTTTCCATGATGTCGACAGCTATCTTTTCATTCCCAGTTGTTTTACATACCGATAAGATCAACAACTGGCAGAAAATATTACGTCATAGCCCTGTAAATATGGTAGAATATTATCTATCAAAGATAACAAGTATGATGGTTGATTATTTGGTCTCAATTCTGGTTGTTTTCTCAGTTGGGCATTTTGTAAGAGGTGTGGATATGTCTCTTGGAAACTGGGTTGGGGCTGCGCTCTTGCTGATAGTAGGAAGTGTTGCCTTTGTAGCGCTTGGCTTGACCTTGACACTCTTGCCTTCTAGTCAGCTGATGTCAGTCGTGGGCAATCTTCTCTATCTAGGATTGGCTGTTTTAGGCGGACTCTGGATGCCTATCTCTTTATTTCCAGACTGGATGCAAGCAATCGGGAAGTGCCTACCAACTTATCAGTTGATGGAGTTGCTCAAGACCTTCTTAAACGAGGATGGCATCAATCTATCAGCTACAGTTTATCTACTTGTTTTTTCAGCAGTTTTATTTGGTTTGACCATTTACCTTCAAGGTCATAAGGAGAATGCTTAATGCTTGAAAGACTAAAAAGCATACACTATATGTTTTGGGTCAGTTTAATTTTTATGATTTTCCCCATCCTACCTGTAGTGACTGGGTGGCTTTCTGCCTGGCATTTATTGATTGATATTCTATTTGTAGTGGCGTATTTGGGTATTTTAACAACTAAGAGCCAGCGCCTATCTTGGCTTTTCTGGGGGATCATGCTGACTTATGTAGTTGGGAATACTGCCTTTGTTACTGTTAATTATATCTGGTTTTTCTTTTTCCTATCCAATCTCTTAAGTTATCATTTCAACGTAGGTGGTTTAAAGTCTTTACATGTCTGGACTTTTCTTCTTGCTCAAGTCCTTGTTTTGGGCCAACTTTTGATTTTTCAGAGAATCGAAGTTGAGTATCTATTCTATCTACTTGTAATTCTTGCTTTTGTCGATTTAATGACTTTTGGCTTGGTTCGGATTCGTATTGTGGAGGATTTGAAAGAAGCTCAGGCCAAGCAAAATGCCCAGATAAATCTATTGCTTGCTGAAAATGAACGTAGTCGTATCGGTCAGGATTTGCATGATAGTCTGGGACATACCTTTGCGATGCTGAGTGTCAAGACAGATTTGGCCTTGCAGTTATTTCAGATGGAGGCTTATCCACAGGTGGAAAAGGAATTAAAAGAAATTCACCAGATCAGCAAGGATTCCATGAATGAAGTGAGAACTATTGTGGAAAATCTGAAATCACGGACTCTAGCTTCAGAACTTGAGACTGTTAAGAAGATGCTGGAGATTGCTGGGATTGAGGTTGAGGTTGACAATCAGTTGGACAAGGCTAGCTTGAGCCAGGATGTGGAGTCGACAGCCACCATGATTTTGCTAGAACTGGCGACCAATATCATCAAACATGCCAGCGCTGAAAAAGCCTATCTAAAACTGGAACGCACAGATCAGGAATTGGTCCTGACAGTTAGAGATGACGGGAAAGGATTTGCAACTGTAAAAGGAAATGAACTTCATACAGTCCGTGATCGGGCAGCAGCCTTCTCAGGTCAAGTAGGGCTGGTCAGTTTGAAAGATCCCACAGAGGTGCGCGTGCATCTGCCTTATAAGGAGAGAAAGTAGATGAAAGTATTAGTTGCAGAAGACCAAAGTATGCTGAGAGATGCCATGTGCCAGCTCTTAAGCTTTCAACCAGATGTGGAGACTGTCTTGCAGGCGAAAAATGGAGCTGAAGCTATTGAGGTTTTGGGGAAAGAAGCAGTAGATATTGCCATCCTTGACGTCGAAATGCCAGTCAAGACAGGGCTAGAAGCGCTCGAGTGGATCAAACAAGAAGTGCCTGAAACAAAGGTGGTTATCGTTACGACCTTTAAACGTCCAGGCTATTTTGAACGAGCGGTCAAAGCAGGAGTCGACGCCTATGTATTAAAAGAGCGAAGCATCGCCGAACTCATGCAAACCCTGCATACGGTGTTAGAGGGACGCAAGGAATATTCTCCAGAGCTGATGGAAGTCATGATGACTCATCCCAATCCCTTGACCGAGCAAGAAGTCGCTGTCCTACATGGAGTTGCCCAAGGCCTGTCCAACCAAGAAATTGCGGATAAGCTCTACCTCTCAAACGGCACCGTCCGTAATTACATGACCAATATCCTCTCTAAACTAGGCGCCAGCAACCGAACCGAAGCAGCCAAAACTGCCGAAGAAGAAGGCTGGTTGTGAGGGGATAAATAAAAATCTCCTGAATAAATCAGGAGGTTTTTATTTATTTCTTATTACGCACAGAGTATATTAATGGCAGAAAAAAACTATCTGAGTCAGAAAATTTGAAAATTTCGAGAGTAAAAAAGTTCATTTTAGTTCTGGTGTGATAAAATACGTTTTCTTTCTTCATCTATAATACTAATTGCTTCATCAATTTCATTCTGAGAAAATTCTGGTGATAGGGTATTACTATCAATAGCTTTGTACATTATGTTAGACTTAGATTCCAGTTTCTTATAAATCTGTTGGTCAATATAACCTGGATCACCACTATCATCTGGTTCACATTTGGTTTGTAGATAATAATATCGTGTGTATTGGTTATCTTCTAATCCTAATCTATGAATCCTATCTCTAGATTGAAGCATAAAAGTTAGATTAAAATTGTATTCAAAATATAAAGCATCATGAACTTCTTTATGCAAAGATACTGATTCACCTAGAGTTTGAGGATTAGAAATCATAACCATGGTATTACCAAATCGAAAATCATCAATGAGATTCTGTCTATCAGAAACGTCCGTACCACCATACACTAAATTAGCTTTCACTCCAATTTGATCTAACCTATTTTGTATTTTTTTCATGGTATCAACAAATATTGCCCAGACTATGACTTTTTTCCCCTCAGATATGAGCTTTTGAATTTTTTCAATACCTTTCTCAAATTTAGGAGAAATCATACTAGAAAAGTCAAACTCATCATATCCTTTGGCTTCTTTGATTACTGAGTCAGAAGTATTCTGTAGTCGATTATTAAATATTTCTTCCGATATTTCAACGGTGTCATCTTGATCATTATCATCTGCAAACCACATATCTTTATATTCAATCTTTTTGTTAAGTAATTCAGGATTTGTGGATGCTTGTATTAAACGAATCAATCTAGCCAAACTCGAAGATTCGTTATAGTATATGGACTGTGCTAATTGTTTCTGCTCTTCGCTAGGTTCCACAACCAAAAATTTATCTGGATCTGGTTTAGGTACTCCTAAATCGTTTTTGTTTAAGCGCCAGAAGAATGGAATTAAAGCTTTATTAATTTCTTCAATTTTCCTAACACTAGGATTTTTTAATTCATCTAAATTCCATCTAAAAAAGGAATTATACTCATTTGAATACAATAGATGGAGGAAATTATAGATATCTTGATAAGAATTAGGTATAGGTGTCCCAGTTAAAACAAACTTAAATCTTGAATCCTTAACTAGTTCTAAAGCAGCTTGAGCACGAACTCCAAAAGGATTTTTTATTCTATGAACTTCATCAAAGACAATCATTGTCTTAATTGACAACAATTCCTGCAACTTCTCTTTGTATTTTGTCAGCGATTCATAATTCACTAATACAAGATTTGATGTTTTCCAGTTCAAAGATAAATCGTAATCAAAATCTTTGGAACTTTGACAATCAATTACTTCTAACTGTTTCTTGTTTCCAAAAACTTGTTTAAATTCTTCTTTCCAACTGTTGAAGGCATTAATAGGACAAATAACCAATAAATTATCTACATGCTCACTTTCAACTTTCGAGGAATTCAAAAATGCAAAAACGGCCAAAATCATAGCAGTTTTACCAGAACCTGGCACAGAAAAATTCGCAGCTCTAGCCATCCTGTATTCGTAGAAGGCTGCCTCAAGTTGCAATTTTTTAAACGGCCGTACAACCTCTGAACTAACAACAGAAACAAACTCTTCAAACTTTTCTTGTTCCCTATGAATTGTATATTGTTCAGGTGATTTTAAATAAATTCCCAACTTACGATATTGTTCAATCGAGTATTGATTTGACTTTAGGTATTCTTGTACTTCCTCTGATACTTCAACTATAATATTTTTTCTATCACATCTTTTCCTTGTTTCTTTAATAATGTAATTTATATCCATATAAGAAAATTCTGGTTTGATAGTGGAATTATCATCTTCAAAATATTTATTGGACAAATCCGATCCAGGCTTTAGTTTTCTATCTGAGCTTGTGATCTGTATAGAAGAGTTATCTTGACGTACAATTATATTTCCACTTTTTAAATAAAAATAGATATTATTTTCTGACTGATTTTCTTTAACTTTATTTAATGTGGAATATTGCTGGTATTTTTTTATTTCATCATAAACAATTCTTGTAGCATCAATTGTCAGAATATCTTTCTCTTCATTTTTCCACAATCGGTCAAATCTATTTTTGTTAGCTAATATTCGTGTTTGAACATTCGTACTTGAATCCCAAGAAACATCTACAGAAATACTTTCATAATTGTATTCTAACCCGTTTCTAGTTTCGTTAACAGATCCGTTAAAAAAGACAGTTTCATCATCTGAATCAATAAGACCAAATTTATCATGAAAAATCCCTCGTCCTCTAGGAATAACTGCAAATTTGACCTCTGCATGATTACATGCAATCATGAATGCTAAATTACCTAACGATTCTTTCGTTTGATCATTTAGAATAGTTTGTCTTAACTGAGTAGGCAAATCTACTAAACTATTTTTAAGAGCATATCCTTCTTGAATTTTTTTAAAATCTTCTTCAGAGATATCTGTAGAAATTATAAATTGAGCAAATCCATTATTTCCAAATAATTTATCCAACCCCTTTGAATATAACCCTAGTCCTTCGCTAGAAAAATAGGCTGAGACTCTTCTATAAATAGTAGCTTCAGATAGTACAGGTTCATAGAATTCTTTAACCAAATTTTCACTTTGATATGTTGGTTGTATTAGGTTTTTAAGTTTTAGAGAAAATACCATTTCTTTTCCCCTTTTCTCTATTTGGATAATTTAAATGCTAAATCTCTAATTTCTTGAAGAATTTCTTTCGCCTCAAAAAATTCTTTTTCATACAGTTCTTTTAAATCTTCAGAAGATAAATCTTCTAATGTATCTCTAATTTCCTGCAATTTTACTAAGGATTGTCTGCGATTTGCTGTTATTTGGCCTTTGTTTGATAATCTGTTAGTTGTTTGTAATAATTTACTTGATATTTCTGCTATCTCAAGATTGTTATTTAGATTATTTTTTAAATCACTTGCCTGATCTATTGGATTAGACTCAAAAAAATCAATAATATTATCTACATGCTCATCAGTAGCACTTATGAAATGTTCTTTCATTTCAGGATTATCTAAAATATTATATTTGACATCTCGAATTTTTCTGGTAATATCTCTATCACCAACTTCAGACTTCGCAATCTGTACTGCTAAAATAGTTAGTACATTTTGAGTTATCGTCTCTTTATCTTTTTTTAATTTGTTAATTGTTCTTTCAATATCTTCCAGAGGTCCATCTAACTTCAATTCTCTAGCAAGATAAAATTTATCAATAGGATTTTCGTTGGGAGCGACTATAGATAAGAACTTGATAATCAATTTAGCGAGTCGTAAGTCTTTGTTAATCCCCTTAGTGTTACCAGCACCACTAGCTTTTTTGTATTCCTCAGGAGTCATTAGTTTTTGAACTTCAATTGTATTGTAAACATCAAAAATACGATCAATTGGATCATAACTAACTCTTTCTTCACGGCCAAGCTGCAAATCTAATTCTAACTCTTTTATTTTCTTTTCATCAATTTTATTACTGATATCAAATGAAAGTATAACAGCTTCGAAGTATTGTTGGATTTTTGTTTCTTTTTGTATTCTACGGAGAGCTGTAAATCTACGATTTCCATCAATAACTCTTCCGTCGGAAAGAATTACACCAGGTTCTTGTTGTCCTTTTTCAGAAATAGAAACTTGAGTATCCTTTAAAGCTTGCTTTTTAGACTCAAAAATAAATTTTTCAAATATTTCATTATATTTTGACTCTCCAATCTCTGGTGTTAATTTTCCATGATTTGATATGTATTGATGGTAAACTGTATTAATACGACCATTTTGATCATTATAGTATAAATATTCTAACGGGAATTTATAGACTGGGTAGTCGTTTGTTTCACTCCCAATAGTCAGACGTTTTGTTAAAGTTGTTTTTTCAATATTTCCATTTTTTATCAATTCATTTAAATCATGATTCATTTTCATTCTCCATTCATTATTTTCCGTAAATTATTATCGGGACTAGGTAAATAGACATTAACTGGCTCAATGGAATCTTATCCTTAAGTTGAGTGAACTCTGTTCCAGAGACATCAACCTCAATGTCTTCATTTTCTATATGGTTGTATATTAATTTGCCAATATAATTGATGATATAATATGGATGTGAAATATCATCCAGAAAGTACCCATACTTCTTGTTTTCTAAATTTAATTGTTTGGTCGAGTATTTTCTAAGAATTTCATTATTTTTCAGTTCCTCTATTAAATCAGGTTTTAATTTACGAAGAAGTTTTTTGGCTTCCATTTGATTAGAACGGGAGATAATTATACTTTTGAACCCTTTACCTGTTCCAGCATGCGCGATTACACCCCAATTCCCAACTTTTCCATTAACTTTATTAGTTAAGTCAACAGTCATATTTCCTGACTTAATAGGAAATTGTCTAAATAATGCTTTTTCACTTCGCTTGGGAGGATTATTGAAATCTTTAATCTTTTTATTATCCAAATATTTGAATTGACTTAGATCTTTATCAATATTCTTAGCAGGTAAAAGTGGTGAATTTATTAATTCTAAAATTTTCACAGCTAAAGCGAAAGATAATTGAACGCAAACAGCATTTCCTATTTGTCTCCACTTTGTAGGCTCATCACCGAAGAATTGATAGTCTAATGGATACCCCATAATACAAGCTGCTTCTCTGATAGTTGGCAATCGATACTCGCCGTCACCTTTTCTATTACAATTTGAGTTATATAGAATAGCCTCTCTAGTACTAGCTGACTGTGTAGCCATAATTGTCCGGCTTGGCTTATTCATATTTTCTGGAAATGACATCTTCCCCATATAAGGATGTCTTTGCTTTAAATCCCTAGCTTTTTGCCACTGTACTTGATAGACGCCTGTATCATAAAAATGGTCTTTAAAATCTTTAATACTTACCTTTTCGATGGGATAGTTGGGATCCACAATAAAATCACAGGATGAATGGGCTAATGGGGTGGGAAAGTTCTTAAATAATTTATTTAGAGTTACTTTCTCTTGTTTTAATTTATCAGGGAAAGGGAAATTTCCTGTTTTTGTTATTTCTCCACTGACAAAACGTCTCCTTGATTGAGCTGCTCCATAATCGTCCGCGTGTAAAATACCACCATTATACTTGGATCTTATTGCAATAGATTTGGGATTTAAGTTTTGAGACAGAGCCCATTCTGCTAAATCTAAGTCTTCAAATGTGTATTCTTCTTGGACATAGTTTTGTGAATTTGGGACATTCTCCATTAACCATGCTTTTAACTTGGAATTCTTTTGAAATTTCTTTACGGCAATTACTTTATAAAAAGTTTTAATTAAATTAATACCTGAATCTTTATTAGCATTTCCTCCTTGATTAGAAAGAGAAAACAACTGGCATGGTGGACTACCAATGATGATATCTGTATCGGGCAACTTATTTATTTCTTCTATATTCTCAAAATCAAGTACACTTTTTATATTATCATTTAATCCGTGATTAAAATTATGTGTGGTAATCGCAGGTTGCCAGTTATCAATTCCCATTATTACATCGTAACCTGCTCTTCGAAAACCTTCAGAAAAACCACCTGCCCCACAAAAAAAATCAATTACAGTTAAACGGTTTAATTCTTGCATATTATCTATAAATCTTTCTATATTTCTAACTATTTTTAATATTTACTTCATCAAAAAAGCATTGTATTTCAAAGAACATCAATCTATGACCAATTAATTTAGGTAAAAGCTTAAAAATATTCTATGATACGTCTCAGCAATGAAACACCCAAAAGATAGATTTTCTGAGTGATAATCTCAGGTTTCATTTCATTTACAATGATGTACACTAGTTCATCAAAATCATTTTTAAATAAAGTTATTCATTTCTTGAAAAGATTTTAATTGTTTATAATATTTTTAATATAGTCTTTTGAAATCCAAAAAGTTTGTTTTGGAAGTTGTTCTCCGTTTGTAAATAAAAATAAATCCTCTTTATTTATCGCTTTTGGCTGTACATAAATAATATCTCCGTTTTTTACAGTAGGAAATTTACTAGTTTCACCTTCAATAAATGCATTAATTGTTTCTTTGTACAATTGTTGTACCTTCTCACTATATTCATCTAACAGATTAAAGTTAAAGTCACGCTTTATAGTTATATGTGTTATTAATTCTTTTCCTGTGCTATCTTCTTCAACATCAATTACATATATGTTATACTTTTTGATTAATTCGTTGTATAAGGTAGACTCAGAAAAAGTTTTAAAATCACTTTCTTTGATTTCCTTATCATTAGTAAGTCTATCTTCTATACTTAAATTTTGATAGAGTTCAGAAAAAGTTTTAGAAGACAAGTAAAAACTTTCCATTATATTACCATTTACCCTTCTGATGACTCTAATATTATCCATTTGTATTTTATCATAGTTAAATTTTAATATTAAAGATTGATATTTTGAATCAGGATTGTCATTTAAAAATTTAATTAATTTATTAATATACACATCATCTAAATTTTTATTAACAACATTATTTTCTATCTGTTTTTCATATTCATCAATTATTTCATTATATAGGTTATCGTTCTTAAAACTGTTATAATTATATTCTTTTTTTGAAATAATCTCTTTAAATTTCTCAAAATAAACTTCGAAGATTCTTTCTTTTCCTTCAGCATCTGCTATATTTTCATAATGCTTAATCACAAAACTCTCAAAGTAATTTTTTGCATATCTATCTATTAAATCTTTTTCTGTGGTTTCTCTATTTTTCTTTTTCCACCAAGATTCTACTTCGTTTAGAAATACAATTTTTTGAATTATTTCTTCAGATTTTGATTTTAGTCTTATTTCATCTCCTTCCTGCAATACAATTTCCGAATAAATCAAGCCAATTTGAGTTTCTAAATCACCTTTATTAAAGTTTTTACTTTGACCTGGTTTGTTGTCCACGATCAAAAATTGTTTTACAAATTGCAATGGAGTGAGTCCTCCATCTCGTTCAACTTCACCAGTTTTTAAAATATGTATCTCTGAAAGCAATTTATTTAGATTCATAACTTTTTCGGAAATTGCTATGAAATCTTCATCTGTAATTGGATTTTGTGTGTTCAATCCTCTCGTAATAAAGTTAGAATATTTGTTTTTCCCTTGAATTACTGTAAGTTTTACTTTTATTTGAGAAATTAATGATTCCAATTTTTTCAATTTTTCTTCATCCGATTGATACTGGTATTTTAATTCGCTATAGACTAAGAAGAAATTTGTTATTGTCTGTGCACCATTAATTACACTACAAAAATTACGATTCAATTCAATCTCATCATTTTGAAAATTAAAATTACTAGGATTTTCGTTGTCTACAAATACAGTAATTCCATTATGACTAAACCAGAACAATGGAGGGTCATAATCATTTTGGTCTCCTACATTATCAGAAGTATCATCAATTATTGATAAGTATTTACTAAATATAGAGCGAATAGTTGATTTATTTGAAATTATTCCATCCCTAACATTTCTTCTAAATAACTTCACCCCCGTGCAGTTATATAGCTTTTTAATTTCAGACAAAGAACAATTAACAACTATCGCTGACAAGTTTTCGTTTCGTTCAGGTGATTCTAAATAGTTTATTCCATCATCTTCTACTTGGATAGTAATATAATCTGAATCCTGAAAATATACAGAATTAAATAAAGCAAAGTTATTCTCAATTTTATTTTTCTTTGTAGCACTATCTTCTTCTTGTTTAAGCTTCTGTATTGTTTCACGCTCTTCTTCCCAACTATTAAAAGAAACAAATATATCACGTTCACTTAATTGCGCATGAGTCATTTCTGCAAGTAATTTTTCATATTCAAAATCTTCACTTTTAAAACTTCCATGAAATTGATAAATAAGAACATCCTTATAACTATCGTCATCACTCATATCTTTAAATAATACTAGTCTATTCTCATCAATTTTTTCAATTTGTGATTCATCAATTTCAGAAATAGAAGGTAAGATTCCTTCTTTTACCCAATTGTCTATCTGTAAATCATTCATTTTCTTCCCTCTAATCTTTCAAACTAATTTTTAATTTATTGAACTCATTTTGTATTTTTTTAAGAATCTCTTTTTTTACATCAGCATCTATGGTCAAATTTTTAACATATTCTTCTAGATTCCTTCTTTCCTTTCGTAGCAACCTTAGTATATTTTTTCTATCAACTTCTAATTTAGAATGTATCTCAAATGATATTCTTTCTAAAGCAGTATCAATTTCCTGTATATAAAAATTACTGTTTTCTAAAAAAATATCATCCTTAGATATTGAGTATAACCGTTTTTTTATTAAATCTCTTTTTTTATCTTTTTCTGGATAAATTGTAGACTCATTAATATTGAAAAAAATATCTAGCTCTTTAAGAATTTCAGCTTTATCTTTAGCTTCAATTCTATATCTCTTATAGTAAATAGTTGGAATTTTTTTTATTTTTTGGCCTGGAAACAAAATAAATCCACCGCTTTGAGATTTAATTCTACTATTACTTTGGATATGTGAAAGAACTTTGAAATTTTGATAATAAGGCTCAATTTCTCCATTAATTAATTTTTCATAATATTTGTTAATATAATTCGAACTGGGGGAGTAGGCTTTAGGGAATCTAAATATATAAATATATCCATCTTTATATTTTGAGGATGAAGATGCAAAAAAAATTGATGGTAATATACTAAAAGTAATATCAAGTAACCTGCTTAGTGCTAAAAAATGTTGCCCTTCAATTGCTTTTGACAGAGGATTCAAATTTTTATCATCAACTATTTTATAATCAGTTATCAAATTGATTAGTTCTTTATCTGGTATACTACCTTCAATTTTCTTCTCTCTAAACAATGTAGGTGTCAGCTTTGTAGCTTTATAGTCTTCTGCTTCACCTCTAAAACAAAAGGTAAATTCTTGATTATCATCTTTATCTTCAAATTCTTCAATTTTTGAATAGATTTCTTCAATAATTTTTTGTAAAATCATGACTCACTTCCAATTCTATTTCTAGTTTCATCATTTTCTCAAAATATAATTTTAAGCATGATAATATTTTCTCCATTATACCAAAAAAACACGGCATTCCGCCGTGTTTGTATGTTTATTTCACCAACTTCTTCATCTCATCAATACGTGCTACGGTCGCGTCGTATTTAGCTTGGTAGTCGGCTTGTTTGTCGCGTTCTTTTTGGACGACTTCTGGTTTGGCATTGGCTACGAAGCGTTCGTTAGAGAGCTTCTTACCGACCATATCCAGTTCTTTTTGCCATTTAGCCAGTTCCTTGTCGAGACGAGCTAGTTCTTCTTCGACATTGAGGAGGTCTGCCAGTGGCAAGTAGATTTCTGCTCCTGTGATGACGCTTGACATAGCGAGTTCAGGTGCAGGAATGTTTGAAGCGATTTCCAAGTGTTCTGGATTTGTGAAGCGTTTGATGTAGTTGACATTGCTGTTAAAGAAGGCTTCCAAGTCGCTATCGCTTGTCTTAACAAGGATGGTGATTGGCTTGCTTGGTGCTACGTTTACTTCCGCACGCGCATTACGAACAGCACGGATCAAGTCTTTGAGGCTTTCGACACCTGTGTGGGCCGCAAGGTCTTCAAAGGCTGGGTTGACAGTTGGGTATTCCGCTGTGACGATAGAGCCTTCAGAGATTTGTCCAAAGATTTCCTCTGTCACGAATGGCATGATTGGGTGAAGGAGACGAAGGATCTTGTCCAAGGTGTAAAGGAGAACGGAACGTGTGATGACTTTCTCTTCTTCGTTGTCGCTATAAAGGACTTCCTTAGTCAACTCAACGTACCAGTCCGCAAACTCGTCCCAAATGAAGTTATATAGGATGTGTCCAGCTACACCAAACTCAAATTTATCAAAGTTAGCAGTAGCTTTTCCGATGGTTTCATTGAGGTTGTGGAGAATCCAGCGGTCTGTGACATTTCCAGCTTCCTTCTTAACAACTTTTTCCACATTAGCAGTTGCTTGCTCGAGGGTCAAGCCTTCATTGTTCATAAGGATGTAGCGAGAGATATTCCAGATCTTGTTAATGAAGTTCCATGAAGCATCCATTTTCTCGTAAGAGAAGCGCACGTCTTGTCCTGGTGCAGAACCGTTTGAAAGGAACCAGCGAAGGGCATCGGCACCATATTTCTCGATGACATCCATTGGGTCAATCCCGTTACCGAGAGATTTAGACATCTTACGTCCTTGCTCGTCACGGATAAGACCGTGGATAAGAACGTTTTGGAATGGTTGACGGCCAGTGAATTCCAAGGATTGGAAGATCATACGAGACACCCAGAAGAAGATGATGTCGTAACCTGTTACCAAAGTTGAAGTTGGGAAGTAACGTTTGAAGTCTTCTGAGTCGACATCAGGCCAGCCCATGGTTGAGAATGGCCAAAGGGCCGAACTGAACCAAGTATCCAAGACGTCTTCGTCTTGAGTCCATCCGTCCCCTTCTGGAGCTTCTTCGCCGACATACATTTCACCCTCAGCATTGTACCAAGCAGGGATTTGGTGACCCCACCAGAGCTGACGAGAGATTACCCAGTCATGGACATTTTCCATCCATTGGAGGAAGGTATCGTTGAAACGAGGTGGGTAAAATTCTACCTTGTCCTCTGTGTCTTGGTTAGCAATGGCATTCTTGGCCAATTGGTCCATCTTGACGAACCATTGCGTAGACAAGCGTGGTTCAACCACTACACCTGTACGCTCTGAGTGACCAACACTGTGGACACGTTTTTCGATTTTAACGAGGGCACCGATTTCTTCTAACTTAGCCACGACTGCCTTACGAGCTTCGAAACGATCCATACCTGCAAATTCGAAGGCCAAGTCATTCATAGTCCCGTCATCGTTCATGACGTTAACTTGTGGCAAGTTATGGCGTTGACCAACCAAGAAGTCGTTTGGATCGTGGGCAGGAGTGATTTTCACGACACCAGTACCAAATTCAGGATCTGCGTGTTCGTCCCCAACGATTGGAATCAATTTATTAGCGATTGGAAGGATGACGTTTTTACCAATCAAGTCCTTGTAGCGTGGGTCTTCTGGATTGACCGCAACCGCAACGTCCCCAAACATAGTCTCAGGACGAGTAGTCGCCACTTCAAGGGCGCGTGAACCATCTTCTAGCATGTAGTTCATATGGTAGAAGGCACCTTCCACGTCCTTATGGATCACCTCGATATCAGAAAGGGCTGTACGAGCTGCTGGGTCCCAGTTAATGATAAATTCACCACGGTAGATCCAACCTTTCTTGTAAAGGTCCACAAAGACCTTGCGCACGGCTTTTGACAAACCTTCGTCAAGAGTGAAACGCTCACGAGAGTAGTCTACAGAGAGTCCCATCTTGCCCCATTGTTCCTTGATGGTAGTGGCATACTCGTCTTTCCATTCCCAGACCTTACTCAAGAAAGATTCACGACCAAGGTCGTAACGACTAATGCCCTCACCACGCAAGCGCTCCTCAACCTTAGCTTGGGTCGCAATCCCCGCGTGGTCCATCCCTGGAAGCCAAAGCGTATCAAAGCCTTGCATACGTTTTTGACGGATGATGATATCTTGCAACGTTGTATCCCAAGCGTGACCAAGGTGGAGTTTACCAGTTACGTTTGGTGGTGGAATAACGATAGAATAAGGCTTAGCCTTTTTATCGCCTGAAGGCTTGAAAACATCTTCATCAAGCCATTTTTGGTAACGACCAGCCTCAACCTCGGCTGGATTGTATTTAGGTGAAAGTTCTTTAGACATGTGTTTGTCCTTTCTCTATTGTTTTCATTTTTTCTTGAATCTGCTTTGCAACTTCTTCTGCAGACAGATTCGTATTATTAATTTTAAGGTAGTGGTGAAGATCACTCGGTTGCTTTTGAGAATTATGTTGATTCGTTTTATCAGTATCTAAAATCTCTCTTTCAGATACCTCAAAATTCCGTTTCAAAGGTTTGTATTTCAACCGATTCTCCGTCCGATTGCGACGTAAGCGCTCCTCAAGGCTTGTTTCCAATTCAACAAAAAGAATCTCTTGATGATACTCATTTAACAAATCTTGAATGTCCTTCAAATACATCAGATGGTATTGATTTGAAAAATCAGTTACACCTGTTAAAATCACCGACCGATGATGCCTGGCGCTTGTTCCAAGAAAAGAAAAGTTAACGCTACGAACAAATTCCCACATTTCTTCCGTAAAATCCTGATAGATTTCGAGTGCGAAATCTATTGGTTGATGGTTGAAAAAGAGAGTCGCACCGGTGAGTTTTGAAAGTTCCTGACCAATGGTCATTTTCCCTGAGGCTGGAGCTCCAATGATGAAAACATGCATCAATCCGCCTCCCACTCACTCCTCAGCAAGCCGTATCTCAAATCATCACAACGATTGCCTTGGGCATCTTTGCGATCCCTTATGCGAGCTTCAAGGGTGAAACCAAGTTTCTCAGCGACTCGTTGACTTTGGACATTGTAACCAAAACAAGTTAGTTCAATCTTGTGAAGACTCAATTCTTTAAAAGCTAGGTCGATTAAAGCACGCGCTGCTTCTGGCACATAGCCTCGACCCCAATAGTCTGGGTGCAAGGTATAGCCAATCTCTAGCACATCATCTTCGTGGCGATGGGGGAAATCGACAGAACCAATGATTGTATCGGTCCCTTTAATCACAATTCCATAGCCTGCTGGGAGATTATCCTTTTGATTACGCTCGGGAAGGATATGTTCTAGGTAATAAATCTCATCTTCCAAGGTCTTGACAGGTGGAAAACCTGCTGGGTAAGAGACTTCTGGACGACTAGCATAGTCAAAGATATCCTCAGCATCCGGCACGGTACGGACTCGCAAGACCAGACGCTCGGTTTCGATTCGTTCAGGTAATGTTGCTATTGTCATTCTTTTGCCTCGCTTTCTTAATAAAGCTTCCCATGGAATCGACTCGGTCATCTAGATAACGATAAACGCGCTGGTGGCCGTCCCCCATAAAGTAAGTCGGCGCAAAACGGTCATTTTTAAAATGTCCCTTGTCATCCAAGAGCTCTGGATCAGCTAGTCGCTCGAGAATTTTGGCAAAGATATGACAGATGCCATCTTCCTCGATAATCCGATCAACCTGGCAATCCAAAACGACTGGACAGGCCTCCAAAATCGGAGCCTGAGTTCGTTCAGAAATCTCGTAGTCAAGCCCTAGGTGTTTCAATTTCTCCCGATGGCTGATAAAGCCAGCCTGCTCCATCTGGATCATGAGGTTTTCGTCAGGGATGTTGACAGTGAACTGTTGGTAATGCTTAATCTGGTCAGCTGCATTTTCCTCAGCACCAACACCTATGACCAACCAATCTCCCAGACTATAAGAGGAACTGCAGGTCGTGATATTGTGCCCAAAGTTCTGGTCCTGATAGCCCAAAATGAAGATAGGAAAACCATAGTAGAGCTTACTTGTTTTAAAAGATTGTTTCATGACAACCTCCTTTGGCTAGGGGTGCAAAATAAAAATCGCCCCTGTCATCAATCTGACAGGGACGAATGTGTTAATCCGCGGTACCACCCAATTTCGGGCAACGCCCGCAACTTTTGTCTTCTTGTTTCTCTTTGATTAGGCTTGCAACTCGCTGCCTAGTCCTAAAAGGAAACAAAAAGATTTATATTTCATTTTTAAATTTCATCCATTAGCAACCAGTTTTGACACATTTGTGGACTTCTCAGCACCGCCACTTTCTGTAAAATGTGGGACTCAAAACACCTCTAATGGCTTTATTTTAACAAGTTTTTGACGGAAAAGCAAGGAACAAGAAAGATTACTTGAACTTAATGCCGTTTTCTTTTAATTTCTTGATAGTTGCTGGACCGATTCCTTTCAAGGCAAGGAGTTCTTTTTCTGTCCAGTTTTTAAAGTCAGCAGCAGACTTGATTCCTTCATCGTAGAAAGTTTTAGCGCGATCTACTGAAAGTCCACCTAGGTTGGCTGCGAATTCCTCTACAGAGCTTGTAACCTTTTGAGCTTGTTCTTTGGTTGCTTCTACAGTTTTTTCAACCTTTTTAGAAACGGCTTTCCCTGCATCGCTTGCTGCTTTTTCAGCGTGCTTCACAACTTTTTTTGTTTCTTCGACAACCTTGTTTACAGTGTTTGAAAATGCACCTGAGCGACGTAGGCTGTTTCTCAATTGTTTTTTACGTTGGAGTGTCTTTGACATGATAAAATCCTTTCAATAAAAAATCCCTGTGGCTGAACAAGGATCGAATCTCTATGGTTTTATTGTATCAACTTTCTTTAGGAATTGCAAGGCTTGATATACTGGAAATATAGGAGATATATGGGAAATTTCGCCGTAGAATGATAGGCAATAATAGAAGAAAAGTGAAAAATATGGTATAATGAAACGATAGATTTTTGAATAGGAATACAATCATGTTTGGATTTTTAAAAAAAGATAAAGCAACAGAAACCCCCACAATGGTGCCAGACCACATCGGTGTGATCATGGATGGGAATGGCCGTTGGGCTAAAAAACGGATGCAGCCACGAGTCTTTGGCCATAAGGCTGGGATGGATGCTTTGAGAAAGGTAGCTATTGCTGCTAGTGATATGGGCGTCAAAGCCTTGACAGTCTATGCCTTTTCAACTGAAAACTGGACCCGTCCAGATCAGGAAGTCAAATTTATCATGAACTTGCCTGTTGAATTTTATGATAAGTTTGTTCCTGAATTGCATCAGAAGAACATGAAGATTCAAATGATTGGGGAGACTGAGCGTTTGCCGAAGCAGACTTTTGATGCCTTGAAAAAGGCAGAGGAGCTGACTAAGTTAAATACAGGCTTGATTCTCAATTTTGCCCTTAATTATGGTGGACGAGCTGAGATTACACAAGCGGTCAAGTTGATTGCACAGGATGTTTTAGATGCTAAGATTAATCCTGGTGATATCACAGAGGAGTTGATTGGGGAATACCTCTTTACGGGTCATTTGCCAAAAGTTTTGCGTGATCCTGACTTGATTATTCGGACCAGCGGTGAACTTCGTTTGAGTAATTTCTTGCCATGGCAGGCTGCTTATAGCGAGCTCTATTTCACGGATGTCTTGTGGCCTGACTTTGATGAGGAAGCCTTGAAAGAAGCTATCATCGAGTACAATCGTCGCAACCGTCGTTTTGGAGGAGTTTAGGAGATATTATGATACAGGATTTACAAAAGAGAACCCTTTTTGCTATCTTGGCCTTGGCTATCTTTATCCCAATCTTGGCGATTGGTGGCTTATGGCTCCAGATTGCCATGGGGATTGTGGCTATGTTGGGAGTCCATGAGTTGCTTCGTATGAAGGGGTTAAATACCATGACGCCTGAAGGGCTCTTGACTTTACTAGCAACCTTTTTTCTGACTATTCCTTTGGAAAACTACCTGAAGTTTTTGCCCGTGGATGGGAACGTTGTTGCTTATAGTGTCGTGATTCTCATTTTGCTAGGAGCAACAGTTTTTAGCAAGAACTATACTATTGAGGATGCTGTTTTTCCGATTGCCATGAGTTTTTATGTTGGCTTTGGCTTTAATGCTTTGGTCGATGCTCGTATCGCAGGTTTGGATAAGGCGCTTTTGGGACTTTGTATGGTCTGGGCAACCGATAGTGGCGCCTATCTAGTAGGAATGAAGTTTGGTAAGAGAAAGCTAGCTCCGAGAGTTTCCCCTAACAAGACCATAGAGGGTGCTATGGGAGGTATCTTGGCTGCTATGCTAGTGACTTTGATCTTTATGCTAGTTGATAGTACCGTTGCTTTACCTTATGGGATTTACAAAATGATGGTCTTTGCTATTTTCTTTAGTATAGCTGGTCAGTTGGGGGATTTGATCGAAAGTGCTATGAAACGTCACTTTGGTGTCAAAGACTCAGGCAAGTTTATCCCGGGTCATGGTGGGGTACTGGATCGTTTTGATTGCATGCTGGCTGTGTTCCCGATTATGCACCTCTTTGGCTTATTTTAAGGAAAGGTAAATAGAAATTAAATGATAGGATTACTAACATTTATCCTAGTTTTTGGGATTATCGTGGTAGTTCACGAGTTCGGGCATTTTTACTTTGCTAAGAAGTCCGGGATTTTGGTTCGTGAATTTGCCATCGGGATGGGTCCCAAAATCTTTGCCCATATCGGAAAAGATGGGACTGCTTATACTATTCGTCTCCTG
Organism: Streptococcus sp. SCPM-O-B-15304 (M98); assembly: GCF_058200215.1. NCBI lineage: Bacteria > Bacillati > Bacillota > Bacilli > Lactobacillales > Streptococcaceae > Streptococcus > Streptococcus sp. SCPM-O-B-15304 (M98). The sequence continues at coordinate 27,337 of NZ_JBYQGQ010000004.1, read as the reverse complement.
CCACTGGGTGGTTACGTTCGGATGGCAGGTTGGGGTGAAGATACGACAGAGATTAAGACTGGAACCCCTGCAAGTCTAACATTGGCAGCGGATGGTAAGGTTAAGCGTATCAATCTCTCTGGGAAAAAGGTTGACCAGACTGCTTTACCCATGCAGGTCACTAAGTTTGATTTTGAGGATAAACTCTTTATTAGAGGCTTGGTCTTGGAAGAGGAAAAGACTTTCTCAGTTGACCATGATGCGACCATTGTGGAAGCTGATGGAACGGAAGTTCGTATCGCTCCCTTAGACGTCCAATATCAAAATGCGACTGTCTGGGGCAAATTGATTACTAACTTTGCTGGTCCTATGAATAACTTTATCCTAGGAGTTATCGTCTTCTGGATCTTGATTTTCATGCAAGGTGGCGTTCGTGATACGCAAACGAACAATTTCAATATCATTCCAGATAGCGCATTGGCTAAGGTTGGAGTTGAAAATACGGCCCAAATTACTAAGGTCGGAAGTTATGAGATTTCAAACTGGTCAGATCTGATCCAGGCGGTTGATGCAGAAACCAAGGACAAAACAGCTCCCGTTTTGGATGTGACAGTCTCTGAAAATGGAACTGAAAAACAAGTGAGTGTGACACCTGAGGAAAGCCAAGGGCGTTATATTTTGGGTGTCCAGCCGAGACTCAAATCAGATATCTGGTCTATGTTTATGGGTGGATTTACAACTGCGGCTGATTCAGCCTTGCGAATTCTCAATGCTTTGAAAAGCTTGATCTTCCAACCAGATTTGAATAAACTAGGCGGTCCCGTTGCTATCTTTAAGGCAAGTAGCGATGCTGCCAAGAACGGACTGGAAAATGTCTTGTACTTCTTGGCTATGATTTCCATCAATATCGGAATTTTCAATCTGATTCCAATTCCTGCGCTCGACGGTGGAAAAATCGTGCTTAACATCATTGAAGCTATTCGCCGCAAACCACTAAAACAAGAAATTGAAACCTATGTCACTCTGGTCGGAGTTGTCATTATGGTCGTTTTGATGCTCGCCGTGACATGGAACGACATCATGCGTACCTTCTTTTAAGAAATAGAGGAGTCATTATGAAACAAAGTAAAATGCTTATCCCAACGCTTCGCGAAATGCCAAGCGATGCTCAAGTTATCAGTCACGCCCTTATGTTGCGTGCTGGTTATGTTCGTCAAGTATCAGCAGGTGTTTACTCATACCTACCACTTGCTAACCGTGTTATCGAAAAAGCTAAGAAGATCATGCGTCAAGAGTTTGACAAGATTGGTGCTGTTGAGATGTTGGCTCCAGCCCTTCTCAGTGCAGACCTTTGGCGTGAGTCTGGCCGTTATGAAACCTACGGTGAGGACTTGTACAAATTGAAAAATCGTGAGAAGTCAGACTTTATCTTGGGGCCAACTCACGAAGAAACTTTCACAGCTATTGTCCGTGATTCTGTCAAGTCTTACAAGCAATTGCCACTGAACTTGTACCAAATTCAACCTAAATACCGTGATGAAAAACGTCCACGTAATGGACTTCTCCGTACGCGCGAATTCATCATGAAAGATGGTTATAGCTTCCACGCTAACTACGATAGCTTGGATGTAACTTATGATGAGTACAAGGCAGCCTATGAGCGTATCTTCACTCGTAGTGGTTTGGACTTTAAAGCCATCATCGGTGACGGTGGAGCTATGGGTGGTAAGGATAGCCAAGAGTTTATGGCCATCACACCTGCTCGTACAGACCTTGACCGTTGGGTTGTTTTAGACAAGTCTGTCTCATCATTTGATGAAATCCCTGATCAAGTGCAAGAAGAAATCAAGGCAGAATTGCTCAAATGGATGGTTTCGGGTGAGGATACCATTGCCTACTCAAGTGAATCAAGCTATGCAGCTAACTTGGAAATGGCAACCAATGAGTACAAACCAAGCAATCGTGTTGTGACTGAAGAAGAAGTATCTCGCGTGGAAACACCAGGTGTTAAATCTATCGATGAAGTCGCATCCTTCTTGAATGTCTCTGAAGAGCAAACAATCAAGACCTTGGTTTATATCGCAGATGAGGAGCCAGTTGTGGCCCTACTTGTTGGCAATGACCAGCTCAACGAAGTCAAATTGAAAAACTACCTTGGAGCAGATTTCTTGGAACCTGCAACTGAGGCAGAAGTGAAAGAATTGTTGGGAGCTGACTTTGGTTCCCTTGGCCCAGTAAATCTTCCAGAAAATGTTAAGATTATTGCAGATCGCAAGGTACAAGATAGCCGCAATGCTGTTGTAGGTGCCAACGAAGATGGTTACCACTTGACTGGTGTGAATCCAGGTCGTGACTTCACTGCCGAGTATGTGGATATCCGTGAAGTTCGTGAGGGAGAAATTTCTCCAGACGGACAAGGTGTTCTCAACTTTGCGCGTGGTATCGAAATTGGTCACATCTTCAAACTTGGAACTCGTTACTCAGCAAGTATGGGTGCAGATGTCTTGGATGAAAATGGCCGTGCTGTGCCAATCATCATGGGTTGCTACGGTATCGGTGTCAGCCGTCTCCTTTCAGCAGTTATGGAGCAACACGCTCGTCTCTTTGTTAACAAAACGCCTAAAGGTGAATACCGTTACGCTTGGGGAATCAATTTCCCTAAAGAATTGGCACCATTTGATGTACACTTGATTCCAGTTAATGTCAAGGATGAAGCAAGTCTTGAATTGACTAATCGTATCGAAGAAGCCTTGGTAAATAAAGGCTACGAAGTCTTGACGGATGACCGTAACGAACGTGTCGGTGTTAAATTCAGCGATAGCGACTTGATTGGTCTTCCAATTCGTATCACTGTTGGGAAGAAAGCAGCTGATGGTATCGTAGAAGTCAAGATCAAGGCGACAGGGGATACAATCGAAGTTCACGCAGATAACTTGCTTGAAACTCTTGAAATCCTAACAAACAAATAAAATCTATAATCAGAAGAAAAACAAGACAAAAATGTAACTAGTTTTTGCCTTGTTTTTTCTTTATAATGAGATAAAATAAACATCAAAAGAGTAAATAAAGAGGTAGAGCTATGCTAAAATTTCCAAAGGATTTTGTCTGGGGTTCCTCAACTTCTGGGCCACAGACAGAAGGGCGAGTGCCTGGTGACGGAAAGGGAGATAATCTCTGGGATTATTGGTACCAAGTGGAGCCAAATCGCTACTACAATGGCATTGGACCAGACAAAACATCGACCTTTTATGAAAATTGGGAAAAAGATATCGAACTATTGTTAGAAACAGGTCATACAGCCTTTCGGACTTCAATCCAGTGGTCTCGTATTTTCCCACAGGGTCGTGGAGAAGTCAATCCTCAAGGTGTGGCTTTTTACCGTCAGGTCTTTGAAGCTATTAAGGCCAAGGGCATTCGTCTTTTAGTCAATCTTTATCACTTTGATCTACCTTTTGCCCTTCAAGAAGATGGGGATGGCTGGGAAAATAAAGCAACTATCAAGGCTTATGAAGACTATGCTCGTTTCTGTTTTGAAACTTATGGAGACTTGGTAGACCAATGGATTACCTTCAATGAGCCTATCGTTCCTGTAGAGTTTGGCTATTTCTATGATGCCCATTACCCTCATAAGGTGGATGCCAAAGCTGCGGTTCAGGTAGCCTATAACACCCAACTGGCCAGCACTCTTGCAGTCAAGGCTTGTCACGAAATGTTGCCGAGTTCTAAGATTGGGATTGTCCTCAACTTGACACCAGCCTATCCACGTAGTCAGCATCCTGCGGATGTCAAAGCTGCACGCATTGCTGATCTCTTCCAGGCACAATCTTTCCTAGATCCGTCAGTTTTGGGAACTTATCCAGAAGAATTGGTGGAGATTTTAGCTGAGCATGATTTGCTGCCAGATTCTACGGCTGAGGAGTTGGAAGTTATTCGTGAGAATACAGTTGACTTCCTGGGAGTGAACTACTATCAACCTTTGCGTGTCATGGCGCCGCGTTTTGCTAAGCATCCTGACAGCCCGCTCTTGCCAGAGCATTTCTATGAGCCTTATGTTATGCCAGGTCGTAAGATCAATCCGCACCGCGGTTGGGAAATCTACGAGCAAGGAATTTACCATATCGCTCAAAACATCAAGGAAAACTATGGCAATATCGAGTGGATGTTGACAGAGAATGGGATGGGCGTTGAAGGTGAAGATAAATTCCGCGAAAATGGTATGATTCAGGATGATTACCGAATCGATTTTGTCAAAGGTCACCTTCGTGAACTTCATCGCGCCATTGAAGACGGTGCTAACTGTAAAGGCTACTTGATCTGGACCTTTATCGATTGCTGGTCATGGCTCAACAGCTATAAAAACCGTTATGGTTTGGTCGAGCTTGACTTAGAAACACAAGAACGCCGTCTGAAAAAATCAGGCCACTGGTTCAAAGAACTCAGTGATAACAATGGGTTTTAAACTACTTTTCAAATAGATTCAAAAAAACCATTGAAACTTCTCAATTTGAGAACTTCCAATGGTTTTTCTTGTTCTTAGAATAGTCCGATAAAAAGTAGTAGAGCTGATAAAGCAATAAAGGCTAGGGATGCTAGACCACGTTGGCTTGGGCTGTAAATCTTTCGTTCTCCTCGAACTGGGAAGACGATAGCTAGTAATGCACCCCCGACAGCACCCCCGACATGCCCAGCAAGGCTGATACCAGGGATTAAGACACTACCTACTAGGTTGATGACTAAGAGGGAGAGGTAGGATTGACCAAGCTGTTGAAGATAGGGGTTGCGTGAGGCATAACGGAGAACGACAATAGAAGCGAACATACCGTAGAGGGCAGTTGAAGCGCCTGCGGTAATGGCATCAGGGCTAAAAACTAGGACAAAGAGATTTCCCATCATACCTGATAGAAGGTAGATAAAGAAAAACTGTTTGGAGCCAAAGATTTGCTCCATCTGACGTCCCAAAAAGTAGAGGGACAGCATATTGACTAAAAAGTGCTCCAAGCCAATGTGTACAAAGGTTGCGGAGAATAAGCGCCAGACTTGTTCAGGCATGGCCTTGATTGCTGGGGGATAAACAGCTCCGAATTTATACAAGGTGGCTGCACTTGTGTAGTTAAAACCACTGGTTAAAAACATGAGTATAAAAACCAGGCTTGTCACGAGAAGAAAGAAGCTCGTGACAGGATAACGACGATCAAAAATTTCTTTCATAGATGAGTACCTCCTCAACAGGAATATCGTAGTGCTCAGGTTGAAAGTCCTGAATCTGACAAGGATAAAGTGTACTAATGGTATGACCTGGGAAAGGCTCCAAGTAGCGGTCGTAGTAGCCACCACCGTAGCCAACCCTATATCTTGAAGGATTGAAAGCCACACCAGGAACATGAATCAAGTCAATCAGAGAGGGTTCAATGATTGAGAAGTTTCCTTTGGGTTCAAGAAGTCCAAAAGAATTTCGTTCGAGTTTCTCTGGTTCATATAGAACAAAGTCCATTTTCCCATGTGGATAAGTTTTGGGAATGAGAATCGTCTTTCCACCTTTCTGAGCTTGTTCGATAAGTTTAGCTGTCTGAAATTCATGGGGAAAAGACAGGTAAGTGGCGATAGTCTTTGCTTCCTTATAAAAAGGATGTTGAAAAAACTGATCTGTGAGCCAATCGTTCATGCTCTGCTTTTCTTCTTTGGAAAGATATTTAAGTTCTTGCAAGACCTGCTTGCGTAGGGCTTTTTTCATTGTTTACTCCGCAGCTTTCTTGGCTAAAAAGCTTGATACAGCCTCAACACCGACAGCCAGAGCTTCTTCCTTAGGACTCATCTTTGGATGGTGAAGGGCATAGGGACTATCAATTCCAAGCCAGAACATGACACCAGGAACCTTTGATAGAAGATACCCAAAGTCTTCCCCTGTCATGGCAGGTTCGATGTCGATTAGTTCAATTCCCTCTTTTTCATCAAAGAAGGTCATCAATTCACAGGCTAGTTCAGGGTTGTTTTCGACTGGTAAATAACCTCCCTGCTTGAGTTCAACTTCCACATCCATATCAAAAGCAGCTGCGACACCTTCAGCGATAGCTTTGACACGTTTTTGAACCAAGAGACTCATGCTGTGTGTGAGAGCTCGAATGGTTCCATGCAAGAAAGCTGTATCAGCTATGACATTATTGGTTGTACCAGCTTGAAAAACACCGAAAGTGACGACAGCTCCCTCGATAGGATCGACATTACGGCTGACAACTGACTGAACTTGGGTCACAAAATAGCTCGCAGCAACCAGAGCGTCGTTTGCTTCATGTGGAAAGGCAGCGTGACCGCCTTTACCCTTGAAGCGAATCTTGACTTCACATGTTCCTGCAAAGAGTGTATGGGTATTGGTCGCAATCTGTCCAACTTTTAAGTCGGGACGGACATGAAGTCCATAGAATTGGTCAGGCAACCAGTCACCAAAGGCATCATCTTCATACATGAGCATACCGCCTGCCTCATTTTCTTCCGCAGGTTGGAATAGAAAGAGGAGATTGTTTTTGGGTTGGTTTTCTAAGGCGCGTTCGAGACTTCCAAGGGCAATGGTCATGTGAAAATCGTGTCCACAAGCATGCATGCGGTCTTGGTGTTGAGAGGCAAAAGGAAGACCTGTTTGTTCAACAATCGGGAGTCCGTCGATGTCTGTCCGCCAACCGATAGTACGTTCTGGGTGACTTCCCTGCAAGTAAACTAAAATACCTGTTCGCCAAGTACGAATCTGAACAAAATCCTTACCAGCTGTTAATTTCTCAATAACATTGAGTAAATAAGCGTGAGTCTTGAATTCTTCTAAACCAATCTCGGGAATTTGGTGAAGATCGCGTCGAGTTTGAATCAAATCTAACATAGTTAATTTCCTTCTATTGATACGAGAAAGAGGCTGGAAATATTTCCGCCTCTATTACTAATTACAAGGTGCGAAGCGCATCTTCTAGCGCTGTTTTTTGTTGGGTTTGGCTATCGATTTCTTTGATAACACGAGCTGGGACACCAGCTACCACAACATTTTCTGGAACATCTTGAGTGACGATGGCTCCTGCTGCAACAACAGAACCGCTACCGATTTGAACACCTTCGATAACCACAGCGTTAGCACCGATGAGAACATTGTCACCGACACGAACAGGCTCAGCACTAGCTGGCTCGATAACGCCTGCAAGAACAGCACCTGCACCAACGTGGCTATTTTTACCGACAATAGCGCGTCCGCCAAGGATAGCTCCCATATCAATCATCGTGCCAGCACCGATTTCAGCACCGATATTGATAACAGCTCCCATCATGATAACAGCATTATCACCAATCTCAACTTGGTCACGGATGATAGCGCCTGGCTCGATACGAGCATTGATATCACGTTTATCAAGGAGAGGCACAGCTGAGTTGCGGGCGTCTTGTTCAACAACATAGTCCTTGTTTTCTGTAAGTCCATCAAGAAGTGGAGCGATATCTTTCCAGTCTCCAAAGAGAACATTCCCAAGCTTGATAACAGAGGCAGGGATAGCTCCGGCAAGTTGTCCCTCAAAGGTCACTTTTACACTTGTCTTTTTCTCAGCATTTGCGATAAATTGGATAATTTCTTGTGCATTCATTTTTGTAGCAGTCATAGGTGTCTCCTCACTCTTTGTAATGCTTACTATTCTACCAAAAAAGGCTTCAATTTTGAAGCCTTAAGTGTTAAAAGAGGATTCTTTCAGTTTGTTTTTTGATTCTTCAATGGATAGAAAGATCATTGGGATGATAATCAAAATCATAGCCAGTAGCAGATACCCATCCAAGACTAAACCTAGAAAGAGAACGCTTAGAATAGCAGATGATAAAGGTTCGCTTGCACTAACGACTGACACCACCAAGGGAGAAACGAGCGAGACAGCCTTCATCGATAGGAAGAAAGCAAAGGCTGTTCCCAAAAAGGCAATAGTCAAACAAATACAGATACTGATGGCATCAACCTGGAAGCTAATCTTATAAACAGGGTAGAGAAAATTACTAAAAATCCCAGCGATAATCATTCCCCAGCCAACAGTAGGCACAAACCCATAATTTTTAGCAAAACGCTGGGGTAATATAACATTGAACATGACACCTAGTGCACTGAGAAGTCCTGTCAGTAAAGCAAGAGGAGTGATGGATAGCTTAGACAAATCTCCTTTGGTAGCCATCAAAAAGACCCCAACCATAGCGACCAAGACATAAAAAATAGCACTTTTAGAAGCTTTTTTCTTGTAGATGATGCGATTGTAAAAGAGAATAAAGATAGGACTGATAAATTGTAGGATGGTTGCAGTTGTAGCGTTGGAGTACTCCACACAGAGATAGAAGAAATACTGAACGGAGAAGATCCCTAAGATAGCATAGGCCAGAAAAGGAAGGTAATTGTTTCGATTTCTCCAGATCTCGAAAAGCTGGGACCGGAGTTTAAGGCTAGATAAGACGATTACGAAACTACCAGCGACGAGTAGACGCATAGAAGTAATCCACCCTGAAGATACTTGATAATGTGAAAAAAAGTACTCTCCTAAAATTCCGCAGATCCCCCAGATCAAGCCAGATAGGAGAGAATAAATGGTTCCCTTAAAAATATTCTTTTGATATTTATTCATGTTGCTATTGTACCATGAAACGAAGAAAGAAAAAAGAGAGTGGAGAAAAATCATTTCTTTCCCACTCTCAATAATTGTGCTGTTTAGTTAGCGCCGTTGATTGCTACTTCTGTTATTGGAACTAGAGCTACTATTACTGTTCCCGTTACTATTAGAAGTATTATTACGATTATTATTGTTGTTATTATTATTGTTACTGCTATTGTTACTGCTATTGTTTGATGAGGAAGAAGATGCTTTAGGCAGACTTCCTAAAATGGTGTTCCAAGCACTTTGGTAGTCTGAATCGCTTCCACCAATAGCGAATTTATAAGTGGTAGTCGGAGCACCAGCTTGGTTTGCCCAGTAGCTAGTCACCGTTTCTCCGCTCAGATTAATTTCTTTTCCATTAATAGTCACCTTTCCTGGCTTTTGACCAGTTGATTTGAGGACTTGTGATGAAGTGACACTTGAATCGAGTTTGAAACGTTCTGAACCCCAAGCAGAAGGGGCTGCTTGCTGAATGGCATTTACCAGATGAGCCATATATTTTGCATTGCGGTAGTAAGCTCCCTGGGCTAGAGAACTGTTGTCATCATGTCCAACCCAGCCTCCTAGGGTTAATTTTGGAGTAGAGACCATGAGCCACATATCTCCTTCTTCATTGGTTGTACCAGTTTTTCCGATCCAGTCAGCACCTGCTAGACTGGAATTGATGGAAGCCAGATCCGTTTGGAAGCTTGTAGTAACTCGAGATGAAAGCACATCTCTTAGCAAACTCTGCATAATGGTTGCGGTAGCTTTAGAGTATACTTGGATGGGTTTAGCCTGATGTTCATAGAGAACCTCACCACTCGTTTTCTCAATTTTTGAGATCATGTATTTCTTATGATAGGTACCATTATTAGCGAGTGTTTGGTATCCATTGGTATGCTGGGCTACAGTAACCTCAATTCCTCCTCCCATAGGAAGACTTTCAATACCATATTCTGGGATTTCATAGCCCATTTTTTCCATATAAGAACGGACATCAACCCCTTTTTCACGGAGCATTCGGTAGGTCCAGTAGGCTGGGATGTTCCAAGAATAGTTTAGAGCTTCTTTAAGGTCTATCATGGCTGTTCCAGGACTGTTGACATGCATGATCGGAGTTCCGTTAGAGAAGTTTGTTGGATAGTTAGAGAGGATGCTAGCACTTCCCATAAGCCCTTGGTCGATAGCAATACCGTAGGCCAAGAGTGGCTTGGTAGTGGAGGCAGGAGAACGTTTGGTATCGAAGGCATGATTGTTTTGATTGGTCTGATAATCTCGTCCACCTACAAACCCTAAAATCGCCCCAGTTTGATTGTCCATCAAGACATTCCCGACTTCAGGTTGACCCGAGCTATCATTTAGAAGGTATCCGTAGTTTGTTACGGCATTTTGCATAGCAGTATGAATCGTTTTATCGATGGTAGTTGTAATACGGTAACCACCGTTTTGGATTTCTTTTTCGGCCAATTCTTGATAAGATTTTCGGATCGATTCGTTCTGTAGTTCTTGGTCAGAAACATTGTCCTTTTGCACCAGATAATCATACATAATCTTGGTAGCCTCATCGAGCGCAGTGAAGTAGAGGAAGCCTTTAGAGGTAACGCTAGCATTTTCTGCTGGCAAGAAATCTTGCTTAATATCATAAGCCTTGTAGGTTTCGTAGTCTTCTTGACTTAGCACTCCAGTTCTGTACATATTGTAGAGAACATCTTTTGAGCGCTTAATACCGAGTTCAATATCTTCCTCGCTCTTCATCTCACCAGTAGATTCATAAGGTGAGTAGGAAATAGGGCTTTGTGGTAAACCTGCTAGGAAAGCCGCTTGAGGAATGGTTAGTTTGCTTGCATCCACCCCAAAAATCCCTTTGGCAGCTTGTTGAGCACCTGCGATATTTTGACCTTTATTGTTACGACCAAAAGGAGCAACATTGAGATAGGTTGTTAGGATTTCGTCCTTGCTCATGGCTCTTTCTAAGGCCAAGGCATCCACGATTTCACTGGCTTTACGAGCAAGTGTAGGAGCATCACCAACCACTTGTTGTTTGATGAGCTGTTGTGTTAGGGTAGATCCTCCACTGGAAGAACCAAGTCCGATGAATTTTCCTAGACTGGCGCGAATAACCGCTTTAGGAACGACACCGTTGTGCTCCGCAAAGTGTTCATCCTCGGTTGCAACGATAGCTTGCTTGAGATTATCTGAAATGGCGTCTGATGACACAGATGTGCGAAGTAGATCGCTTTCAATAGCGCTAATCATGGAACCATCTGCATAGCGAATTTCAGAGATGGACGAAATATTATTGACCTGCTTGATCAAATCCTCTGTTTGAGGGACACTAACTTGATCAAAGAGAGAAACAGCATAACCCAAGGCAACCCCTGTTCCAAGGAGACCGCCAATAAAAGCTAGGATGAAAAGTGTGTTAAAAGTTGCCTTTATTCCAAGTAAAATTTTTGCAAATAAAGCCCAGATATCGAATGGTGTTTGCGTTTGCTTTTTCTTCTTAGAAATTTTTCCACTCTTTTTCTTTGTATTCATTTTAGAAATTGTTAATTTTAGAGACCCAAGTAAGGCCAGTCCTTTTTGTTTGATTCTTGTTACATGTTTGTTCATAGAATTCCTCACTCTTTATTATTATACCATAAAAGCATCTCTTGCAAGAAATTAGGCTTAGAACAGGGCTTTGAATAGGGATTGGAGTTCGAAATTTAGATATCAAAAAAGCCAGATTTAAGTTAAATCTGACTGTTTGACAAATTGTTTATTTTTCTCCTGAAAGTTCTTTTCCAAGATCAATCAAGTAGTCCTTCAAGTGGTCTTTGACTTGTGGGTGTTTAAGAGCGTATTCGATAGATGTCTTCATAAACCCAAATTTGTCTCCGACATCGTAACGAGAACCTTTAAACTCGCGAGCAAATACTCGTTGGGTTTTGTTAAGTGTATCGATAGCGTCTGTTAGTTGAATTTCATTTCCGGCACCTGGTTTTTGACTTTCAAGGATACCGAAAATCTCAGGTGTGAGAAGGTAACGACCGATAATAGCTAAATCACTTGGTGCGTCTTCAGGCGCTGGCTTTTCAACGAAGGTTTCAACACTGTAAAGACCGTCATTTCCTTCACCCTGAGGAGCGATAACACCGTATGAAGAAACTTCTTCATGTGGGACAGGCATTACGGCAATAGTAGAAGCATGAGTCTTCTCATAATCATTCATGAGCTGCTTGGTCAATGGCACAGCTTTGTCATCAGTGATATCCATGAGGTCATCTCCAAGCATGACCACAAAGGGTTCGTTTCCGACGAAAGCTTTGGCTTGTAAGACGGCATCTCCGAGTCCACGTGGGTGTGTTTGACGGATGAAGTGAAGGCGCATGCCAGTTGTTTCGTCAACTAGTTTCAAAAGGTCGGTTTTTCCTTTTTCCTTGAGGTTGTATTCCAACTCGAAGTTTGAGTCAAAATGATCTTCGATAGAGCGTTTTGACTTCCCTGTTACGACAAGAATATCTTCAATTCCAGATTTAAGAGCTTCTTCGACGATGAACTGGATGGTTGGTTTATCGACAATTGGCAACATTTCTTTGGCCAAAGCTTTGGTAGCAGGAAGGAAGCGAGTTCCAAGTCCTGCAGCAGGGATAACGGCTTTTCTAACTTTTTGCATCATGAGATTCCTTTCTAAATGTGGGTTAAGACCACTCGTTCTCTGCCTTGAACTCATTGCTCATGAGTTCGGAAACGGCATCCTTAATATTAACATTTTCATAAATCACTTGGTAAATGGCTTGGGTGATTGGCATATAAACTCCAAGTTCTTGCGCTAATTCGTAAGCAGCTTTGGTTGTTGAAATACCTTCAATGACCATTCCCATATTTGCCTCGATATCTGCCAAGGCTTCACCACGACCAAGAGCATCTCCAGCACGCCAGTTGCGTGAGTGGACAGAAGTACCTGTAACAATCAAATCCCCAACTCCAGAAAGACCACTGTATGTTAATGGATTTGCTCCAAGTTTAACCCCCAGACGAGTAATTTCTGCCAGACCGCGCGTGATAATAGCAGCTTTTGCATTATCACCAAATCCAAGTCCATGAAGGGCACCTGCACCAACAGCGATAATATTTTTAAGAGCACCAGCTGTTTCCACTCCGATAACATCCGTATTGGTATAAAGGCGGAAGTAGTGGTTGCTAAAGAGTTTTTGAACATATTGAGCAGTCTGTAAATCTTTAGAAGCAGCCGTAATCAAGGTGATGTCGCGCACAATCGTTTCTTCTGCGTGACTAGGACCAGATACAACCACAATTTCACTACGCAACTCTTGAGGGATTTCTTCTTCTAGAATGGTTGAAAGGCGTTTGTGACTATTTGGCTCGAGGCCTTTTGAAGCATGCATGACAACCACTTTATGATCCAAAACAGCAGCCACTTGTTGAGCTACCAATCTGGTCACCTTGGTTGGCACCACAAACAATACAGCATCAACCCCCTTTAAGGTTTCTGCCAAATCATGATAGGCAACAATTTTATCGTCTAATACAGTATCCTTAAAATAGCGTTTGTTAGTATGTTGTGTATTAATTTCATCAATTTGGTCAGGAATATTTCCCCAGATACGTACTTGGTGTCCGTTGTCATTTAGAACTTGTGACAGCGCAGTACCCCATGAACCAGGCCCTAAAACAGCGATGGTTTGTTTGTCCATATTTTCCTCCTTCTGAGAAAGCACTTTCCTATATTCTACCATAAAAAGCCCTATCTTGCATCTATAGAATTCATTAAGAAATTTTTGTCAGACTATTTATGTATCTGAGAAAGAAATTGAAAAAATGACAGTAGAATAATAGGGTGTTCATAGGTCAAAACAATAAAATCACGAAAAGAGAAACAATATTTCCCCTAAAAATGGTATAATAGGAGCATCACGAAAATTGGAGAGACGCTATGAGTTTTTACAATCATAAAGAAATCGAGCCTAAGTGGCAAAAATACTGGGCTGACAATCACACTTTTAAGACAGGAACAGACGCTTCAAAACCTAAGTTTTATGCGCTTGATATGTTCCCTTACCCATCTGGAGCGGGTCTTCACGTAGGACACCCAGAAGGTTACACAGCGACTGATATCCTCAGCCGTTTTAAACGTGCGCAAGGCTACAATGTCCTTCACCCAATGGGATGGGATGCTTTTGGTTTGCCTGCAGAGCAATACGCTATGGATACAGGTAATGACCCAGCAGAATTTACAGCGGAAAATATTGCCAACTTCAAACGCCAAATCAATGCGCTTGGATTTTCTTATGACTGGGATCGTGAAGTCAATACAACAGATCCAAACTACTATAAGTGGACTCAATGGATTTTCACTAAGCTTTACGAAAAAGGCTTGGCCTATGAAGCGGAAGTACCAGTCAACTGGGTGGAGGAATTGGGAACAGCCATCGCCAACGAAGAAGTCCTTCCTGACGGAACATCTGAGCGTGGAGGCTATCCAGTTGTCCGCAAACCAATGCGCCAATGGATGCTTAAAATCACGGCTTATGCAGAGCGCTTGCTCAACGACTTGGATGACCTGGACTGGCCAGAGTCTATCAAGGACATGCAACGCAACTGGATTGGAAAATCAACTGGTGCTAATGTCACCTTCAAAGTAAAAGGAACAGATAAGGAATTCACTGTCTTTACGACACGTCCAGATACCCTTTTTGGTGCGACCTTCACTGTTTTGGCGCCTGAGCATGACTTAGTAGATGCCATCACAAGTCCTGAACAAGCTGAGGCTGTAGCTGCCTACAAACACCAAGCCAGCCTCAAGTCTGACTTGGCTCGTACCGACCTTGCTAAGGAAAAAACAGGGGTTTGGACTGGAGCTTATGCTGTCAACCCGGTTAACGGTAAAGAAATCCCAATCTGGATTGCCGACTACGTTCTTTCTAGTTATGGAACAGGTGCTGTCATGGCTGTTCCTGCCCACGACCAACGTGACTGGGAATTTGCCAAACAATTTGACCTACCAATCGTAGAAGTGCTGGAAGGTGGAAATGTAGCAGAAGCTGCTTACACAGAAGATGGCCTTCACGTCAACTCTGACTTCTTGAACGGTCTTAACAAAGAAGATGCTATTGCCAAGATTGTGGCTTGGCTGGAAGAAAAAGGCTGTGGTCAAGAGAAGGTAACTTACCGTCTCCGCGACTGGCTCTTTAGCCGTCAACGTTACTGGGGTGAGCCAATTCCAATTATTCATTGGGAAGATGGAACTTCAACAGCTGTTCCAGAAAGTGAACTCCCACTTGTCTTGCCAGTAACCAAGGACATCCGCCCTTCAGGTACTGGTGAAAGCCCATTGGCCAACCTGACAGACTGGCTGGAAGTGACTCGTGAGGATGGTGTCAAAGGTCGTCGTGAAACCAACACCATGCCACAATGGGCAGGTTCAAGCTGGTACTACCTCCGCTATATCGATCCACACAACACTGAGAAATTGGCTGATGAGGACCTCCTCAAACAATGGTTGCCAGTCGATATCTACGTGGGTGGTGCAGAACACGCCGTTCTTCACTTGCTTTACGCTCGTTTCTGGCATAAATTCCTCTATGACCTTGGTGTCGTTCCAACTAAAGAACCATTCCAAAAACTCTTTAACCAAGGAATGATTTTGGGAACAAGCTACCGTGACCACCGTGGGGCTCTTGTGGCAACTGACAAGGTTGAAAAACGTGACGGTTCCTTCTTCCATGTGGAAACAGGGGAAGAGTTGGAGCAAGCACCAGCCAAGATGTCTAAATCTCTCAAGAACGTTGTCAACCCAGACGATGTGGTGGAACAATACGGTGCCGATACCCTTCGTGTCTATGAAATGTTTATGGGACCACTCGATGCTTCCATCGCTTGGTCTGAAGAAGGTCTGGAAGGAAGCCGTAAATTCCTTGACCGTGTTTACCGTTTGATTACAAGTAAAGAAATCGTTGCGGAAAACAATGGCGCTCTTGACAAGGTTTACAACGAAACCGTTAAATCTGTTACAGAGCAAATCGAGTCTATGAAATTCAACACAGCCATTGCCCAACTCATGGTCTTTGTCAATGCAGCAAACAAGGAAGACAAACTCTATGTAGACTACGCCAAAGGATTTATCCAATTGATCGCCCCATTTGCACCTCACTTGGCAGAAGAACTCTGGCAAACAGTCGCAGCAACAGGTGAGTCTATCTCTTACGTGACTTGGCCAACATGGGACGAAAGCAAATTGGTTGAAGACGAAGTCGAAATCGTTGTCCAAATCAAAGGAAAAGTCCGTGCTAAACTTATGGTCGCGAAGGACCTTTCTCGCGAAGAATTGCAAGAAGTGGCTCTGGCTAACGACAAAGTTAAGGCAGAGATTGATGGCAAAGAAATTGTGAAAGTGATTGCGGTACCGAATAAATTAGTTAACATTGTTGTTAAATAACCAATTTATTTGCTCATTTGCAACCTCAAACAGTTCCCCAAACTGTTTGAGCCAACTAAACTCGTAAATATCGTAACGAAATAAATTTAAAAGTCCTTCAGAGTTCAGCTCTGGAGGTTTTTTTAGGCTCAGCTTGACAATACATAGCATTTTTGTTAATATCATTAACAAAAGAGAGACGCTATGAGTAAGAAAGAACTGCATAAGTTTAATAATCGTTTTAACAGCTTTGCTTTAGCTTTTGAACAGTTGAAAAAAGCTCAGCATAGGAACAGTATTGATAAATCAATCACTATTAATGAAGTCCATTTGATCGACCTGATAGGTCGCAATCAGCCTGTGAATCTAGTGAAATTATCTGAGTTACTTGAAGTGTCTAGGAGTGCTATTACTCAGAGTGTTAGACGTTTAACCAAGAAAGACCTCGTTGCTTTTAAATTTGCATCGGATAATGAAAAAAATAAATATCTGATATTATCCAAAAAAGGTGTTGACGTTTTTAATATCCATAAAGAGCAGCAAGAACATATTGAAAAGGCCATTTTTTCAGTTTTAAGAAACTATAGTGAGGAGGATCTTCAAATGGTTATGAAACTGATGGATGATGTTGAACAGGTATGGCAAGAATTGCCGTGGTAAAAATCACGGTAATTTTAAAACTATATTGTTAATTATATTAACAAAAAGAGGAAGATATGAATATACAAATTGAACTGATCTCAGAGTCTGATTTAGCAGACGAATCTTTTAATATTGTCATCGATGGCTTAAAACCAAGAGAAACCTATCGAGTCGAAATGTATTTATCTGATTATTATTGTATCAATGCTCCGATGCTTTTAGCTCATGATGTTTTATGGAAATCAACAGCGACTTTTGTATCAGATAAGAATGGTATTATTGATATTTCACAAACTCCATCTTGTTCTGGCTCTTATGAAGATATTGTAACAATGGGGTTATTCTTTAATGCCAAGCCCCTGACCAATAGGAAAAAGAAACTTCCAAACTCTCTTTCTAAAATTCCCTTATTAGATCACTTTTTTGTGGAAATCAAAATTATACAAGGTAATACTGTCGTCGCAGAGAGAACTTTCACAAGACATTACATGAGTTCGCAAATTAGTCATCAAGATATTTACGGGAAACATTTTCAAGGGAGACTCTTTTATGATAAAAAGGCAATAAGAGCACCAGCATTGATTATTGTGAGCGGTAGTGAAGGAAGGATTGAAAAGGCACAGAATATAGCTCAGCTTCTATCTTCTAGAGGTTATATTTGCCTAGCAGTTGCCTACTTTGGTTTAGAGGGGTTGCCAAAACATTTGGAACGTATTCCTTTAGAGTGCCTTGTGGAAGCAAAGGATTATCTACGTCAGCATCATCAAGTAGATAGTGAAAGAATTGGAATCTATGGACGTTCTAAGGGAGCAGAGTTAGTTTTAGCTGAGGAGAGCATTTTTAATGACGTTCAATGTTTGGTACTAAATTCACCCTCTGATGTGGTGTATGAAGGGATAGAAGGGAAATGGAACTCCCATACTTCTTCTTGGACGTATTTGCAAAGAGAACTTCCCTATCAAAAGTTTCGATTTAGAGATTATCTGTTTAGTAAACTTTTTAGAAAAAGCTTCCCTAAAGATCGTACTGCTAAGATAGATATTGGTCAAATGCATTCACCAATCTTATTGCTCGGAAGTACTGTTGATGAAATATGGGATGCCTCGTCAGCAATTGATGATATCGTCTCAGATTATAAAGGACACCACATTACATTTAAAAAGTATCATGAAACAGGTCACATGTTGACAGTGGCTTATCAACCAAATCACCGTTATCGAAAAGATTGGCGTTTATTGATGAGAGAGAGTAAGGATTCTTGGCTAGCTACGATTCATTTTTTTGATAGGCATTTGAAGAAGAAATAAAAATAGATTATAAATATGCTATAATAGTTCCAACTAAGATAAAAACACAGTTCTGGTTGGTAGTCCAGACGCAGGCAAGCCTGTCAGTAACCTTCCTCCTTGGTTGTCCATTCTTAGGGATAGATTTAAGGAGGTGCTGTCGTGGAAACAATTTCAATTGGATTGACAGTTTATTTTGAAGATGGATTTTGGCATGGTTTGTTCGAACAAGTGTATCGAGAAACTTATCAAGTTTGTCGTGTGACATTTGGTCAGGAGCCAAAAGATGATGAAATTCTAGAGATGTTACAGACTCAGTTTACTCAATTATCTTTTAGTCCAGAAACTACAGTTAAGCAACATGTAAAAATCAAGAATCCTAAACGATTACAGCGAATGGTGAGGAAACAAGTAAATCAAAAAGTTTCTTCTAAGTCGAAAGAACTATTGCAGTTGCAGTATGAGGCAAGGAAAAAGATTTCAAAACATCAATCTAGTGTCCAAAAACAATTGTTCAAACAAGAGAAATTTGAACGCAAACAGCAAAAACGTAGAGAGAAGCACAAGGGGCATTAACTCACTCGTTTCCATATTTGATCAATCCTCCATAAAGTGGAGGATTTTTTGTAGATTACCTGTGAGATGTGATATACTATTCACATCTTTAAACTTATAAGAGTGAGATAAGGAGAAAACTATGCCAGTAAATGAATATGGTCAGATGATTGGTGAACCTGTAGACGATACACCTGGAGTTTTACCGTCGCTTGTACGGATAGAAGGACAGTATACGATTATCGAAGCTCTGTCAGTGGAAAAGCATGCGGAGGATTTGCTGGCTGTTTATGGCCCAGATACCCCTCGTGACATGTGGACCTATCTCTTTCAACCACCAGTAGAAAATCTTGAAGAATTAATTGTTGCTTTAAAGCAGATGATTGAGCGCAAGGATCGCTTCTATTATGCGATTATTGATAAAGCGACTGGAAAGGCGCTGGGGACTTTTTCTCTCATGCGTATTGACCAAGCTAATCGCGTGGTTGAAGTTGGCGCGGTGACCTTTTCGCCGGCTCTTAAACAGACCAGGATGGGAACAGAAGCCCACTATTTGCTTGCTCGTTATGTCTTTGAAGAGCTTAACTATCGCCGTTATGAGTGGAAATGTGATGCGCTAAATCTACCTTCTAGAAAAGCAGCAGAACGTTTGGGATTTATCTACGAAGGTACTTTCCGTCAAGCGGTTATTTATAAAGGGCGTACCAGAGACACGGACTGGATGTCTATGATTGATAAGGACTGGCCAAGGGTTAAAGCTCGTTTTGAATCGTGGTTGAGTCCAGATAATTTTGATGAAAATGGGGAACAGTTGAAATCCCTTAGAGAATGTTAGAAAGGTTTGCTATGATTAATATTACAAAAGAATCCTCTGTTTCAGTTGATGACGTTTTACCGCTCTACCAGGCAGTTGGTTGGACAAATTATACCAATCAGCCCCAAATGTTGGCTCAGGCTCTGACTCATTCACTGGCCATTTATCTAGCACGTGATGGTGAGAAAATCGTTGGTTTAGTGCGTTTGGTTGGAGACGGATTTTCATCCGTTTTTGTCCAGGATTTGATTGTTTTGCCTAGCTATCAGCGCCAAGGGATTGGAAGTTCTATGATGAAAGAAGCCTTAGCTGACTATAAGGGTGCCTACCAAGTACAACTAGCGACTGAACAGACAGAAAAAACATTGGGGTTTTACCGTTCTCTGGGGTTTGAAACCTTATCTACTTACGATTGTACAGGAATGATTTGGGTGGATCGAAAAAAATTAAAATAATTTTTTTATCTTAAGTTAACTTTAAGTTTACTCATGTATCATGTAATCATTAAGTAAAGACCTCCTAACTTTATTTAATAGAAATCCTAAACTTTTCTTTTTCATAATAATCTCCCTAAAGAAGCCACCAAATCAGGTGGCTTTTTTTATGTTCAAATGCAGAAGTTTTAAGGTAGAATTGACCATATAATCATCTATTTCGACCACATAGCACCAAACTATATTTTTTCTTTTTCCTTTTTGTTAAACTGAGAGTGTGAAAAGGAGGAAAGAAATATGATTTTACAAGCAAAAGGTCTCACTAAGAACTATGGAGACCATATAGCAGTTAGAAATATAAATTTAGAGTTTAAAAAAGGAAGTTTTAACGCAATCTTAGGACCTAATGGGGCTGGCAAATCGACCACGATTTCAATGTTAATCGGACTTAAACGAGCAACTAATGGTCAAATCATCTATGCGCCCAATACTAGGATTGGAGTTGTTTTTCAAGCAAGTGTATTGGATGAAAAGTTGACAGTCAAAGAAAACCTAGCCATTCGTGCCCAGCAGTATAAGGGGATTAAAGGTGGTCGTGTGGAAGATTTAATCAATCAACTAGGGTTGACTGCTTTTCAGAAACAACTTTATGGAACTTTATCAGGAGGACAGAAACGTCGAGTTGACATTGCTCGGGCTCTCCTATCCAATCCCGATATTTTATTTCTAGATGAGCCTACGACTGGACTAGATATTCAGACTCGCAAATCCATTTGGGATTTATTGTATCGTCTACAAAGAGATGAAGGGATGACTATTATCTTAACGACTCATTATCTGGATGAAGCAGATGAGGCAGATCAACTTTATATTATAGATCATGGAAAGGTTATTGCCCAAGGTTCTGCTGCTGAGATTAAAAGTGAGTACGCTTCCAATCTTTTAAAAATTTGTTTTAAAGACAAGCAGGTGGAGAAATTCTTACCTAAAAATATGCCTGTGGAAAAGGAAAATGAGTTTGAGTATAGTCTTTATCCTAAGAGCCAATTGGAAGCTATTGATTATTTGACCCAAGTTCGTGAGAAGATTGCTAGCTTTGAATTTCGTCCAGGAACTATGGATGATGCCTTCATAGCCCTTACAGGAAGAGAGGTGCGCTAATGTTAGCCTTATTAAAACGTGATTTTTTATTGTATTTTCGTAATCGTTCAGGAGTCTTTTTCTCATTACTGGGAGCTTTGATTTCCTTTCTACTCTATATCATTTTTTTGCAGAAAAATTTGATGGATGCCTGGTCCCAACTTCCTGATAATAAGAGCCTTTTAAATAACTGGCTGATGGGTGGAACCTTGGCTGTGACTGGGATTACAACCAGTTTTACAGCTTTGTCCCAGATGGTACAAGACCGTGAAAATCAAGTGGATCAGGATCTCTTTTTGACAGACTTAGGGAGCTGGGGCTTGCAACTGTCTTATCTTATTAGTAGCCTTATCATTTCCTTTGTTATGCAAGCCTTTATGCTTATTGTTATGAGCCTTTATTTTCAAGAAATTCCAGCTATGAGTAAGCTATTTGAAATAAGTTTAATCATGCTGCTAAGTAGTCTCCTTTCAACATTGGTAAATGTACTCTTGATTTATCATTTCCAGTCAGTAGATAGTCTGGGTAAATTGGCTACCATTGTAGGTACAGCTTCAGGATTTTTAGTAGGAACTTATGTACCAATGGGAATTCTTCCTAACTTCGCTCAAGTTCTCATGAAGTGCACACCAGCTACCTATCTTGCTTCTCTCTATAGACAGGTCTTAATGAAGGAGCAATTAGAAACTACATTTATGGGGAATAGTAGCTTATTAGAAGAGTTTCAAGAAAAATTAGGAATCCGGCTTAACTGGCAGAACCTTTTAACAAAGGAAGAAACATACTTAATAGTGGTGAGTATCTGCCTCTTAACTTTTCTGCTTTGGCTAGTAGTAGTTAAAATCTCTAGCAAAAAAATTAAATTTATAGGTTAAGCTAACTTTAAGTTTACTCATGTATCATGTAATCATTAAGTAAAGACCTCCTAACTTTATTTAATAGAAATCCTAAACTTTTCTTTTTCATAATAATCTCCCTAAAGAAGCCACCAAATCAGGTGGCTTTTTTGTTTGTGGGCTGGATTTTTGCTATAATAGGAGCATGAGTAGAATTTTAGATAATGAAATCATGGGTGATGAAGAGTTAGTAGAGCGTACCCTTCGTCCCCAATATTTACGTGAATATATCGGACAAGACAAGGTCAAAGATCAGCTTCAAATCTTTATCGAAGCAGCAAAAATGCGTGATGAGGCGCTGGACCATGTTCTTTTGTTTGGCCCTCCAGGTCTCGGGAAAACAACCATGGCTTTTGTCATTGCCAATGAACTGGGAGTCAATCTCAAGCAAACGTCTGGTCCTGTCATTGAAAAAGCAGGTGATTTGGTAGCGATTTTGAATGACTTGGAACCAGGAGATGTACTCTTTATAGACGAGATTCATCGCTTGCCCATGTCGGTAGAAGAGGTACTATACAGTGCCATGGAAGACTTCTACATTGACATCATGATTGGTGCAGGAGAAGCTAGCCGTAGTGTCCATCTAGATTTGCCACCTTTTACCTTGATTGGGGCAACGACACGAGCTGGGATGCTTTCAAATCCTCTCCGTGCCCGTTTTGGGATTACAGGCCATATGGAATACTATACCCATGATGACTTGACAGAGATTGTCGAGCGGACAGCAGATATCTTTGAGATGGAAATCACTCATGAAGCTGCATCTGAGTTAGCTTTACGCAGTCGTGGAACTCCTCGTATCGCCAATCGTCTCCTCAAGCGCGTGCGTGACTTTGCCCAAATTATGGGCGATGGCTTGATTGATGATGTGATTACGGACAAGGCCTTGACTATGCTGGATGTAGACCATGAAGGCTTGGACTATGTGGACCAGAAAATCCTTCGCACCATGATTGAGATGTACGGTGGGGGTCCTGTCGGTCTAGGTACTCTTTCGGTTAATATTGCGGAAGAGCGTGAGACGGTAGAGGATATGTATGAACCTTACCTGATCCAGAAAGGTTTTATCATGCGAACTCGTTCAGGACGGGTGGCGACGGCCAAGGCTTATGAGCATTTGGGGTATGAATATATTGAAAAATGAGACTGAAATTTTAGACTCTTTCAGAGAAAATCCTGAAATGATGGCTATTTTGACCATCATCCGTGACCTGGAATTAAATGATTCCTGGTTAGCAGCTGGTTCGGTTCGAAATTTTATCTGGAATCTCTTATCAGACAAGTCAGCTTTTGATCGTGATACGGATGTGGATGTGATTTTCTTTGACCCAGACGTGAGTTACGAAGAAACGCTGGCTATAGAAAGTAAGTTGAGAGAGGATTTTCCCCAGTATCAATGGGAGCTGAAGAATCAAGTATATATGCATCAGCATAGTCCCCATACGCCTCCCTATGTGAATTCCTGTGATGCCATGAGTAAATATCCTGAATGTTGTACGGCGATAGGTCTTCGCTTGCATTCTGATGCAACTTTGGAGCTCTTTGCCCCTTATGGTTTGGAAGATATTTTGAACTTTCAGGTTGCTCCGACCCCTCATTTCTTAGAAAATGAAGACCGGATGAAGCTCTATCAAAAACGTTTATCTAAGAAAAACTGGCAAGAAAAATGGAAAAATCTTACATTTAAAATAACTTAAGGAAACTTTAAGTTAGGAGTTGTATACTTATCTCAGAAGTTAAGAAGACCTTAACTTTAACTCCTAAAACTTTTTCATAATAATCTCCCTATAAAAATTAAGTCGCCCAATCAGGTGGCTTTTTTTGATGGATCGAAAAAGCGCCATATCCGTATATAACTTTTCAAAATATATTATTTATGTCTGTAAAGGAATTTATAACTTAGTATTTCTAAAAAATACGAACCTTATAATACATTTTGTTCTACATATATAGAAAGTGACTCTGGTGTTTAGTATTAATATATATTTTTGTTAAAATGTTTGGACAATAGGGATTAGAGTGTGCTATAATAAAGTGTTTAAGAAAATAACCCTGTCCGAATTTTTAAACAAAATAACATCGGTTAATATATTTAACGAAAGACTAGAGCTTTAAATTGAAGACTGATTTTAAGTTTAATTATTTTGATGGTTTGTTTTTTTAGAAAAAATGAACTTAAGGAGAAATTTCATGTTTTTTAGACGTCAAGAAGGACGGTATAGAGAAACTGATCGTGTTACCCGATATAAGTTGATCAAGTCGGGTAAACATTGGTTGCGCGCCTCAACGTCACTATTTGGCTTGTTTAAAGTTTTACGTGGTGGTATTGATACAGCCCAAGTTACGACTGAAGTGGTAGAAGATCGTGTATCAACTTCCATAACAGGATTAGATATCCTCAAGGGGATAGCCGCCGCAGGGGCGGTGGTTGGTGGTGGAGTTGCTACTCACACGCAAGTCCATGCCAATGAACAGGTTGCTGTAGAGAAGGTGGTTGATGGAACTGACAACTTAGTCACTTCTGACCAAGCTGTCTTGGGAACTGTAAAGAAAGATGATGAGCAACAAGCTTCTGTTTCAACATCGAACTCTATCAGTGAGAGTCTCTCAATCTCTGCTTCTACAAGTGCCTCGATTTCGGCCTCAACAAGTGCATCAGAGTCCGTAAGTGCTTTAACCTCAGCTAGCACGAGTGCCAGTGTATCATCTTCAACTTCTGCTAGTACCTCATCTTCATTGAGTGGTTCTACCTCAGCCTCAGCTAGTACTTCGACTGTTGCAGACAGTTCTCTCTCTGAGGCTTCGCATGTAGAAGGTTCACAGACGGCTACTAGCGAAGATGCTATCAGTAATGACGGAGCATCCGGAGCTACAGTCAAGGCTAGCGATGTTCAGGTCAACCCTAGCCTTTCTAGTGCTCTGTCAACTGCAGAAAACTTCACAAGTCAAAACGCGAGTCTGACAGCTACGACAACAACCACTCTTGCTGCAAGTGCAGATGCTGTTTCAACTGCTAAGAAGACAGAAGAAAATCGTAAAAAACTTGCGAAACTATCAGCTGAAATGGGTGAATATCTAGCTAAAGCTGCTGGTCTACCAAATACCGATTCAGCTATCACTAAGGTGAATGCTGCTGTAGTAGAGATTGAAAAAGCACTTGCAGATCCAACTGGTGATTTGACAGCAGTCGTACAGAGGGCAACTTCGGCTCGTAACTCTATCGCCAATGCTGTTTTGCGTGCAAATTCAGGTCAGCGTGATAGCCGTAATGGACAGGCAATGCCGACAGGGGAAAATCTCAGAGGCTTTGCACCTGTAACGCTAAATCAGCATACGACAGCTGAACTTGTTGAGGGAACGTTTGCAAGCAGTAATCGTGAGGTCCTTTGGCGTATCAATATGCATTCGCAGAGTCCGCTTAACTACGCAGGTCTGATCGCACAAGTGGATAAAAATACAACCATCACTCGAGTTCTTTTCAATGGAGAAGCGATGGAAAAACGTGGTGGTTCTGGAAATGAGTATGTCTTTAATAAGCGACATGATTTGAATAGAAACTTAGATGCGACTATTTTAATCTATGCAACGGTGAATAATAATTCTAGTGAAGCTACTTTGAGTGCCCAGGTGGCTACAAGTAGTAGACCGTTCGAAAGCGCTTCAACTGCTGGAAACTATACCCGAGTAATGAATGGTAGGGTTCCAACAGGAACAGGTCAGCGATTGGGCAGTAAACCACCATCTATTAAATTACCAAAAGAGATTACCTATTATAATGACGATAATATCGAAACTGTAAATATGCCAATGAGTGATGATGTCGGGATGACGCGCCTAGATGCTGCCAAAAATAATCCGGTCATTACTGGCTTGAGTGCACCTAACTATCCAGCAACTAGCAGAAATGGTTTTGGAGATCTTGGAACATATGATAGATATGGTAAGTTTACAGGATACCAGACATCATATAATGTACAAATTGTTGGGATGATTGGTCGAAATAACGGAATAGGAAAACCTGGTCGTGCAGATGGAGCTTGGGAACCGTATAAACCTGGTGCATATGTTCTTGAATATACAGTGAAAGATACTGACAATCAAACCGATACAGCTCGAATGACTGTTCGTATCAAAGGCTTCAATGAACGTCAAGATCCTGTTAGTGGCGCGACAGTAGATGTTAAAAATCCTTCCGCACTAACACAAAAAGAAAAGGATCAAGTTCTTGAAAACTTTAAGCAGGCCAATACAAAGATTCTTTCGAGCACAGATTATGTAAAAGGTAAAGAAATTGGTTCGCTTGCTGTATCTGATAGTGGTGTGATTACAGTTACTTACCGTGATAAGACAGTAGATACTGTGAAAAGTAGCTTGAAGGACTTGACGTCTGAAAGTATCTCAGTTAGCAAGTCTATTTCTACAGCTGCGAGTCAAAGTGCCTCAGTAAGTACAAGTGCCTCAAAATCAGCTTCAACAAGTGCGAGCCAAAGTGCTTCAACAAGTGCATCTAAGTCAGCGTCGACAAGTGCAAGCCAAAGTGCTTCAACAAGCGCATCTAAGTCAGCGTCGACAAGTGCAAGCCAAAGTGCTTCAACAAGCGCATCTAAGTCAGCGTCGACAAGTGTGAGCCGAAGTGCCTCAACAAGCGCATCTAAGTCAGCGTCGACAAGTGCGAGCCAAAGTGCCTCAACAAGCGCGTCTAAGTCGGCGTCGACAAGTGCAAGCCGAAGTACTTCAACAAGTGCGTCTAAGTCAGCGTCGACAAGTGCAAGCCAAAGTGCCTCAACAAGTGCATCTAAGTCAGCATCGACAAGTGCAAGCCGAAGTGCTTCAACAAGCGCGTCTAAGTCAGCGTCGACAAGTGCAAGCCAAAGTGCCTCAACAAGTGCATCTAAGTCAGCGTCGACAAGTGCAAGCCGAAGTGCTTCGACAAGCGCATCTAAGTCAGCGTCGACAAGTGTGAGCCGAAGTGCCTCAACAAGCGCGTCTAAGTCGGCGTCGACAAGTGCAAGCCGAAGTGCTTCAACAAGTGCGTCTAAGTCAGCGTCGACAAGTGCAAGCCAAAGTGCCTCAACAAGTGCATCTAAGTCAGCGTCGACAAGTGCAAGCCGAAGTGCTTCAACAAGCGCGTCTAAGTCAGCGTCGACAAGTGCGAGCCAAAGTGCCTCAACAAGTGCAAGCACATCAGCAAGCACGTCAGCTTCAACAAGCGCGTCTAAGTCAGCGTCGACAAGTGCAAGCCAAAGTGCCTCAACAAGTGCATCTAAGTCAGCGTCGACAAGTTCAAGCCGAAGTGCTTCAACAAGCGCATCTAAGTCAGCGTCAACAAGCGCAAGCACATCAGCTTCAACGAGCGCAAGTACATCGGCTAGCACGTCGGCTTCAACAAGTGCAAGTACGTCAGCAAGCACGTCAGCATCAACGAGCGCAAGTACATCGGCTAGCACGTCGGCTTCAACAAGTGCAAGTACGTCAGCAAGCACATCAGCTTCAACAAGTGCAAGCACGTCAGCTTCAACAAGTGCAAGCACATCAGCT
>NZ_JBYQGQ010000003.1:0-183897 GCF_058200215.1 Streptococcus sp. SCPM-O-B-15304 (M98) | reverse complement strand
AAAAGAGGTTCATCCTCTTTTTAGTTTGAGCTTTTGAAAAAGCTAACCAAATCATCGAAAAATAGAGTTAAAAATGGTATAATGGAATGAATTTTATAAAAGGAATAGAAAAATGACCGTATTAGATAAACTAAAAGAAACCCTAGAAGGAATCGATATTCGATTCGATGAACCGCTAAAAACTTATACCTATACCAAAGTTGGAGGAAAGGCAGATTATTTAGTTTTTCCACGCAATCGTTATGAGATGGCTCGTGTAGTAAAATTTGCCAATCAGGAAAACATTCCTTGGATGGTTCTTGGAAATGCAAGTAACATTATCGTCCGTGAGGGTGGCGTTCGTGGTTTTGTAATCATGTGTGACAAGCTTAATAACGTTTCTGTTGATGGCTATACCATCGAGGCAGAAGCTGGAGCTAACTTGATTGAAACCACTCGTATTGCCCTCCGTCATAGCTTGACTGGTTTTGAGTTTGCTTGTGGAATTCCAGGAAGCGTCGGTGGTGCTGTCTTTATGAATGCCGGGGCTTATGGTGGTGAGATTGCTCATGTTCTCCAGTCTTGTCAAATCTTGACTAAGGAAGGTGAAATCGAAACCATATCTGCTAAAGATTTGGCCTTTGGTTATCGTCATTCAGCCATTCAAGCATCTGGAGCAGTTGTCCTATCAGCTAAATTTGCCTTAGCTCCAGGTAATCACCAAGTCATCAAGCAAGAAATGGACCGCTTGACCCACCTTCGTGAACTCAAGCAACCTTTAGAGTATCCTTCATGTGGATCAGTCTTTAAACGTCCAGTGGGTCATTTTGCTGGACAATTGATTGCAGAAGCAGGTTTGAAAGGATATCGTATTGGTGGCGTAGAAGTTTCAGAAAAGCATGCAGGCTTTATGGTCAATATTGCTGATGGAACTGCCAGAGATTATGAAGACTTGATTGAGTCTGTCATTGAAAAGGTTAAAGAACACTCAGGTGTTACTCTCGAGCGAGAAGTTCGTATCTTGGGTGAACATGAGTAAATACTAGAAATAGCTTAGCTGCTACTAACTAGAATGTAGAGGGGATGAAAGCTTATCGTTAGTGCAGAAGAATGTAGGCAGTTCAATCTCCTACAAGAGGTAGTGACGGCCTGACAGAGCCCTGATCTGTTAATCTATGAAAAAGAAGGAATAAATGACAATTGAAAAAACCAATCATCGAATTCAGAAACGTTTCTAAAGTTTTTGAAGATAGCAACACCAAGGTTCTCAAGGATATTAACTTTGAGTTGGAAGAAGGGAAGTTCTACACACTTCTCGGTGCCTCAGGATCTGGTAAATCAACCATCCTAAATATCATTGCAGGTTTGCTAGACGCAACGACTGGAGATATTTTACTGGATGGCGTGCGAATCAATGATATCCCAACTAATAAGCGCGATGTTCATACTGTCTTCCAATCTTACGCCTTGTTTCCGCATATGAATGTCTTTGAAAATGTTGCCTTTCCATTGCGTTTGCGTAAGGTCGATAAAAAAGAAATCGAACAACGTGTATTAGAAGTTCTCAAGATGGTACAGTTGGAAGGTTTCGAAAAACGTTCTATTCGTAAGCTTTCTGGAGGACAACGCCAGCGTGTAGCTATTGCGCGTGCGATTATCAACCAGCCTCGTGTGGTCTTGTTGGATGAACCTTTGTCAGCCTTGGACTTGAAGTTGCGAACAGATATGCAGTACGAACTGCGTGAACTGCAACAGCGATTGGGCATTACCTTTGTCTTTGTTACCCACGATCAAGAAGAAGCCTTGGCTATGAGTGACTGGATTTTCGTCATGAATGACGGTGAAATCGTTCAGTCTGGTACACCAGTTGATATCTACGACGAGCCAATCAACCACTTTGTTGCCACCTTCATTGGTGAATCAAATATCTTGCCAGGGACCATGATTGAGGATTATTTAGTCGAGTTTAACGGCAAACGCTTTGAAGCGGTCGATGGTGGTATGAAGCCAAATGAACCGGTCGAAGTCGTTATTCGTCCAGAGGACTTGCGCATTACCCTTCCAGAAGAAGGGAAGCTCCAAGTGAAGGTTGATACCCAACTTTTCCGTGGGGTTCACTATGAGATTATTGCCTATGATGAACTTGGCAATGAATGGATGATTCACTCAACTCGTAAGGCTATCGTTGGTGAGGAAATCGGTTTGGACTTTGAACCAGAAGACATCCACATCATGCGTCTCAATGAAACAGAAGAAGAGTTCGATGCACGTATCGAAGAGTACGTAGAAATCGAAGAGCAAGAAGCAGGTTTGATCAACGCTATCGAGGAGGAAAGAGATGAAGAAAACAACCTCTAAACTCTTTGTAGTGCCCTACATGCTTTGGATTGTGCTCTTTGTATTGGCACCGTTGGTCTTGATTTTTGGACAATCCTTTTTCAACATTGAAGGCCAATTCAGTTTAGAAAACTATAAATCCTATTTTGCGTCACAAAACTTGACCTATCTCAAAATGAGTTTTAACTCAGTCCTCTATGCAGGAATTGTAACTCTAGTGACGCTACTTATCAGCTATCCAACAGCCCTCTTTTTGACCCGTCTCAAACACCGTCAACTCTGGCTCATGCTAATCATCTTGCCAACCTGGATCAACCTACTTCTTAAGGCTTATGCCTTTATCGGGATTTTTGGGCAAAATGGTTCTATCAACCAATTCCTAGAATTTATTGGAATCGGATCGCAGCAGTTGCTCTTTACGGATTTCTCATTTATCTTTGTTGCAAGCTACATCGAGCTTCCATTTATGATTTTGCCTATCTTCAATGTCTTGGATGATATGGATAATAACCTCATTAATGCTAGCTATGACCTCGGTGCAACCAAGTGGGAGACTTTCCGTCATGTCATCTTCCCTCTGTCTATGAATGGAGTGCGAAGTGGTGTCCAATCTGTCTTTATCCCGAGTTTAAGTCTCTTTATGTTGACCCGTTTGATTGGGGGGAACCGAGTGATCACCTTGGGAACTGCTATCGAGCAGAATTTCCTGACAAACGATAATTACGGTATGGGTTCAACTATTGGTGTTGTTCTTATCCTGACCATGTTTATCACCATGTGGGTGACTAAGGAAAGGAGAGAACGATGAAAAAATTATCAAATCTTTATCTAGCCTTTGTCTTTATCGTCCTCTATCTGCCAATCTTTTACTTGATTGGTTATGCCTTCAATGCTGGGGATGATATGAATAGCTTTACAGGCTTTAGTTTGTCTCACTTTGAAACCATGTTTGGCGATGGAAGACTCATGCTGATCTTGGTTCAAACCTTTTTACTAGCCTTCCTATCAGCCCTGATTGCGACTGTTATTGGGACTTTCGGTGCTATCTACATCTACCAATCACGTAAAAAATATCAAGAAGCCTTCCTATCACTCAATAACATTTTGATGGTTGCACCAGACGTTATGATTGGTGCTAGTTTCTTGATTCTCTTTACACAACTCAAGTTTTCACTTGGATTTTTGACAGTTCTGTCTAGTCATGTGGCCTTCTCCATTCCAATCGTAGTGCTTATGGTCTTGCCTCGATTGAAAGAGATGAATGGGGATATGATCCATGCGGCCTATGACCTTGGAGCTAGCCAGTTCCAGATGTTTAAGGAAATTATGCTTCCTTACCTAACACCGTCTATCATTGCAGGTTACTTCATGGCTTTCACCTATTCCCTAGATGACTTTGCCGTGACCTTCTTTGTAACGGGGAATGGCTTTTCAACCCTCTCAGTCGAGATCTACTCTCGGGCTCGTAAGGGAATTTCGCTGGAAATCAATGCTCTTTCAGCCTTGGTCTTTCTCTTTAGTATTATCCTAGTTGTCGGATATTACTTTATTTCACGTGAGAAGGAGGAGCAAGCATGAAACGACTCTATTCATTTTTAGCAGGAATTTTAGCGATTATCCTTGTCTTATGGGGAATTTCTTATCATCTTGACAGTAAAATCAATAGCCGTGATAGTCAAAAATTGGTTATCTACAACTGGGGAGACTATATCGCCCCTGAACTTCTGGAAAAATTTACAGAAGAAACAGGAATCCAAGTCCAGTATGAGACCTTTGACTCCAACGAAGCCATGTACACGAAAATCAAGCAGGGTGGAACGACTTATGATATTGCCATCCCAAGTGAGTACATGATTAACAAAATGAAGGACGAAGACCTTCTAGTTCCACTGGATTATAGTAAGATTGAGGGCATTGAGAATATCGGTCCAGAGTTTCTCAATCAGTCCTTTGATCCCAACAACCAGTACTCTATCCCATACTTCTGGGGGACCTTGGGAATTGTCTACAATGAAACTATGGTGGAAGAAGCGCCTGAACATTGGGACGACCTTTGGAAGCCAGAGTATAAGAACTCCATTATGCTTTTTGATGGGGCGCGTGAAGTACTTGGTTTAGGTCTTAACTCACTAGGCTATAGCCTCAACTCTAAAGATCCACAGCAGTTGGAAGAAACGGTAGATAAGCTCTATAAGCTAACACCGAATATCAAGGCTATTGTTGCCGATGAGATGAAGGGTTACATGATTCAGAATAATGCTGCCATCGGTGTGACCTTCTCTGGTGAAGCTAGTCAGATGCTAGAGAAAAATGAAAATCTTCGCTATGTCGTTCCGACAGAGGCCAGCAACCTTTGGTTTGACAATATGGTTATTCCCAAAACAGTCAAGAACCAGGATGCAGCCTATGCCTTCATCAACTTCATGTTGAAACCCGAAAATGCTCTCAAAAATGCAGAGTATGTCGGCTATTCAACACCAAACAATGCTGCTAAGGAAATGCTCCCTGAGGAGACCAAAGAGGACAAGTCTTTCTATCCAGACGCAGACACTATGAAACACCTAGAAGTTTATGAGAAATTTGACCATAAATGGACAGGAATCTATAGCGACCTCTTCCTACAATTTAAAATGTATCGGAAGTAGGAGTTAGCAGTCACGAAACGAATCAGTAACAGCTGGTTCGTTTTTTGAATAGTTGTATAGCTTTATATTTTTACTATCCTATTTGCTTATTTTATAGCCTAGTAGTATACTAAGTTTATAATAATAGAAAGCGGTAACAAATCATGAAAATGTCTACTTTTTTCAAAAAAAGTTATTGGCCAACCTTTTTGATTGTTAACGAAACAATTATACTATTCCATTTAAAGGATGGCTTGGATCGACAATACCTAACAACTGATTCCATACATTTGGTGATAGGGTTCTTTATATTTGCAAATATTTTCGTATTTATGTATAGCAATTCGAAAGCTTGGAATAAAAGTTGGGATAAAAAGAAAAATGGTAGTAAGAAAAAATATATCCTGAAAAAGTAACCAGAGATTTAGGGAGTTGGTTATTTAAATGAGGATTATTTCCAGTTGACGCAGGCTTAAAAAAACGATATAATAAGAAAGTTGAGAATTGATTTTCTCCCCATCTTAGTTCAGAGAATTGGCGGTGCTGCGAGCCATCTAAGATAGAAAATCATGCTACTCAATCTAACAATTGCATAAGAATCAAAGAATGACAAGTTCATTGAATGAAGGTGGTACCGCGGTTTTTCGCCCTTCGTGATATGGATTTGTCTTTTATTTTTGGAGGTGTTTATGAGAACATTTCTTGTCAAACAAAAATTTCGCCTAGGTGGTGAACGCTTTGATATCAAGGATGAAATGGGCAATGTCGCCTATCAGGTTGAAGGTTCATTTTTTAAGATTCCTAAAACCTTTACCATCTATGATGTTGCTGGTGAACAGGTCAGTGAGATTAGTAAGGAAGTCTTAACTTTCCTACCTCGTTTTGAGATTCAACTCAGTAATGGAGATCATTTTTATATCCGAAAGAAGTTGACTTTCTTCAGAGATAAGTATGAGTTTGACAATCTCGGCCTTCGCATCGAAGGAAATGTCTGGGATTTAAATTTTAAATTGCTGGACGACCGTGACCAAGTGATTGCTGAGATTACCAAGGAACTCTTCCATTTAACCTCTACCTATACCGTAACCGTCTATGACGAATCTTATGCAGACCTAGTCATTTCCCTCTGTGTCGCTATCGACTATGTGGAAATGCTAGAAAGCCAATCAAATTAGTAAAAAGGAGATACATATGAAACAATTATCTAGTGCACAAGTCCGCCAAATGTGGCTTGATTTCTGGGCTACAAAAGGCCACTCAGTAGAACCATCCGTTAGCTTGGTTCCAGTAAACGACCCAACACTTTTGTGGATCAACTCAGGGGTTGCTACTCTTAAAAAATACTTTGATGGAACTATCATTCCTGAAAATCCACGTATTACCAATGCTCAAAAGGCTATCCGTACCAACGATATCGAAAACGTAGGTAAGACTGCCCGTCACCATACTATGTTTGAAATGTTGGGGAACTTCTCAATCGGGGATTACTTCCGTGACGAAGCAATTACATGGGCTTATGAGCTTTTGACAAGTCCTGAGTGGTTTGACTTCCCTAAAGACAAACTTTACATGACTTATTATCCAGATGATAAGGATTCATACAACCGCTGGATTGAAGTGGGAGTAGATCCAAGTCATTTGATCCCAATCGAAGACAACTTCTGGGAAATCGGTGCGGGACCTTCTGGACCTGATACAGAAATCTTCTTCGACCGTGGAGAAGCTTTTGACCCAGAAAATATCGGTCTTCGTCTTCTTGCAGAAGATATCGAAAACGACCGTTATATCGAAATCTGGAACATTGTATTGTCACAATTTAACGCTGACCCTGCTGTTCCTCGTAGCGAGTACAAAGAATTGCCACACAAAAACATTGATACGGGCGCTGGTTTGGAGCGTTTGGTGGCGGTTATCCAAGGGGCTAAGACAAACTTTGAAACAGACCTCTTCATGCCAATCATTCGTGAAGTTGAGAAATTATCTGGTAAGGTTTACGACCAAGATGGCGACAACATGAGCTTCAAGGTTATTGCAGACCATATCCGTTCTCTTTCATTTGCGATTGGTGATGGTGCCCTTCCTGGAAATGAAGGTCGTGGTTATGTCCTCCGTCGTCTTCTTCGTCGTGCCTCTATGCATGGTCAAAAATTGGGTATCAATGAGCCTTTCCTTTACAAACTCGTTCCAACTGTTGGAAAAATCATGGAAAGCTACTACCCAGAAGTGCTTGAAAAACGTGACTTTATTGAGAAAATCGTTAAGAGCGAAGAAGAGTCATTTGCTCGTACTCTTCACTCAGGTCAACACTTTGCCCAAGGTATCGTAGCAGACTTGAAAGAAAAAGGTCAATCTGTCATCGCCGGTCAAGATGTCTTTAAACTCTATGATACATACGGATTCCCAGTGGAATTGACAGAAGAAATCGCTGAAGAAGCAGGGATGACTGTAGACCGTGAAGGTTTCGAAGCAGCCATGAAAGAACAGCAAGAGCGCGCGCGTGCGTCAGCTGTCAAGGGTGGCTCAATGGGTATGCAAAATGAAACCCTTCAAAACATCACTGTAGAAAGTGTCTTCAACTACAATGCTAGTCAATTGTCTTCTAAGTTAGTGGCTATCGTAGCGGACAATGCTGAAGTAGAAGCTGTAGATGAAGGAAATGCCTCTCTTATCTTTGCAGAAACACCTTTTTACGCTGAAATGGGTGGACAAGTTGCGGACCATGGTCAAATCTTGGATGCTGCAGGAAATGTCGTAGCGACTGTAACAGACGTTCAAAAAGCACCAAACGGACAAGCATTGCACACCGTTGAAGTTCTTGCTCCTCTTGCTTTGAACCAAGAATACACTTTGGCTATCGATAGCAATCGTCGTCATCGTGTCATGAAGAACCACACAGCCACTCACTTGCTCCATGCGGCTCTTCATAATATTCTTGGCCATCATGCAACTCAAGCAGGTTCACTTAATGAAGTAGAATTCCTTCGCTTTGACTTCACTCACTTCCAAGCTGTCACTCCTGAAGAATTGCGTGCTATTGAACAACAAGTCAATGAGAAGATTTGGGAAGCCATCGCAGTAGAAACAGTTGAGACTGATATTGACACAGCTAAAGAAATGGGAGCTATGGCCCTCTTTGGTGAGAAATACGGTAAGGAAGTTCGCGTTGTCACTATCGGTGACTACTCAGTAGAGCTTTGTGGTGGTACCCACGTTGGCAATACTTCTGAAATCGGCCTCTTCAAGATTGTTAAAGAAGAAGGTATCGGATCAGGAACTCGTCGTATCTTGGCAGTGACTGGTAAGGAAGCCTTCGAAGCTTATCGTGAACAAGAAGATGCACTGAAAGCAGTAGCAGCAACCTTGAAAGCACCTCAACTCAAGGAAGTCCCTCATAAGGTGGAAGGCCTTCAAGAACAACTCCGTCAATTGCAAAAAGAAAATGCAGAATTGAAGGAAAAAGCGGCAGCAGCTGCAGCAGGCGATGTCTTCAAGAATGTTCAAGAAGCAAATGGCCACCGTTACATTGCCAGCCAAGTTTCAGTATCAGATGCAGGTGCCCTTCGTACCTTTGCGGATAACTGGAAACAAAAAGATTACTCTGATGTCCTTGTTCTTGTCGCAGCTATCGGTGACAAGGTCAATGTCCTTGTTGCAAGCAAGACAAAAGAGGTACATGCAGGTAATGTTATCAAAGAATTAGCTCCAATCGTAGATGGACGTGGCGGTGGTAAACCAGACATGGCCATGGCAGGAGGAAGCAACCAAGTGAAAATCCAAGAATTGTTGGATGCCGTAGCAGGTAAATTGTAAGAAAATAAAGATCTATCCATTCGGATAGGTCTTTTTGTTTAAAAATCATAGAGCAGTTGATTTCTTTGAAGAATAAGCGTATAATATATAAAAATTAATTGAGTACTCACTCAATTCGTTAGGGATTAGGAGAATTAGATAATGGTTATTAAAGCAATACAGTATAATCGTTTTGGTGATGAGAAAGTTCTAGATTTAGTAAATATTACATCTGAACCATTAAAAATGAATCAAGTTAGGGTAGCAGTATTTGCTGTTGGTTTAAATCCTATTGATTATAAAACTTTCGAGGGGGCAAAGCCACTTCGTTTTTTGACTTTCTTAACAAAATTAAAACAACCAAGTCGTTGGTTTGAATCAAAATCATCTTTATTTCCAAGAGGTGTTGCTAGGGATTTTGCTGGTGTTATCACAGAAATAGGTGAAGGAGTGAGACGTTTTTCAGTAGGTGACAAGGTTTTTGGAACAATAATAAGTGATCCTGGACTTGGTACTAAGAGGGGTGCGTTAGCAACAGAAATTTGTGTTTATGAATCAGAAATTGCATTGAAACCAGACAATATTGATATGTATCATGCTGCTACTATGGGGGTGGCCTCTTTAACAGTCGGTGGTGCTTTTAGAAGAATTCATTTAAATTCAAAAGATGTTGTAGTTATTTCGGCTGCTTCAGGTGGTATTGGAAGTATTGCAGTTCAGTATGCGGTTGCTAAGGGCGCAACTGTTATTGGTATTGCGAGCAAGAACAATGCAGAATATTTAGAGTCTTTAGGTGCTATACCAGTTTCTTATGAAGAGGATGTCCAAAAGTCTCTTTTATCAGTAGCTCCAAAACCTATTACAAAATTCTTGGATTGCTATGGTGGTGATTACGTTAAGTTAGCTTTCCATCTTGGATTGAACGGAACTGATATTGGAACTTTAGTACCTTCACCATTTGTTATGATAAAAGGGGCTCAGTTCACTGGGCCAAGACATTCTACATATGATGATTTAAAAATTCTAGAGGAGATGGTCACAGATGGAAAAGTTCAGCTAAATATTGAGAAAGAGTATAGTTTTTCTCTGGAGTCTGTTAGAGAGGCTTATCATAGTCTGAAATTAGGGCATACTCGTGGTAAAAGAATTATCAAGATAAAAGAATAGATAGGGAGGAGTTAGCAATGGAAACTATAGAATATAAGTTCGCAGAGACATTAAAATCCAGTAGCTTAAGTTTAAAACAACGTCAAGTATTAATGTCAAGTTTAAAATTATTTTCAGAGATTGGTTTTGAAAATACAACTTCTCATCTTATTGCTGAACACGCTGGAGTCTCAGAAGGAACAGTTTTTAGTTATTTTAAAACCAAGGAAGGTATCCTAGATGCTATTTTATCTACATTTCTAGAGCAAGTTATTCCAGAAGTGATTGCTGATTTTTCAGATAAGAGATTTACAATAGAGCAAAAATCTTTTTCACTTTTTCTAAGAAGCATCGTTCGGGATAGGTTAATTTTTATTCATAACAATAAAATGCAAGTTAAAATTCTTTTGAGTCGTTCACTTATTGATAAAACTATTTCTGAAGAGTTAGGGAATATCATTGTACACTCTATCATTAATCCGATTAGTCCTGTTTTGAATCAATTTAAAGAAAATGGTGTTATCCGAGATTGGTCAAATGAAAGGATCGTTCGCTATATTTTAGCTTTAAGTCTTTCTTATATTGTTCCTATGATTATAAATGACAAAGAAGATATAAACATTGATAAAGTAACAAATGAAATTGTCGAATGTCTTTCTTTTTCCTTAGTTATCGTAAAATAACTCTTAATTTTAAGTTCACTAAAAAATTAAGAGAGCTCTTTTTAAAACCAAAATAAAAATCCCCAATCGAAGTGATTGAGGATTTTTGTGTTGATTTATCTTACACAATCCCTTGTGCAATCATAGCGTTTGCTACGTTTTCAAAGGCTGCAATATTTGCACCTGCAAGGTAGTCAGTTCCAAGACCGTAAGTTTCTGCAGTTGTTTTAGCTGTGTTGAAGATGTTAGTCATGATATCTTTCAAACGACCGTCAACTTCTTCACGTGTCCATGAAAGGCGAAGGCTGTTTTGGCTCATTTCAAGAGCAGATACAGCTACCCCACCAGCATTGGCAGCTTTAGCAGGTCCGTAAAGGATTCCATTTTCCTTGTAGACTTTGATAGCTTCAAGGTCGCTAGGCATGTTAGCTCCTTCAGATACACAGATAACTCCTTGAGCAACCAAGCGTTTCGCAGCTTTGCCGTTGATTTCGTTTTGAGTCGCACATGGAAGAGCGATGTCATAGTTACCAGTGTAAGTCCATACAGAACCTTCGTAGTAAGTAGCAGTTGGTTTTTCTGCAGCGTACTCAGTCAAACGAGCACGGCGTTTTTCTTTAACGTCTGTAAGAAGGTCAAAGTCGATACCATTTTCATCGATGACATAACCATTTGAGTCAGATACAGAGATAACAGTCGCACCAAGTTCAGTTGCTTTTTGAAGAGCGTATTGTGCTACGTTACCAGAACCTGAAATAACTACTTTCTTACCAGCAAAGCTGTTGCCGTTAGCTTTAAGCATTTCTTCAGTGTAGTAAACCAAACCGTAACCAGTTGCTTCTGGACGAATCAAGCTACCACCAAATCCAAGAGGTTTACCAGTCAAGACACCAGCATCAAATTGGTTAAGGCGTTTGTATTGTCCGTAAAGGTAACCAATCTCACGTCCACCAACACCGATATCACCAGCAGGTACGTCAAGAGATGGTCCGATGTATTTTTGCAATTCAGTCATGAAGCTTTGGCAGAAGCGCATCACTTCAGCATCAGTTTTGCCTTTAGGATCAAAGTCTGATCCACCTTTACCTCCACCGATTGGAAGTCCAGTCAAAACGTTTTTAAAGATTTGTTCGAATCCGAGGAATTTCAAGATTCCTTGGTTAACAGTTGGGTGGAAACGAAGTCCGCCTTTGTATGGTCCAACAGCTGAGTTGAATTGAACACGGTAACCACGGTTAACTTGAACTTTTCCATCACGGTCAACCCAAGGAACACGGAAAGAAATTACGCGCTCAGGTTCAGTGATACGTGCCAAGATATTTTCTTCAATATACTCAGGGTGTTTTTCAAAGACAGGCTCCAAAGTGCTGAAGAATTCTTCAACCGCCTGGAGAAATTCAGCCTCATGCCCGTTACGAGCTTTTACAGTTTCAAACACGCTTTGGATATATTCTTTAGCAGATGTCATATCGTTCTCCTTTTTGTTGTCATATTTTATTACATGAGTCATTATAGCAGAAAATTTTTTCAGTGTAAAGAAAAAAACACAAATTTTCTAAAAATTCTTTCAATTTGATACAACTGATTCAAAACTTGCTAAAAAACGAACATTTTCTATGGAAATGGTTTTATTGAAAAGCAAAAGTCAAAGTATGGTATAATATTAAACATAAAAAGGAATCTGGAGGAACAGAATCATGGTATCAACTAAAACACAGATTGCTGGTTTTGAGTTTGACAATTGCTTGATGAATGCGGCAGGAGTTGCTTGTATGACAGTTGAGGAGTTGGAAAGTGTCAAAAACTCAGCAGCAGGAACCTTTGTCACTAAAACAGCAACCTTGGAATTTCGTCAGGGGAATCCTGAACCACGCTACCAAGATGTTCCACTAGGTTCTATTAACTCGATGGGTCTGCCAAATAATGGTTTAGACTATTACTTGAACTACCTTTTGGAATTGCAAGAAAAGGAACCAAATCGTACCTTCTTTCTATCATTAGTTGGAATGTCTCCAGAGGAAACTCACACCATCTTGAAAAAGGTTCAAGAGAGTGATTTTCGTGGGTTGACTGAGCTCAATCTCTCATGTCCAAATGTACCTGGTAAACCTCAGATTGCCTATGACTTTGAAACTACTGATCGTATCTTATCAGAAGTCTTTGAGTATTTTACAAAACCATTAGGAATTAAGCTTC
Source organism: Streptococcus sp. SCPM-O-B-15304 (M98) (assembly GCF_058200215.1). Taxonomy (NCBI): domain Bacteria; kingdom Bacillati; phylum Bacillota; class Bacilli; order Lactobacillales; family Streptococcaceae; genus Streptococcus; species Streptococcus sp. SCPM-O-B-15304 (M98). Next base: position 171,164 of record NZ_JBYQGQ010000003.1, on the reverse strand, counting down.
CACCTTATTTTGATATTGTTCATTTTGATCAAGCTGCAGCGATTTTCAACAAATACCCGCTCAAGTTTGTCAACTGTGTTAACTCTATCGGAAATGGTCTTTATATTGAAGACGAGTCGGTCGTGATTCGTCCTAAGAATGGCTTTGGTGGGATTGGTGGAGAATACATCAAACCAACAGCCCTTGCAAATGTTCATGCTTTCTATCAACGCTTGAATCCAGAAATTCAAATCATTGGAACTGGTGGAGTATTAACAGGACGTGATGCTTTTGAACATATCCTATGTGGTGCCAGCATGGTGCAGGTAGGAACTACCCTACATAAAGAAGGTGTGGGTGCTTTTGAACGTATTACTAAGGAACTCAAAGAAATTATGGCGGAAAAAGGTTATGAAAGCCTTGAAGATTTCCGTGGTAAATTGAATTATATTGATTAAATAAAAGAGAAACTAAAAAGAAAGGAGAAATGATGCTAGCAATAGAAGAAAGCCAAAAGCTATCTTTATCAAATTTACCTAGTTTGACCTTGTTTACAGGCCCTGATCAAGGACAGTATGAAATCATGAAAACTCAGGTGCTAAAGCAAATCGGCTACGATTCTGCTGATTTGAACTTTGCTTATTTTGATATGAAAGAAGTAGACTACAAAAGCTTGGAACTAGAGCTGGTCAGTCTTCCTTTCTTTGCGGATGAAAAAATTGTTATTTTAGATCATTTTCTCGATATAACAACAGCTAAAAAACGCTATCTATCTGATGACGAGCTTAAGGCTTTTGAAGAATATTTGGAAAATCCATCTCCGACGAGTAAATTAGTTATTTTTGCTGAAGGGAAGCTGGATAGTAAGAGACGTTTAGTCAAATTACTCAAGAGGGATGCCAAGATTTTTGAAGCCCTTGAACCAAAAGAGCAAGAGATGCGAGCTTATTTTCAAAAGTGGTCTCAGGAACAAGGACTTTCCTTTGATGGAAAATCCTTCGAACAGTTACTTATCAAATCAGGTTTTCAATTCAGTGAAATTCAGAAAAATCTACTCTTCTTACAGTCTTATAAGGATGATGACCGAATTACCGAAGAAGACATTGTTGAGGCCATACCAAAGACTTTGCAGGATAATATCTTTGATTTAACTCAGTTAATATTGACTAAGAAGATTGATCAGGCACGTGATTTAGTAAAAGATTTGACTTTGCAGGGAGAAGATGAGATTAAACTGATTGCCATTATGTTGGGGCAGTTCAGACTCTATACACAAGTGAAAATTTTGCAAGAGTCTGGTCAGTCAGAGTCCCAGATGGTCAGCAGTTTAGGTCACTATCTTGGTCGCAATCCTAATCCCTACCAAATCAAATTTGCCCTTCGTGATTCTCGAAGACTATCCCTTGATTTTGTCCAGAATTCTATTCGTTATCTCATCCAAGCTGATTACCAAATTAAGACAGGAGTTTATGAGAAAGGTTACCTGTTTGAGAAGGCTCTATTGCAGATTGCTAGCCAGTCAAATTGAGCAAATAACTTGAAAAAATAGGATGATTGCGTTATCATCTTTATATAGAAAGAAAAAGAGGTATTACAGATGGCTATTATCTTACCAGATCTTCCATACGCTTACGATGCATTGGAACCATACATCGATGCTGAAACAATGCACTTGCACCATGACAAACACCACCAAACTTACGTTAACAATGCAAATGCAGCTCTTGAAAAACACCCTGAAATTGGTGAAGACCTCGAAGCTTTGCTTGCTGATGTAGAATCTATCCCAGCTGATATCCGTCAAGCGCTTATCAACAACGGTGGTGGACACTTGAATCACGCTCTTTTCTGGGAATTGATGACTCCTGAAAAAACAGCTCCTTCAGCAGAACTTGCAGCAGCAATCGATGAAACTTTCGGTTCATTCGAAGAATTCCAAGCAGCATTCACTGCAGCAGCAACAACTCGTTTTGGTTCTGGATGGGCATGGTTGGTTGTTAACCAAGAAGGTAAGCTTGAAGTAACTTCAACTGCAAACCAAGACACACCAATCTCAGAAGGTAAAAAACCAATCTTGGGCTTGGACGTTTGGGAACATGCCTACTACGTGAAATACCGCAATGTTCGTCCTGATTACATCAAAGCTTTCTTCTCAGTTATCAACTGGAATAAAGTAGATGAACTTTACGCAGCAGCGAAATAAATTTGACAATAACACCTTTTGGTTAGAAATTTATCTAACATGAAAGGTGTTTTTTTGTTTGCTTTTCTTAGAAGTAACTGTCTTATGATTTTCCTTTGTTGGATAGGCTTGATTTATGGTATAATGATAAGATAGAAATCGAAGGAGAAATCATGAATATTCAACAATTACGCTACGTCGTAGCTATTGCTAATAGTGGTACTTTTCGTGAAGCGGCTGAGAAAATGTACGTTAGCCAGCCGAGTCTATCTATTTCTGTAAGAGACTTGGAAAAAGAGCTTGGCTTTAAGATTTTCCGCAGAACCAGTTCAGGAACTTTTCTTACACGTCGTGGGATGGAATTTTATGAAAAGGCACAAGAGTTGGTTAAAGGATTTGATGTTTTCCAAAATCAGTATGCCAATCCTGAAGAGGAAAAGGATGAGTTTTCAATAGCCAGCCAGCACTATGATTTCTTGCCACCAACTATTACAGCTTTTTCGCAACAATATCCTGACTATAAAAATTTCCGTATCTTTGAATCAACAACTGTTCAGATTTTGGATGAAGTAGCCCAAGGACATAGTGAGATTGGGATTATTTATCTCAATAATCAAAACCAAAAGGGAATTATGCAACGGGTTGAAAAGTTAGGACTTGAAGTGATTGAGTTGATTCCTTTCCAAACCCATATCTATCTGCGTGAAGGGCATCCTTTAGCCAAGAAAAAAGAGTTGGTTATGGAGGATTTGGCTGATTTACCAACAGTTCGATTCACACAGGAAAAGGATGAGTATCTTTATTACTCAGAGAACTTTGTAGATACAAGTGCTAGCTCTCAAATGTTTAACGTAACTGACCGCGCTACCTTAAATGGGATTCTTGAAAGAACAAATGCTTATGCGACTGGATCTGGATTCTTAGATAGCGACAGTGTGAACGGGATCACCGTTATTCCGCTAAATGATAATCTTAATAATCGCATGGTTTATGTAAAACGTGAGGAAGTAGACTTGAGCCAAGCAGGGACTTTATTTGTAGAGGTTATGCAAGAGTATTTTGATCAGAAGAGGAAAGCATGAAAAAAAGAGGAATAATTGCAGGGATTATAGCAGCCTTGATTATCTTAGATCAATTTGTAAAGGCTTACGTCGTTCAGAATATTGCTCTTGGTGAAGTTAAATCCTGGATCCCAAATCTGGTCAGTTTGACCTATTTGCAAAATAGAGGGGCAGCCTTTTCAATGCTTCAAGATCAACAGTGGTTTTTTGCAGTGATAACTCTTGTAGTTATGGCAGGGGCTATCTGGTATTTGCATAAACATATAGAGGATTCCTTCTGGACAGTCTTTGGATTGGTTCTGATTATTGCAGGTGGTCTGGGAAACTTTATCGATCGTATCAGTCAAGGATTTGTCGTGGATATGTTTCACTTAGACTTTGTTAATTTTGCCATATTCAATGTGGCTGATAGCTATCTGACGGTCGGAGTGGTTGTATTATTGCTTGCAATGCTAAAAGAGGAAATGAATGGAAATTAAAATTGAAACAGGTGGACTACGCTTAGATAAGGCTTTGTCAGATTTAACAGAACTGTCCCGTAGTCTCGCCAATGAACAAATCAAGTCAGGTCAAGTCTTGGTCAATGGTCTGGTCAAAAAAGCCAAGTATACGGTCCAAGAGGGTGATGTCGTTACTTATCAGGTGCCAGAACCAGAGGTATTGGAGTATGTAGCTGAAGATATTCCTCTAGAAATCATTTATCAAGATGAGGATGTAGCAGTAGTCAATAAACCTCAAGGGATGGTTGTTCATCCAAGTGCTGGACATACGAGTGGTACCTTGGTTAACGCCCTTATGTACCACATCCAGGACCTATCAGGCATCAATGGTGTATTGCGTCCAGGGATTGTCCATCGTATTGATAAGGATACTTCAGGTCTCTTGATGATTGCTAAAAACGATGATGCACATTTAGCACTAGCTCAAGAATTGAAGGACAAGAAGTCTCTTCGTAAATATTGGGCCATCGTTCATGGAAATCTTCCAAATGACCGTGGTGTGATTGAAGCACCAATCGGACGTAGTGAAAAAGACCGCAAGAAACAAGCTGTGACTGCCAAAGGGAAACCAGCAGTGACACGTTTCCAAGTCTTGGAGCGCTTTGGTGATTATACCTTGCTGGAATTGCAACTGGAAACAGGACGTACTCACCAAATCCGTGTACATATGGCTTATATCGGTCATCCAGTTGCTGGTGATGAGGTTTACGGGCCTCGTAAAACCTTGAAAGGACATGGGCAATTTCTCCATGCCAAGACACTTGGATTTACCCATCCAAGAACAGGGGAAACCATGGAATTTACTTCCGAAATCCCAGATATCTTTAAAGAGACTCTGGAAAAACTTCGAAATAACTAAAAAAGGACTCAAGCGAGTCCCTTTTATTTGCGTTTTTTCTTAGCTTTTTTCATTTTATTGGCCATGCGTTTCATGGATTGCTTCATAGCAAATTCACCGATTTTGCCCTTGAGACCTCCACCGAACATCTGGCTCATATCAGGCATTCCTGCTCCTCCAAGAGCTGACAAGTCAGGCATACCACCTTGTCCCATCATACCTTCAAGGGCTGACATATCCATACCTCCAGGCATATTTTTAGGAAGATTGTTAGGGTTGATGCCCATCTGTTTCATCATCTTGTTCATGTCACCAGACATGACACCTTGCATGAGTTGTTTAGCTTGGTTGAAGTCCTTGATGAACTTGTTGACTTCGATAAAGGTATTACCAGAACCAGCAGCGATACGGCGACGGCGACTTGGAGTAAGTAAGTCTGGATTTTCACGTTCTTCTGGAGTCATAGAAGAGACGATGGCACGTTTGCGAGCAATTTGTTTTTCATCCACCTTCATATTTTGAAGGGCAGGATTGTTGGCCATACCTGGAATCATCTTGAGCAAATCTTCCATTGGCCCCATATTTTGTACCTGATCCAACTGATCGATGAAATCGTTGAAATCAAAGGTATTTTCCCGCATCTTTTCAGCCATTTCAAGGGCTTTTTGCTCGTCGTATTCTTGGGAAGCTTTCTCAATCAGAGTCAGCATATCCCCCATACCGAGAATACGGCTAGCCATACGGTCTGGGTGGAAGGTTTCGATGTCTGTAATTTTTTCACCAGTACCAGTGAACTTGATTGGTTTTCCAGTGATGTGACGAACAGAAAGGGCAGCACCACCACGAGTATCCCCATCAATCTTTGTAAGGATAACACCAGTGACTTCTAATTGAGCGTTGAATTCACGCGCAACGTTTGCAGCTTCCTGACCAATCATGGCATCGATGACCAAGAGAATCTCATTTGGTTGAGCAAGTGCTTTAACATCACGGAGCTCATTCATGAGAAGTTCGTCAATTTGCAAACGACCTGCCGTATCGATCAAAACATAGTCGTTATGGTTGGCTTTTGCTTGCTCCAAACCTTGGCGAACAATCTCAACTGCAGGAACTTCAGTACCAAGAGCAAATACGGGAACATCAATTTGTTGTCCCAGTGTTTTCAACTGGTCAATAGCAGCAGGACGATAGATGTCGGCCGCAATCATTAAAGGACGAGCATCCTCTTCCTTTTTAAGTTTGTTAGCAAGTTTACCTGCAAAAGTTGTTTTACCAGCCCCCTGCAAACCGACCATCATGATAATGGTTGGGATTTTTGGTGACTTGACAATCTCAGCTGTGTCTGAACCAAGAATTTCTGTTAATTCTTCATTGACAATCTTAATGATTTGTTGAGCTGGATTGAGGGTATCAATGACTTCATGCCCAATCGCACGTTCGCGAACTTTTTTGATAAAGTCCTTAACAACTGGCAGAGCAACGTCGGCTTCTAAAAGTGCCAGACGAATTTCCTTGGTTGCTTCTTGGATATCACTCTCTGTGATTTTTCCTTTTTTACGTAGGTTTTTAAAGACGTTCTGCAAACGTTCTGTTAAATTTTCAAATGCCATATTTTTCTCCTATTTTTTCAATTCAGTGGAAATCGTCCGAAATGTTGCAAACTCTCTAGTTCTTCGGTTGTGACTTCTTTCATGATTTCATTTGGATATCCCCAACAGCTAAAACCTATTTGCATAGCTTTGGAGATATCATTGGGCGAGATAATCTGTAGTCGACTAGGAAATGGTTCCTCTGCAGTTAATAATTTACAGGGTATTCCTTTATAGACGACAAGATTTTCCATGATTACTCCCTATTATCAATACTGGTCAAAATCTCAATTTGCTCTTGCAGAAAAGTATCCTCTGGATAACGCTCCAAAATCTGATCAAAAATCTGACTGCGAACAATGTAGTCAGAGTACATATGGAGCTTCATTTCATAATCTTCCAGTATCTTTTCTGTACGTTTGATATTGTCATAAACAGCCTGGCGACTAACGCCGAATTCTTCAGCGATTTCAGCTAAACTATAGTCGTCTGCATAGTAGAGTTCGATATAGTTCATCTGCTTATCAGTTAAAAGAGCTGCATAAAATTCAAACAGAGCATTCATTCGATTGGTTTTTTCAATTTCCATAAGATTTATTATACCAAAAAAAAGCCCAATTCGCTAGCTAGGGGCTGATTTTAGCTATAAGTTAGAAAATGAGCTTTTCACTGTTCTTTTCTGACTATGAAGCCTTTTTTTGATATAATGGATAGGATTATAATGATTTAGAGAGAGGTAGTCATGAAAGAATTAGAATCAGTGTTACAAGACCGTTTTGATCTTGTTTTTACAGATAAAAGCTTACTTGAAACAGCTTTTACCCATACCAGTTATGCCAATGAGCACCGCCTCTTAAAAATTTCACACAACGAACGCTTGGAATTTTTAGGAGACGCTGTTCTGCAATTATTAATTTCAGAATATCTGTTTAAAAAATACCCTAAAAAACCAGAAGGGGACTTGTCAAAACTACGAGCTATGATTGTACGTGAGGAGAGTTTGGCTGGTTTTGCCCGTGATTGTCAGTTTGACCAGTTTATCAAGCTTGGTAAGGGTGAGGAAAAATCGGGAGGCCGTAACCGAGATACGATCTTGGGGGATGCCTTCGAAGCCTTTTTGGGTGCCCTGCTTTTAGATAAGGATATAAAAACTGTTAAAACCTTTATCTACCAAGTCATGATTCCAAAGGTTGAAGCTGGCGACTTTGAGATGATCAAGGATTATAAGACTCACCTGCAAGAATTGCTCCAAGTTAATGGAGATGTTGATATTCGTTATCAGGTGATTTCAGAGATTGGGCCAGCCCATGATAAGATGTTTGAGGTTGAAGTCCTTGTTGAGGGGCAAAGTCTAGGTTCAGGTAAAGGACGCTCTAAAAAATTGGCCGAGCAGGAAGCCGCTAAAAATGCAGTTGAGAAAGGGCTGGATTCATGTATTTAAAGGAAATTGAGATCCAAGGGTTTAAGTCCTTTGCTGACAAGACCAAGGTTGTTTTTGACCAAGGGGTGACGGCGATTGTAGGACCAAATGGCTCTGGGAAATCAAATATCACTGAAAGCCTCCGTTGGGCACTTGGTGAATCTAGTGTCAAGAGTCTGCGTGGCGGGAAGATGCCTGATATCATCTTTGCAGGAACAGAAAGTCGGAAACCTCTAAACTACGCTTCTGTTGTTGTTACTTTGGATAACCAAGATGGCTTTATCAAGGATGCAGGCCAGGAAATCAAGGTGGAACGTCATATCTATCGTACTGGAGATAGTGAGTATAAGATTGACGGTAAAAAAGTTCGTCTCCGTGATGTCCATGACCTCTTCTTAGATACTGGACTCGGACGTGATTCTTTCTCCATCATTTCCCAAGGGAAGGTCGAAGAAATCTTTAACTCCAAACCTGAGGAACGTCGCGCTATTTTTGAAGAAGCGGCTGGAGTTTTGAAGTATAAAACTCGTCGTAAAGAGACGGAAAGTAAGCTTCAACAAACTCAAGATAATCTAGATCGTTTGGAAGATATCATCTATGAGCTGGATAATCAAATCAAGCCTTTGGAGAAGCAAGCAGCTACAGCTCGTAAATTTATGGAGTTGGACGGTCAGCGTAAAGCTATCTACTTGGATGTTTTAGTTGCACAAATTCAAGCCAATAAGGCTGAATTGGATGTAACAGAAGAAGAATTAAACCAAGTCCAAGAACTTCTGACCAGTTATTACCAAAAACGTCAAGACTTAGAAGAAGAGAACCAAACTCTCAAAAAGAAACGTCATGATTTGCAGGCTGAGATGGCCAAAGACCAGTCAAGCTTGATGGATTTGACAAGTTTAATCAGTGATTTGGAACGGAAATTGGCCTTGTCTAAACTTGAAACTGAGCAAGTTGCTCTCAATCAACAAGAAGCGCAGACCCGTTTGGCTAGTTTGGACGAAAAGAGAAATGTTCTCATTCAAGAGAAGGAAGAAAAAGAAACAAATCTCAGTCAGTTAGAAGAAAATCTAGCAGTCAATACTAAGGAAGTCAATCGTTTAGAAGCTGAGTTGTTAGCTTTTTCTGATGATCCAGATCAGATGATTGAGCAATTGCGTGAACGTTTCGTTGCCTTTTTACAAGAAGAAGCTGATGTGTCTAACCAATTGACAAGGATTGAAAATGATCTTGAGAATAGTCGCCAACAGACTCAAAAGCAAGAAGAACAATTAGAATCCTTGAAGGAACAATTGGCTTCTGCCAAGTCCAAGGCTAGTGAGCAAGAAGTTGCCCTTAAATCAGCTAAAGAAGAAGTACAGAACTTACTCTCTGACTATCAAACCAGTGCCAAAGAAGAAGAAGCACAAAAGCAGGCTTATCAAAGTCAGCAAAATCAACTCTTCGACCGTTTAGATAGTTTGAAAAACAAGCAGGCCAAGGCACAAAGTTTGGAAAATATTCTTAAAAACCATAGCAATTTTTATGCAGGTGTTAAGAGTGTACTACAAGAAAAAAATCGCTTGGGCGGTATTATTGGAGCAGTCAGTGAACATTTAACCTTTGATGTTCGTTATCAGACAGCACTTGAAATTGCTCTCGGCGCAAGTAGCCAACACATTATCGTTGAAGATGAACAGGCAGCTACTAAGGCCATCGATTTTCTTAAGAGAAATCGAGCGGGTCGCGCTACCTTCCTACCCTTGACAACTATCAAAGCTCGTAGCATTACAGGTCAAAACCAAGATGTGATTGCCTCAAGTTCAGGCTTTCTTGGCATGGCAGATGAACTGGTTACCTTTGATGCTAAGCATGAAGCCATCTTTAAAAACCTGCTAGCTACGACAGCTATCTTTGATACAGTCGAGCATGCGCGTGATGCGGCTCGTAAAGTACGCTATCAAGTTCGCATGGTAACCCTAGATGGTACAGAATTGCGAACAGGTGGGTCTTATGCTGGTGGTGCCAATCGTCAAAATAACAGTATTTTCATCAAGCCTGAATTGGAGCAGTTGCAAAAAGAGATTGCTCAAGAAGAAAAGCTTCTGCATCAAGAGGAAGAAAATCTGAAGTCAGTTCAAGAATCCTTGAACGAACTTAGTCAAACTTTGGAGACCATTAAGTCCCAAGGAGAGCAGGCTCGTATTCAGGAACAAGGCTTGTATCTTGCTTATCAACAAACTTGCCAGCAAGTCGAAGAACTCGAAACACTCTTAAAACTTCAGGAGCAAGAATTAACTAATCTCAGAGGTGGAGATTGGCAAGCTGAAAAAGAAAAATGCCAAGAACGTCTCGCAGTTATTGCAACCGAAAAGCAAAAGCTGGAATCTGAGATTGAAGAAATCAAGTCCAATAAAAATGCTATTCAGGAGCGCTATCAAAACTTACAGGAAAAACTTTCCCAAGAGCGTCTTCGTAAAACAGAAATGTTAGGTCAAAAGCGTTATGAAGTTTCAGATATTGAACGGATCAACAAAGAACTTGAGAACCTCAATATCGAACAAGAAGAGATTGAACGTCTTTTGCAAGAAAAAGTAGACAATCTTGAAAAAGTTGATACAGAACTTTTGGCTAAGCAGGAATCAGAAGCTAAGAGTCAAAAGGAAGAAATTCAACAAGGATTGATTCGTAAGCAGTTTGAACTAGATGATATTGAAGGTCAATTGGATGATATTGCTAGTCATTTAGAACAAGCTCGTCAGCAAAATGAAGAATGGATTCGTAAGCAAACACGTGCAGAAGCGACTAAAGAGAAGATTACAGACCGCCTTCGCTATCTTCAAGGTCAACTGACTGAAGAATACCAGATTAGTTATACTGAAGCATTAGAACAAGCCAACCAATTGGAAGACTTGGCTGTCGCTGAACAAAAGGTTAAGGATTTGGAAAAATCCATTCGTTCACTTGGTCCAGTCAATTTGGATGCCATTGAACAGTTTGACGAAGTACACGAACGCTTGGAGTTCTTGAATAGTCAGCGCGACGATATTCTTTCTGCTAAAAATCTTCTTCTTGAGACCATTACAGAGATGAATGATGAAGTGAAGGAACGATTTAAATCAACCTTTGAAGCTATTCGTGAATCCTTCAAAGTAACCTTCAAGCAGATGTTTGGTGGTGGTCAAGCGGACCTAATCCTGACCGAGGGAGATTTATTGACAGCAGGTGTTGAAATCTCTGTTCAACCGCCAGGAAAGAAAATCCAATCACTCAACCTCATGAGTGGTGGCGAGAAAGCCTTGTCAGCTCTAGCTCTTCTTTTCTCAATCATCCGTGTTAAGACCATTCCATTTGTAATCCTAGATGAGGTAGAAGCTGCACTTGACGAGGCAAACGTTAAACGATTTGGGGATTATCTCAATCGATTTGATAAGGATAGTCAGTTTATCGTTGTTACTCACCGTAAGGGAACTATGGCAGCAGCAGACTCTATCTATGGTGTGACCATGCAAGAATCTGGTGTATCTAAGATTGTTTCGGTTAAACTAAAAGACTTAGAGAATATGGATGCTTAGTTAGTGCTCGTTACAAATTTTTAATCTAAGCATTTAAATGACCTTCAAGAAGTCGGAAGGGTTACAAAATAATTTGAGGAGCTTATATGGATTTTGATCTATTCCTAATGATCTGTAATTATATTGGGACTATAGCCTTTGCTGCTTCAGGAGCCATCAAAGGATTCGGTAAACGTTTAGATATTTTTGGAATCAGTTTATTGGCAATTGTAACTGCAGTAGGCGGAGGAATCCTAAGAGATTCCATTATCAGTCGTTTTCCTGCTTCTCTAGCAGATCCTAGCCCCATTTATGTCTCTATCCTGGTAGCGGTTATCATGTATGTCTTTGTAACTTCAAAACAAGCCAATGCTAGTCATGATAAAAAGTTCTATAAGTGGTTGAGAGAAGCCTATCTCATCTTTGACTCCATTGGGCTGATTATCTTCTCCTTGATTGGAGCGACAGCCTTAGTGGACAGTAAGCTAAATTTGATGTCTGCAGGGATTTTGGCTTGTCTAACAGGAGCCGGTGGAGGTATTATCCGAGACCTCTTAATCAACGAAGTTCCAAGTGTTCTAAAAGAAGACATTTATGCCCTTCTATCTTTCGTAATTGGAGTTATTTATTACTGGCTAGCATTTGTTCTTCATTTTCCTAGAATTACTGCCTTTATCATTCTCTCGATAGTTGGCTTTGTGATTCGACTTTGTATTATTAAGTTCAAGCTCTCTTTGCCAAATATGGATAAGAGAACCTTGAATTGATGAATAAGCGAGAGTTATATTATCAGCGTCTAATCTCATGTGGATTAGGCGTTATTTTTTTGCAAATACGGGAAATGAATGATGTAAAGATTAATTTTTGCTATTATATTTGTAATTTAGAATAAGGTAGGAATAGCAATGAGTAATTTGAAACATTCAGTTGATTTTATTAAAGAAATAGAGAAGTTAAAGTCAGTAAGAAGATTTAATAGAACTCTTGATGGCAGATTTGAAAATAGTGCCGAACATTCTTGGCAGGGTGCCATAGCTGCGATGGTTCTTCAAGATTATTATCCTGAAAAATTGAATATGGAGAAGGTCATTTCTATGTTATTGATTCATGATTTAGGTGAGATTTATGCCGGAGATACTTGGGTGTTTGATGATGAAAAAAAGCTTCATTCTCATGATAGAGAACGAGCATCTATAGAAAAAACAATGAGCCTCCTTCCAGAAGAGAAATATTTGAATATGAAAAATTTGTGGTTGGAATTTGAAAAAGGGCAGAGTTCTGAAGCAAGATATGCAAGAGTTATCGACGCCTTGGTACCGCTGATAAATCACTTGGAAGTGTCAGAATTCAATTATAATCCTGATAATATCAGTGCAGACATGGTATTAGATAAGAAAAAGTTCGTAAAAAGTGAATCAGAAGAATTATGGAAACTGACGGAAGAGTTAATTCAGGAAAGTGTGGAAAAGGGCTTATATTTTTAATAGCAATTGGCCCAATAGAAGATAGATTTTTAACTGGAGAATGGAAATAAACTTGTCACAACTGAAATTGGAATAAGGAAATTGATACAGTAAAATACAAAGAAAGCCTTGGAATAAGCTGTTTCCAAGGCTTTTTATCTATCTATCTATCTATAGATACAAGGAAAAAGTTGTTAGAGTAGATGATTTTTATTAGATACCCTTGTTTTGTATAACATTAAATTATATGTTATTAAAGACAGATTGTGTTGAGTATTGAATTATACAAAAATTACTAATGTACTGAGATTTTTGCATTTGATTATACTGTAGAGAATATTAGTCAAATAAAATTGTTTTGTTTTCACTAATGCATTTCTTATTATCATCCCAATAGTTAATACTTTCAAAGCTTCCTTTTCTTAAATAAAGCGGTAGCCTTTTTCTTATTTCATCTTGCATTGGTATTTTATCAATATCTTTTAGATTCCACCATTTTGGCTCACCTTCAGCAGATGTGCTTAGTTCACCAGTAAACTGAGTACATAAAAAGTCATAGAAGACAAATCTCTCATTACCAATTGAATTAGTAAAACCTGAAATTCCTTTTAATTCAAGATTTAATGCAGTAAGTCCAGTTTCTTCCTTAAGTTCCCGTAATGCAGCTTCAAAAAAACTTTCAGGGAATTCAACTTTTCCGCCCGGTGGAATCCAGCCAGGAAAATTATCGTGCTGTCTATTAAGTAATAAAATTTCTTGATTTTTCAAAACGCAAATATTAACCCAGTTTTTGATTTTTTCAGTCATATGATCAACCTCCAACAATTATTTTTTCATATGCAAGATTATATGTCAAGAACTATATGCTATTTATGATTATGATATCTCAGCCAAAGATTGATAATTTTTACTCAATAGTTGATTAACTCTCAGAAGAGACTTCAATCAAGAACTTTAGAAGAAAAGTGTTGAGAGGTTGGATATAAAAGAAAGTAAGCAAATCAGCCTCGCCTTAAATTAGCCCTACAGGATTATTTATAGAAGGCAAGGACGTGTCAATTCAGCACGTCTTTTTTTACTTTTTCTATGGTATAATAGAAGGTAGATTTATTAATTGGAGTATGAAGAACTTATGATTAAATTAGTAGCAACGGATATGGACGGTACTTTTTTGGATGGTGCCGGTCAATTCGATATGGAGCGTCTGAAAAAGTTGCTCCATTCTTATCAAGAAAAAGGAATCTACTTTGCTGTTGCCTCTGGTCGTGGGCTTTTGTCACTTGAAAAGCATTTTGCGGATGTTAAAGATGAGATTATTTTCATTGCTGAAAATGGGAGTCTCGTTCGTTTCCATGGAGAGGACCTCTATGAAGCAACCATGCCTCGTGATTTTTACCTATCAACATTTGAAAAGCTAAAGACTTCACCATATTTTGATGAGAAAAAGATGCTCTTGACTGGTAAAGAGGCTTGCTATGTCTTAGATACAGTAGATGAAACCTATCTAATGTTTAGTCATCATTACAATGAAAATATCAAAAAAGTAGCCAGTCTTGAAGAGATTACCGATGAGATTTTCAAATTCACAACTAACTTCACTGAAGAAACGGTTGACGCTGGAGAATCTTGGGTCAATGAACATGTTCCTGGGGTCAAGGCTATGACGACAGGCTTTGAATCCATTGATATCGTTTTAGACCATGTTGATAAGGGAGTCGCTATTGTCGAATTGGCTAAGAAATTAAATCTGGATATGGATCAAGTGATGGCCTTTGGTGATAATCTAAATGATCTTCACATGATGCAAGTCGTTGGGCATCCAGTAGCACCTGAAAATGCTCGTCCAGAGATTTTAGAACTTGCTGAAACAATTATTGGACACCACAAGGACCAATCAGTTATTGCTTATATGGAGGAATTGTAATGGCAGATATTAAATTAATTGCTTTGGACTTAGATGGAACCTTGTTGACGACAGACAAGAAATTGACGGATCGTACCAAGGCAACTTTAAAGGCTGCGCGTAATCAGGGAGTCAAAGTGGTATTGACAACTGGACGTCCCCTTAAGGCCATGGATTTCTTCCTCAAAGAGCTTGGAACAGAGGGCCATGATGATGAGTATACTATCACATTTAATGGTGGATTGGTTCAGAAAAATACGGGTGAAATCCTTGACAAGACAGTATTCTCGATTGATGATGTGACACGCATTTATGAGGAAACTGAAAAACTAGGCATTCCTTTAGATGCCATTTCAGAAGGCACCGTTTACCAAATCCAATCAGATCAAGAGAGTCTGTATGCTAAATTTAATCCTGCTCTGACTTTCGTTCCAATTGACTTTGAAGATTTGTCTAGTCAGATGACCTACAACAAATGTGTGACAGCCTTTGCTCAAGAACCGCTGGATGCAGCAATTGCTAACATTTCATCAGACTTGTTTAACAATTATGAAATTTTTAAATCTCGCGACATGCTTTTGGAATGGTCGCCAAAGAACGTTCATAAGGCTACTGGATTAGCTAAATTGATTGACCACCTAGGAATTGACCAAAGTCAGGTGATGGCATGTGGAGATGAGGCCAATGACCTTTCTATGATTGAGTGGGCAGGACTCGGTGTTGCTATGCAAAATGCTGTGCCTGAGGTCAAGGAAGTTGCCAATGTAGTCACCCCTATGACCAATGACGAGGAAGCTGTTGCTTGGGCCATTGAAAAATATGTACTGAAGGAGAACTAAAGCATGGGATTATTTGACCGTTTATTTGGTAGAAAAGAAGAACCAAAAATCGAAGAAGTCGTTAAAGAAGCTTTGGAGAACTTGGATCTGACAGAACCTGGCGAGGAAGTTGAAGCACTTGGAACTGAAGAAGTTGAAGTGGAAAATACTGAGGAAATCGACCAAAGTTCAGAAGTTGAGGAAACTTATTCTAAAGAAGCTAGTGAGTCGGAAGAACCAGTAGCAGAAACTACTACAGAAACAGTTGAACCAATAGCAACCCCTCAGGAAGAAGAGAGTCAGTTTGAAGAGGAAACTGAGTGTCATTGTTGTCAGGAAGAGTCAGAGTCAACAGAAGTTGAAGAAACTAAAGAAAGCGCTCAAGAGGTAGCAGAGTTTGTTGCAGAAGAACCTGAATCACCAGTCGAAGAAGTACCTTCAAGTGATAGTGGCGAGGAAGAATCTGATCAAGTTCAATCAGACGAGACGGAAGCAGACACTTCTGAAGAAGTGGAAGAAGATCTAGTAATCGAAGAAATTCCTCCAGTTCAAGAGACTGTACAGGAAAAATATGACCGTAGTCTCAAGAAAACTCGTACGGGATTTGGTGCTCGTTTGAATGCCTTCTTTGCTAACTTCCGCTCTGTTGATGAAGAATTCTTCGAAGAACTAGAAGAACTCTTAATCATGAGTGACGTTGGTGTACAGGTAGCGTCAAACTTAACAGAAGAGCTACGTTACGAAGCTAAGCTTGAAAACGCCAAGAAACCTGATGCCCTCCGTCGTGTTATCATTGAAAAATTGGTAGAGCTTTACGAAAAAGATGGGCAATACAATGAAAGCATTAACTTCCAAGATGGGTTGACTGTCATGCTCTTTGTAGGTGTGAATGGTGTTGGAAAAACAACATCTATTGGTAAGCTTGCTCACCGTTACAAGCAAGCAGGCAAGAAGGTCATGCTGGTTGCTGCAGATACCTTCCGTGCTGGTGCGGTAGCTCAGTTAGCAGAATGGGGGCGTCGTGTAGATGTTCCTGTGGTTACTGGGCCTGAAAAAGCAGATCCAGCCAGTGTTGTCTTTGATGGGATGGAACGAGCAGTAGCAGAAGGTGTTGATATTTTGATGATTGATACAGCTGGCCGTTTACAAAACAAGGAAAACTTGATGGCAGAGTTGGAAAAAATTGGTCGTATCATTAAACGTGTCGTGCCAGAAGCTCCGCATGAAACCTTCCTAGCTCTGGATGCCTCAACAGGTCAAAATGCTCTTGTACAAGCCAAAGAGTTTTCAAAAATTACGCCTGTTACAGGAATAGTCTTAACCAAGATTGATGGAACTGCCCGAGGTGGTGTTGTTCTGGCTATCCGTGAAGAACTCAATATTCCTGTTAAGTTGATTGGATTTGGTGAAAAAATCGATGATATCGGTGAGTTTAACTCAGAAAACTTTATGAAGGGACTTTTAGAAGGTCTACTATAAAAGAGAAAATCCTGCAAAAATTCTTGCAGGATTGTTTTTGATTATTCTAAACGACCATCTTTACGATAGGCGATATCTGGTTGCCAAGTCCACTCAGCTCCGTATTTTTCAAGGAGTTCAAAGCTAGCTTGAGGTCCCATGCTACCAGCCTTGTAGTCATGGAGTGGAGCACCGTTTTCAGCCCAAAGCTTTTCAATACGGTCAATCAATTTCCATGAGGCACTCACTTCATCCCAATGGCTAAAGTTAGTTGAATTATTGTTCAAAACATCATAGATAAGTTTTTCATAGGGATCTGGCGAAGCACCTGTTGCAGTCGCATCTGTTCGATAGTCAAGAGAATTTGGCGCAAGGCTAAACTCTTCACCCACCTTCTTACCGTTAAGGCTAAGAGAGAATCCTTCAGTTGGTTGGATATAGATAGTAAGAACATTTGGCGCTAGAGGTTCACCAAAAATGGAATCCATCTGTTTGAAGACAATGTTTACGTGTGTTCCTTTTTCAGTTAGGCGTTTACCTGTACGGAAGAAGAAAGGTACACCACGGAAGCGATCAGTATTTACAAAGAAGGCACCTGAAGCAAAGGTTTCTGTCATAGATTCAGGGTTAACATTTGGTTCACTACGGTAAGAGATGTATTTCATGCCATCAACTTTACCAGAACGATATTGACCACGGATGAATTGTTCTTTAAGTTCCTCATCTGTAGGGTGGTAAAGATTTTTAAAGACTTTGATTTTCTCTGCGCGAATGTCATCCTTGGTAAAGCTTGCTGGCTTGTCCATAGCAAGGAGTGACAGAAGTTGGAGGGTATGGTTTTGAACCATGTCTCGAAGGGCACCAGACTCATCATAGTAGCCACCACGTTCTTCAACACCGAGACGCTCTGCAAATGTAATCTGAACATTATCGATGTGCTCACGATTCCAAACATTTTCAAAAATCATATTGGCAAAGCGAATGGCAAAAATACTTTGAATCATTTCTTTACCGAGATAGTGGTCGATACGATAGATTTGCTCTTCGTTAAAAGTAGCTAGGAGTTCTTCATTTAGTTTGCTTGCAGTCTCATAGTCTGTTCCAAAAGGTTTCTCAACGATCAAACGTTCAAAGCCTTTACCATCAACAATTTGCTCTGATTTGAGGTGTTTGGCGATGGTACCAAAGAACTGAGGTGCCATTGAGAGGAAGAAGAGTTTGTTGTGCTCAGTCTGATATTTTTCGTTTAATTCAGCTTGAAGCTTGCGTAATTCGATATAGTGCTCAGTGTCATTAACATCGTGGCTTTGATAGTAAAAATGACTCGCAAATGCTTGAGCTTCTTCCACACTATCTGCCAAGTCTAAAATAGATTCGACAACGACAGATTCGAAATACTCCTTACTCCAAGGTCTACGAGCAGTACCAATAACAGCAAAATGATCAGAAAGATTACCTGATTTATAAAGTCTAAAAAGTGAAGGGTAGAGCTTACGTTTGGCCAAATCCCCACTTGCACCGAAAATTGTAACAATAACTTTTGATGACATCTAGCTACCTAATTTCTATTTTGTTTCCTAGTCAAGCTAGGTATGGGAAAACCCCATTTTCATACCCTTTATTTTATCATAATTTTCTAAAAAATCCAAAAATCCAATACAAGTAAGAAAAAACTGCAAGGTTTCCCTTGCAGTTTTTTAAGCGTTGAGAACCTTGTCCAAAAATTCTTTAAGACGCGGATGTTGTGGGTTATCAAAGATTTGGTCAGGTGTACCGTCCTCAAGGAATTCACCATCTGCAGTAAAGATAACTCGATTGGCAACCTTGCGAGCAAATCCCATTTCGTGGGTTACGATGATCATGGTCATGCCTTGTTCGGCCAATTCCTTCATAACGTTAAGAACGTCTCCAACCATCTCAGGGTCGAGGGCAGAAGTTGGTTCGTCAAAGAGCATGATATCAGGGTTCATGGCTAGACCGCGAGCGATAGCCACACGCTGTTTTTGACCACCTGATAGGCTTTCAGGATTTGCATTAGCCTTATCAGCGAGTCCAACTTTTTCAAGAAGTTCCATTCCCAATTTTTCAGCTTCGGCCTTAGTCATCAACTTATGCTCTACTGGTGCGAAAGTGATATTTTCCAATACCGTCATGTGTGGGAAAAGATTGAAGTGCTGGAACACCATTCCGATATTTTCACGAACGTGGTCCACGTTGGTTGCTTTATCCGTCAAATCATAGCCATTAACTGTGATATGACCTTTTGTACCTTCCTCAAGGAGATTCAAGCTACGCAAGAAAGTTGATTTACCTGAACCAGAAGGTCCAATGATACAAACAACATCACCTTCATAGAATTTTGCTGAAATTCCTTTAAGGACTTTGTTTTTACCATATTGCTTATGTAAATTATCGACATCGATTTTTAATTTAGCCATTATTGAATCCTCTTTTCTAAGCGTTTTGCAAGTCTAGTAAGAAGAGTGATAATCACAAGATAGAAGACTGCGAGAATTGCATACATTTTGAAACTTTGGTAGTTACGAGCAATGATAATCTTACCAGTCTGGAAGAGTTCGACCAAACCGATTGCAGATACGATAGTTGTATCTTTAAGTGCGATAACAAATTGGTTGACGAAGTTTGGAAGCATAAGTTTGGTTGCTTGTGGCAAGACAATCTTACGCATGGTTTTACTGTATGAGATACCAAGGCTTCGACTAGCTTCCATTTGTCCGATAGGAACTGCCTTAATACCACCACGAACAATTTCAGCGATATAAGCGGCTGAGTTTAGGGAGAGGGCGATTGTACCAGCGACAAAGTCATTGATTGGACTCTGTTGGCCTGTAAGGGATTCGATAAAGTTAGGAACTCCCCAGAAGATAAAGGCAGCAAGAATCATCAATGGAATACCACGAATCACATCGACAAAGATTTCTGAAATAAGACGAAGTGATTTATAAGGACTAACGCTAAACATACCAAAGATAATCCCGATAACAATCGCAATTGCAAAGGAAATCAAAGCTAGAGAAAGGGTAATTCCAAGTCCGCTGAGGAGTTGTTTGTAGTTGTTTTTCAACAAGCCCAAGATAGTAGTTTCGTCAACAGTTGATGATTCACTTGTTGAATCAGTTGCAAGGTATTTATCAAGAATCTTTTGGAATTCACCACTTGCTTTAAGATTTGCAAGACCATTGTTGAACATTTCAATCAATTCAGGATTGCTTCCCTTTTTAACTGCAAAAGCAGTTTCACCGATTGGAGTACCTTCGATTGGTGTTTTTAATTTTTGCCCTTGACTGATAGAGTATTTAAGAACTGGTTCGTCATCCATCACAGCGTCAATTGAACCAGTGTTCAAGCTATCATACATAGATGAACCGTCTGCAAAGGTTTTAATTTTATAACCATATTGGCTTTGATTTTCAGTTAGGAAGGTTTGAGAAGCAGTACCGTTTTTAACACCAACGGTTTTACCCTTCAAATCTTCATAAGAAGAAATGGTACTTGATTCCTTAACTCCAAGAATAGTATTAGCTGTATAGTAAGAATCAGAGAAATCAAAGGTTTCTTTACGAGCGTCTGTAACAGACATACCAGCAATCATACCATCAGCTTGACCAGATTGAACCGCGTTAATAGCAGCGTCAAAACCTGGGTTGGTGATTTCAATTTCAAAACCTTGGTCTTCGGCAATAGCCTTGATCAAGTCCATATCAATACCAGTGTACTGGTTGCTTGAGTTTTGGAAAACAAATGGTGCAAATGAAGAATCACTTGCGATAACGTATTTTGATTTGACTGGAGTAGCTTTTTGACCTGCGCTTGTAGTAGAAGTGAGAGAAGTTACTTGTGAACTAGTTTTAGAAGAACTTGTCCATTTATTGATAATTTTGTCCAAGCTACCATCTTTTTTCATCTGGGCTAAAGCTTCGTTAAATTCTGTAACTAGGTATTCGTACTTGCTACCTTTTTTAACTCCAAAAGCAAAGCTTCCAACGGCTTCTCCGTCCATGTTGATACTGAGATCTTGCCCTTGGTTAATAGCGTACTCGATGACTGGTTTGTCATCCATGATGGCATTTACAGCACCTGTACTGAGACTGTTATTCATCAAATCACCAGTATCAAAGGTTTTGATAGTGAAACCATATTTATCTTTGATACTTTCTAGGAAACGTTGTGCGGCAGTACCGTTTTTAACACCAACAGTTTTACCACTGAGTTCTTCATACTTAGTGATTTTGTTAGACTTAGTCGTTGCGATGACAACTTTTGTATCATAGTATGTATCAGACATGGTAAAGACGTTTTCACGTTCTTTGGTTTTTGTCATACCAGCCATGATTGCATCTGCTTGCCCTGCTTGGACCGCATTGACAGCAGCATCAAATCCTGGATAAGACATTTGGATATTCCATCCTTTTATCTCAGCGACTTTATTGATGATGTCGACATCAATTCCTTTATAAGTCTGGTCTGTATCTTTAAACTCAAAGGGTGCATAAGCAGTATCACTAACAATCTTGATAGTGTCCGCATTAACATAGCCTAAAGAGAATAAGGGAAATAAAAATAATAAAAATGCAAGGATTTTTTTCTTCATGTTTAGTCTCCTTTTTAGAATATTTACCCATTATAGCAGAAAATAAAAAAGTTGGCAAATATTTAGCATTTTGATGTGAGAAGATGTGACATGTAGTTTCTTGTAATACTGATTTTTTTGATGTAAAATTAAAAGAAGCCGAACACATAATGATGAGTTGGCTTGTTCTATATAATAGGAATGATTAGCTTGACTTGTGCACCATGATTACTATTTTCTAAGTGCATAGTTCCATTATGAAGTTTCATGACGCGCTTGACGAAAGATAAACCAAGTCCATAGTGACTTTCTTGAGAGGGGGTTCTTGCTTGGTCATCTCTATAGAAAAGATTTCCAGCATTTTGTAATATGTTTTTTGAAAAACTAGATTGGTTATTCCATATAGTTAGAACTAATTGACTATTTTCTTGTGAAATTGTTAGGTGGATTTGTGCATCATTCTCTTTTTGATGTTGTATGGCATTATTAATAATATTTGTGATTGCTCGGAAAAATAGATTGGAATGAATTGCGATTTGTGTCGATGGATTTACTGTGTTTGTAAAAACAAAGTGTGTATTTCTAGGAAGTAAAGGTGTGATATGTTCCTTTAATTGATGAGTTACTTGTTTAATTGATATGTTTTCAAGTTGAATATCATGGTCATAAAAAGTTTTGGAGTATTGGATGAAGTGGTTGAAATACTCATTTAACTGAATACTTGCTTGCTCCAGATCTCTTAGACATTCCATTACTTGGGGTGTCTGTTTGGTAGATTGTAGGAATTCAGCATTTCCTCTGATGACAGTTAGAGGAGTTCGAAGATCATGTGCAGCGCTAGATACTTGAAACATGAGTTCTTTTTTTTGTTCTTTTTCATTTTCAATTCTATTTTTTATATCAGATTGCATTTTTTCGATCAGATCATTTGTTTCAATAAATTCCTTAATCTGCAAATGGTGATTTTCATTTTTGTTGAAATATAGACCACTATGATAAACCATGTTCATTTCTTTTTGAATTTTGGTTAATAATTGTCGAATATTTGTTACAATGATAAGAATTAAAATGATGCAAAGATAAATCCAAGAACTGACGCTAAAAAATAAAGCAAAGATATTGGCATTTTTCTCATTGATTCCAGATACAGAAGATAGAAGAGCTGGAACTATGTAAAAAAGTATAAGACATAGAAGAAATTGCCAAATGATTGTAAGATAAGTACGCTTAATGAGTTGCTTGATTGTCATTTCTTTTGCCATTTGTATCCTCCTCCCCAAACCGTTTTGATTGGATCAATTTGATGAGCCTTAAATTTTTGTCTGATTTGATAGATGTATTCGGTGATTGACCGTATCTGTACATCAGAGCTTACAGGATAGAGGTAATCGTAAAGTTCCTCTGCGCTAAATATTCGGTTCTCATTTTTAGCTAAAAGATAAAGTAGATCAAATTCTCGCTTAGTTAGAGAAATGCTCTTGGATTGATAATAAACTTCTTGACTATCTCGATAAAAAGTTATATCTGAAATCAATTCTTCTTTAGAGGCAGGGTGAGATCTTTCCTCTCTACGAAGATGCATTTGAATTCTTGCAATCAATTCTTTAATGCTAAATGGTTTTGTGATGTAATCATCTGCTCCAGCTTGTATTCCCTTTAGTAAATCTTCTTCAAAATTTTTAGCGGTTAGAAACAGGATTGGAGTAGTAATTTGTGAACGAATGGAGCAACAAATCTCTAAACCAGAAATAGGCATCATGACGTCAAGTAAAATCAGATCGAATCCAGTAAAGTCACAGATGTCGATTTCTTCAATTTTAGACCGAGTTTTTACATCAAAGTTGTTGGCTTCTAATGCATTCACTATTAATCGTAATATTTTTTCATCATCATCAATTGCTAAAATTTTATACTTCATAGTTCCTCCAATTACTTGTGTATATTATAGCAAACATAGAAAGTAATTTGTTAGAAATAAAAAAATAATTATAAAAATGTTTATTCTGATTTTTTCCTGATATTCGCCTGATATACTTGCTCCAAGTGAAGGTGGAATTTCACAAAAAGTTAGAAGGGAAAAGAAGGAATGATAATAATTCAAAATCTACATAAGGAATATAATAATAAAATTGTCCTGCAAAATGTAACTTTCAAAGCTAAGAAAGGTGAGGTAACTGGATTGATTGGACCAAATGGTTCTGGGAAATCGACTTTAATCAGAATTTTACTTGGTTTAGAAAATAGTCAAACAGGAATGGCATTGATCAATGGCAAAAAATACTCACAATTGGGTAATAATCCTTTTTGTATTGTTGGATCATTCCTCGACAGTTGCCAACCTTATCCAACAAGAACAGGATTTCAGCATCTTCGGTGGATTGGCTTGGCTTGTGGTGTTGACAGAAATAGGTGCAAGGAATGTTTAGACTTGGTGGGATTAAGTGAAGCTAGAAATAAAAAAGTAAAAGACTATTCATTAGGAATGAAGCAACGTCTTGGATTAGCAACAGCATTATTAGCAAATCCTGACATCTTAATTTTAGATGAACCAATCAATGGACTAGATCCAGAGGGTATACGCTGGGTACGCAATTTTTTACAATCTTTTGTCAGTGAAGGTAAAACGGTATTAATGACAAGTCATTATATGAGTGAGTTAGAATTAACTGTAGATCATTTAGTTGGTATTTCTAATGGCAAGATCGTTATTGATGCTCCTACAAAAGATATTTTGAAACAGTTTGGCTCTTTTGAGGAAGCATATTTTAAGGCGCTCGAAGGGAAAGAAGGTGAATAATATGTTGAAGCGTTCCTTTTTTAGTGACCTTTATAAATATAGTAGTTTACCTACTTTTAAATTTACTTTTTTTCTTATTTTGGGAGTCAGCATATTTTTTACAATTCAAAATATCCAGGTGATAAATGCTTTAGTGGAAGGAAATAGCCAAGCAGTTAATCTTGATCCGTCTATGTTATCATCGAATCCAGTCTATACAGTCAGGGATGCTCTCTTATCCTCCCCCTACCAAGCAAGTGTTATTTTCTTGCCAATCTTGGTTTCACTTGTTTATTCAGCACATTATCAATTTGGTGATGATAATTTTACTCAGTTATTGATTCCTAACTGGAAAGTTGGTCTTACTGGTTTTATTGCTAGTTCGATTGTCCTATCGTTACTTTCTACTTTAATAATTTCTATAGTAAATGCTGTTATCTTACTCATTTTTCTAGATTCAACTTTAAAGAATTATATAGAATTGACTTTGTTCTTAGATGTTACGGTAAGAGTTATGATATTTGCAATCGTTCTTACTTTATTAGCTTTACTTTTCGTAATAGTAACGAAAAAATCAATGACTTCATTAATTGCAGATGTTTTATTATTGGTAATCAGTTTATCAGGTATTCTAAGAGGAATTTCCTCTAAAATAGAAAATCTATTGCCTTTGATTGGAGCAAAGTCATTTGCTTTTGGCCGAATTGAAGGGACTCAAACGAGCCAATTGTATGGATTTACACTTTTAGTAGTAGAAGGGATCTTGTTCTTGGTGTTCATAATGGTTGTAGAAAAGATTCGAACGGGGAGGAAGAATGGCAAAAGTATTTTTCAGTCTTATCGTCAAAAAATATAGTTTAAAACCCGTGAAGTACCAGATAACCATACAGTCATTTTTGATAGGTTTTGTGTGTCTCTTAAGTATTTTACCAGTTGCAATCAATGATACTGTTGTACAATTATCTATAAAGCAAGCTCTTGTTTTTGCATCAATGCTCTCTGTTAGTATTGGGTGTGTTAATGCATTTGTTGAGTTACAATCACACGAAACAAAACTAGTTTATTTGGTTAGTGGAAAAAGGATCTTAAGTTCAATTCGGATCCTGTTCGTAGAGTTATGTGATGTACTACTCCAATCAACCTTAAATTTCATTGTACTGCTTATATGGTTTCATTTTTTTAGTAGCGAAAATGGTGTCAGTTTAGAACTTTTCAGTTTCTATTTGATTGGCTCCATCCAATATTTTTTAATTTCTTACTTTTTAAGTTATTTTTTCAAAAGTCCCATGGGGAGTTTAGCTATTTTGTTGCTATTTCCTATTTTGTTACAACCGTTCATAGAAAGAGTAGCGGAACCAATGACTAGTTATCTATTTTATAATATTATTACGGATACAATACTAGGTAGTGCTTCCAATTTGCAACTCTGTATTTACGTTTTTGGACTTGTCAGTTCACTTGGAGCAACTCTCTACCTCTTGGTAAGGAATCAAGAAGTTAAGTAATAAATAAATATGATACTGATGAGCAAACCTTGCTAATTTTGTAAATCAATGACGTTGATGTTAATTACGTATTTCATGGTTTTAGAATAAAAGACAAGACTTTCGAAGTAATTGCGAGAGTCTTGTTTAGTTTTCATGCTAATGCGTGTCCAATTAATGATGTTGTAATTCGGACATATCCCGATTTAACGGATCATTTTGTAACATGTTGTCTTCCCTCTTCATTCCTCATCTCAGAGAATTCTAGTGATTTATGGTAAAATAAGGTCTATATATGTGAGGACAAAGAGATGATTAATCGAATTACAGATAACAAATTTAAACTTGTATCCAAATACCAACCTTCTGGGGACCAACCACAGGCCATTGAACAGTTGGTGGATAACATCGAGGGTGGTGAGAAGGCACAAATCCTGATGGGAGCGACTGGTACGGGGAAGACCTATACCATGAGTCAGGTCATTGCCCAAGTCAATAAACCGACCTTGGTCATCGCCCACAATAAGACACTAGCAGGCCAGCTCTATGGGGAGTTCAAAGAATTCTTTCCAGAGAATGCGGTTGAGTATTTTGTTTCTTACTATGATTACTACCAGCCAGAAGCCTATGTGCCGTCGAGCGATACCTATATCGAAAAAGATAGCTCGGTCAATGATGAGATTGACAAGCTTCGTCACTCAGCAACTTCAGCTTTGCTGGAGCGTAACGATGTGATCGTTGTGGCTTCTGTCTCTTGTATCTATGGTTTGGGTTCTCCTAAGGAATATGCTGATAGCGTGGTCAGTCTGCGACCGGGTCTTGAAATTTCTCGTGATAAACTGCTTAATGAATTGGTCGATATTCAATTTGAGCGTAATGACATTGATTTCCAGCGTGGAAGATTTCGTGTTCGTGGGGATGTGGTGGAGATTTTCCCAGCATCTCGTGATGAGCATGCCTTCCGTGTTGAGTTCTTCGGAGATGAGATTGATCGCATCCGGGAGGTTGAAGCTTTAACTGGTCAAGTCCTCGGTGAAGTGGACCATTTGGCGATTTTCCCAGCCACTCACTTTGTGACCAATGACGACCATATGGAAGTAGCCATTGCTAAGATTCAGGCTGAGTTGGAGGAGCAGTTAGCTATCTTTGAAAAAGAAGGCAAACTCCTTGAAGCGCAACGCTTGAAACAACGGACAGAGTACGATATCGAGATGCTACGTGAGATGGGTTATACCAATGGTGTCGAAAACTACTCACGTCACATGGATGGACGAAGCGAAGGAGAGCCTCCTTATACACTTCTTGATTTCTTCCCAGATGATTTCCTGATTATGATTGACGAGAGTCATATGACTATGGGGCAGATCAAAGGAATGTATAATGGAGACCGTTCACGTAAGGAAATGTTGGTTAACTACGGTTTCCGTTTGCCGTCTGCCTTGGATAACCGTCCCCTTCGTCGTGAAGAGTTTGAAAGTCATGTCCACCAGATTGTCTATGTTTCAGCGACGCCAGGTGATTACGAAATGGAACAAACGGACACTGTTATTGAGCAAATTATTCGTCCGACGGGTCTTTTGGATCCAGAAGTGGAAGTGCGCCCAACCATGGGACAGATTGATGATTTGCTTGGTGAAATCAATGCCCGTGTTGAAAAGAATGAACGCACCTTTATCACAACCTTGACCAAGAAAATGGCAGAAGACTTGACAGACTACTTCAAGGAAATGGGGATCAAGGTCAAGTACATGCACTCGGATATCAAGACTTTAGAGCGGACAGAGATTATCCGAGATTTACGATTAGGAGTCTTTGATGTCTTGGTTGGAATCAATCTCCTTCGTGAAGGGATTGACGTTCCTGAAGTAAGTCTGGTTGCAATTCTCGATGCCGATAAGGAAGGCTTCCTCCGAAATGAACGTGGTCTGATCCAAACCATCGGTCGTGCAGCCCGTAATAGTGAAGGTCATGTCATTATGTATGCGGACACCATAACTCAGTCTATGCAAAAAGCCATTGATGAAACAGCTCGTCGTCGTAAAATTCAGATGGCCTATAATGAAGAACACGGCATTGTCCCACAAACTATTAAGAAGGAAATCCGAGACCTTATCTCTGTCACAAAAACTGTGGCTAAAGAAGAGGACAAGGAAGTCGATATCAATAGCCTCAATAAACAAGAACGCAAAGAACTAGTCAAGAAACTGGAAAAACAAATGCAAGAAGCCGTCGAAGTGCTTGATTTCGAGTTAGCTGCTCAAATCCGTGACATGATGTTGGAAGTCAAGGCGTTGGATTAGATAGGGGAAGTATGAAATGGAAAAGTTAAATTATTTTACAGGTGAATTTAGTAAACCCGGATTAGAGAATTATTTTGATTTCTTGAATGAAGAAAAACTGGAATACGAACTTGAAAATTTTATTAATCAATATCTAAATTTATCTGAAGAAGAACAATTGAAATATACTGAAACTGTTCTTTATCTATGTAGTAATTTTTTAGAGAAAATTGATAAAACTATCCAGAAGAAGATTTTAGAAACAATAAATAAAATACTATCAACAAAAATACTATCAACAAAAATACAAATATATAGTTGGGCTGATATATCTTATTATTTAGATACTCTTTATTTATATTTATTTGAAATCGAAAGATATGAAGAATATTCTAAACTGTTTGAAAATGATAGTTATTTCTTTAAAATCCTTGATTTAATATTAAAAGAAAATTTAGAGGAAGGAGAATTCTTTTCTTCAGAATTACTTTCAGTTTTTGTTCAACTATTTAGACAAAATAGTTTACCAGAAGAAAGAAGAATCTATTTTCAGAGGAAATATGAATCATTTATCAACTTTTTATTTGAAAATAATTGTTTTGAGGATACTCTATATTGGTATTTTCAATCAGATGAGCGTGTTTCACTTTTTCAATTTGAGCATTTAAAGTTAATAAATAACTATTTCATGGAGAATCCTCAATCTGGAGATGTTGATGACTACCTATATTTTGTATCTAGGCATTTTGATGATATAATTAAAGATTCAATAGAAGTTATTCGAAAGATAGCAGAAGAAAATGATTCCGATATTATCCGCAACCAAGCAATTAAGTTAATTGAGAAGTATGATAATGATTATTTAAATGAGAAAAGTGATCCAGAATCTATTTCGTCATTAGATGCTGAACAACTTTTAGAACAAGCGGATAAGATTATATACTATATACGTTCTAAATTGACTGTTGATGCAACTGAGTTGAAAGAAATAGGTTCCTTTGGACATTATACTAGGATTGACACATTAACAAATTATCTTATAAAAGCAGACTGGAAAAATGAAAATAATTCTGAAATTCAACCTCCATTTTTACGACTTACTAATCTAAAACAGTTAAACGATCCGATGGAAGGAAGAGTAATATATGATTATTTGGGTATAGATAATACGTTTTTCAAACAATATCAAACTTCCAATGTTTTTATATCTTCTCTAACCACGGTATCTGATAGTTTACCTATGTGGAAAGAATACGCAGATTCATCTCAGGGAGCATTTCTTGAATATGATCTGTCTTATCTTGAAGATATAGTTGCTCATAAATCGATTGAGTTTGTTAAAGTTCATTATTTAGATTTAATGTCAGAGAATAAAGATGAAACAGATGTTGGTAAATATCTTGATGATTTAAAACATCTATTTGAAAAATTGCAGGATCTTAAAGCTGAAAAAGAATTGATAAGTTTTGCTGAGAAATTGAAGAAGATTTCTTACCTTTTCAAAGTTAAAGACTATGAGTATGAAATGGAGTATCGTATTTTAATTAATTTAGATGATACAGCTATACAAAATATTATTAAAAGAGATGCTAATGATTCATCAAATGAGAAGTACTTTAAGAAAGAAGAAATTGGGTTAGAAGTTTTTGATAAAGTTAACTATAATGATTTTAGGAAGTATATTGTATTAAGTCCGAAAGATAATGGTAGATATGATTTATTTGTATACATCAATCTACTACCTTTGAAATACTCAAAAGTAATTCTGGGTCCAAAGGTTACGGATGCAGACTATATTGCTCCTTATCTAAAACTTGCTAATCCTGAAATAGAGATTGAAAGTTCAAAAATTCCTTATCGGGGAGCTTAGAGATTTACATTTTTTAAAATTTTGTTGAAGAATGAGTAATTCCACTCTTGAGTAAAAAATGAAAAAGAACAAAAGAAAGTCAAATACAAAAAAGAATCTATCAAGTAAAGAAAGTTTTCATCTTTGGCTAGATTCTCATAAATTTTTAGGATTCTTCTTGATCCTCGGTCTTATCCTAGCAATAGGACTAAGTTTGAATCTAATTTTTGAAAGTCTTCCTATTCCGTCTCCATACAGAGATATCAACTATAGTTTTCCAATATATATAAATCTTTTTTGTCTGGTGTATCGATTATTTGACTATTGGTTCCTAGACTTGTCTAAGACAAGGATGACAATAAAAAGATATGCAGATTTATTTATCTATCTTAATAGTATCGGTTTAGTAGTCCATCTCTTTATTGGAATTGGCGGGAAAAATAGTAAAGGAATTTTGCCGTCTCTCTTGTCCCTAGATCACCGTTACATTTGGTTTCCAATAGCAACTTATCTGATCTTTTTCAGTTTGGCATGTATTATAACTATAGCGATGAAATATATTGAAAAGAAAAGGAGTCAATCATGATGAAACATCTAACTGTATTTAGGTTTATTTATCTTTTGTGCCTAGTATTTGTACTGATTCATTTTATCTTAGGCCTCTTTGGTTTAGCCTTTACACCAGTCTTGTGGAATCTCTGGTTCTTTGGTCTTTGCTTGACCTTATTTATCCAACCATGGACCATCTTTTATAAAACGAGAATTTTTCAGTGGCATCATCTAATTTTTCAGACTCTCAGCGGCTTCATTGCACTCTTGATCTGGTTTATGACATTTTTCTTCTTTTCCATTGTCCCAGATTCATCTATGCCTATCAATATAGACTATCAGGTGAATAGTAAAGAAAAGGAAATTAGAATCATTAGAGGATCTTTGCTCCATGAAATTCATGAATATCACGACTTGATTAATCCTTTGATTATGAAGTCTAAAGTTAAGTATGTAGAAAATTAAACATTAGAAAGTGAGTCTATGTATGTCTCGTGCACAATTAACGATTTTAACCAATATTTGCTTGATTGAAGACCTTGAAAAGCAGCGCGTGGTTATGCAGTATCGATCGCCTGAAACCAATCGCTGGTCTGGCTATGCTTTCCCAGGAGGTCATGTTGAAAATGGAGAAGCATTCGCTGAATCTGTCATTCGTGAGATATACGAGGAGACAGGTCTGACGATAAAAAATCCTCAACTGGTCGGTATAAAGAATTGGCCTTTAGACTCAGGTGAGCGCTACATTGTCTTTTGTTATAAAGCGACTGAGTTCACTGGTACTCTCCAATCATCTGAAGAAGGAGAAGTGTCCTGGGTGCAAAAAGACCAGATTCCAAATTTGGATCTGGCCTATGATATGCTACCCTTGATGGAGATGATGGAAGCTCCTGATAAATCAGAATTTTTTTACCGTCACCGTACAGAAGATGGATGGGAAAAGAAAACCTTCTAATCCTTTACTAAATAACCAAACTTATCCAAGGCCTTCTCGATATAGAGGAGGTCTTGTTCATTTTCAGCTTCGACTAGGTGATAATGGACGCCATCTGTTAATTCAGAAAGTGGTCTAAAATCAGACCTTTCGACTTGCTCTAAAAAATGCTGAACGTCCCGGCGACAAGAGAGTTTGAGCAAGGTTTCAATTTCTCCGTAGACAGGATGATCAATCAAGGTATTCTGAACACGTCCCCCATTATCGACGATAGCTAGAAGTTCTTGACCAATTTCTTCCATCTCGTGCTTAACTTTAAACAGTTTGTGAACATAAGGATTGGTCTTGCTTTCTTTATAAATATAGCCGCGATTGGTTGATAAGATCGGAGCACCATCAGCACGTAGAACAGCAATGTCCTGAACGATAATCTGACGGGTTACATGAAAACGGTCTGCTAATGTTTGACCATTTAGAGGTTTTTGAGACTCCTTTAACAGTTGTAAAAGTGCTTCTTTTCGATTTTTTGTCATATTCTTCTCTCTTAACGCTTAACGGCGTTTTTTCAATGCTTTATAAACAGCCAAGGCTAAGTAATAGTCTACCATACTATGAATAATAGTACCAAATCCAACTAATACAAACAAGACATAGAACATATTTTTTAAGTCAGTTCCAGTACTAGCATAAAAGATCATACAAGCCAAAACTTCAGCAATAGCATGAACCAAACCAAGTACAAAGTTAAAAATCAATGAAGATTTCTTATTGTCCAAGGTTTGAGGATGTTTTTGAAGATAGAAAGCACCCAGACTTCCAAAAAAGATATGGGAAAAGGCACGAAGTACGATAACAATCGGATACCCAGCCATGAGAAATCCTAAACTAGAAGCTATAATAACAAAGATAGCCATCCAGGGAGAGAGAAACATAGCGATAAAAATAGCAACGTGACTTCCTAAAGTGTAGGAAGCGGGAGGAATGACAATTTTAAAGGGCATCACCAAAGGAATCAAAATAGCGATAGCTGTCAGCAATGCGGTCAAGGTCATAAATTGTGTTTTCTTTTGTGTATTCATAATAACTCCTTTTTTCTGTATATACACTTGTATAGTACAATAAAAATTTAAACAAGTCAAGAAGCAAAATTGATTTTTGAGGAGATTATCTATAAATGAGGTTAAAGAATAAATAAAAATTTTAAAAAAATAAGCAAAAACTCTTGCACGAAACAAAGTAGTGTGGTATACTTATATACGGTTTGAAAAAACTGCCTAAGACAGTAGGGGAGCTCGACTCATAAGTATCCTACCGAGGACAAAACGTATCATGTAAAAAGAAGCGTATTGTACTTTCGTGTCTAGGTTTGGGCGCGTTTTTCTTTTGGAAAAATTCCCCAAGCAAAATAATTACGGAGGTGAACACACTAATGAGTGAAGCAATTATTGCTAAAAAAGCGGAACTAGTTGACGTAGTAGCTGAAAAAATGAAAGCTGCTGCATCAATCGTCGTTGTAGACGCTCGTGGTTTGACAGTTGAACAAGATACAGTTCTTCGTCGTGAGCTTCGTGGAAGCGAAGTTGAGTATAAAGTTATTAAAAACTCAATCTTACGTCGTGCAGCTGAAAAAGCTGGACTTGCAGAACTTGCATCTGTATTTGTTGGACCATCTGCTGTAGCATTTTCTAACGAAGATGTTATCGCTCCAGCGAAAATCTTGAACGACTTTGCTAAAAACGCTGACGCACTTGAAATCAAAGGTGGTGCAATCGAAGGCGCTGTCGCATCAAAAGAAGAAATCGTTGCTCTTGCAACTCTTCCAAACCGCGAAGGACTTCTTTCTATGCTCCTTTCTGTACTTCAAGCGCCAGTGCGCAACGTTGCTCTTGCAGTCAAAGCGGTTGCAGACAACAAAGAAGACGCAGCTTAATCTTAAGCTACGCAGCGTAGCCTAGCTACAAAAATATAAACATAAAATATAAACTTATTTGGAGGAAATAACAATGGCATTGAACATTGAAAACATTATTGCTGAAATTAAAGAAGCTTCAATCCTTGAATTGAACGACCTTGTAAAAGCTATCGAAGAAGAATTTGGTGTAACTGCAGCTGCTCCTGTAGCTGTAGCTGCTGCTGGTGGTGCTGAAGAAGCTGCTAAAGATTCATTTGACGTTGAATTGACAGCTGCAGGCGACAAGAAAGTCGGCGTTATCAAAGTTGTACGTGAAATCACAGGTCTTGGTCTTAAAGAAGCTAAAGAACTTGTTGATGGTGCACCAGGTGTCATCAAAGAAGGCGTTGCAGCTGCAGAAGCTGAAGAAATCAAAGCTAAATTGGAAGAAGCTGGAGCTTCAGTTACTCTTAAATAAGAGGCATATACCAATTAGAATTCGGAATACTATAGTATCAGCCTTTTAGAATCGTGAACACATTTTAGAAACTGATAAATTAATTTAGTTTCCTACCAAAAACCCTACCAAAAATTAATTTGGCAGGGTTTTTCTTTTTAACAAATTTATCGTGGAGAACAATTGAATATTGTTCTCCTTTTTTTATTTTCAGGAGGGAAAATGACAAAAGAATTACAATCATCACGCTATATTGTCATTTCATTTTTAGTACGTGAAATGGGAATTGATATTGTTGAAGCCATCTCTCTTATGGCAGAATTAGAAAAAAGTGGCTTGGTTCGATTGGAATCAAGTGGAGATTTAATACTCAAAGAACTAGGAGGAGCTCTATGAAACGAATTACCGCAAATCAATACCATACTTCAGAACGGTATTATAAATTACCTAAAATTCTTTTTGAGGATGAAAAATATATGGATATGAAACTAGAAGTAAAGGTGGCTTATTCTATTTTAAAAGATCGTTTAGAATTATCTCTCAGTCGTGGTTGGATAGATGAAGAAGGGGCGGTTTATTTAGTATTTTCTAATTCTAAACTGATGAAGTTGTTAGGTTGTTCTAAGTCAAAATTATTGTCCATCAAAAAGATTCTTAAAGAATATGACTTAATTGATGAAGTTCAACAGTCTTCAAGTGAGAAAGGGAGACTTGCTAATAAGATTTATTTAGGGGAATTGTCTTCTACCCCAGTAGCTAATTCAAACAGGCCTAGTGTTAAAAAAAGACTAGGGCAGGATGAAAATGAAACGGCCCCCGTCTCACATTCAGCCCCTAGTGAGACTGAAGTTAGTGAGACTAAATATAGTGAGACTGATTCTTTATTTATTGAGGATGAGGAGGAGAGGTATACTCAACCTATCTTGAAAAGAAAAGTAGAAAAGGTCACAAAATATGATCAAGATTATATTTGGGGATTGGTACAAGATCAATTTAGACGAGAAGGTTTTTCTGAAACAGCCAGTGAAATTGCTATGACTGATTTTGAGAGAATCTATCAGTATGCTCTTGACAATGTTCGCTTTGTTAGAAGAGCGGAAGTACTTGCTGAATTTGTGTTTAATGGCCTGTATTCTGTTTGGAATAACCGTGTTAGAAAAGGAGGTGGTTAGATGTCGTCAATCGAGTGGATATTAGTTTTGCTCATTTTAATTTCAAGCGGTATGACTCTTTGGGCATTGATAGTCGATCAGAAAGGGGTGATAAAGAAATGAGATTTATTGATTTATTTTCAGGTATCGGTGGCTTTCGACTTGGAATGGAAAGTGTCGGACACGAGTGTATTGGATTTTGCGAGATTGATAAATTTGCTAGAGAATCTTATAAATCCATTTTTCAAACGGAAGGAGAAATCGAATTTCATGACATACGAGATGTTTCAGATGACGAATTTAAAAAACTTAGAGGGAAAGTCGATATCATCTGTGGGGGATTCCCTTGTCAAGCATTTTCAATCGCAGGAAGACGATTGGGATTTGAAGATATTAGAGGAACTTTGTTCTTCGAAATTGCTCGGGCGGCCAAACAAATCCAACCACGTTTTCTTTTTCTTGAAAATGTTAAAGGCTTACTCAATCACGATAAGGGACGGACGTTCACCACAATCCTTACCACACTTGATGAGTTGGGGTTTGATGTTGAGTGGCAGGTGCTTAACAGTAAGGATTTTGGCGTTCCCCAAAACAGAGAGAGGGTGTTTATTATCGGACATTCTAGAAAGAAAGGTACCAGACTCTTATTTCCTTTCAGACGAGAAGGTCAAGCAACTAACTCTGAGAATTTGAAAGCACTAGGAAATTTGAATCCATCAAGAAGTGGAATGAGTGGTAAAGTCTATTATTCAGAAGGTCTTGCGCCAACCTTAGTTCGTGGAAAAGGAGAAGGATTTAAAGTTGCGATTCCTTGTATGACACCAGACAGATTAGAAAAAAGACAAAATGGTAGACGTTTCAAGGATAATCAAGAGCCAATGTTTACTTTAAATACTCAGGATCGCCATGGTATTGTCGTTGTTGGGGATTTACCAACTAGCTTTAAGGAAACTGGTCGCGTCTATGGAAGTGAGGGCTTATCTCCAACACTGACTACGATGCAAGGAGGAGATAAAATCCCCAAAATACTGATTCCAGAACCAATCCAATTTCTAAAAGTACGGGAAGCAACGAAAAAAGGATATGCTCAAGCAGAGATTGGAGATTCAATCAATTTAGAAAGACCAAGTTCTCAGTATCGGCGTGGTAGAGTTGGAAAAGGTATAGCGAATACGTTAACAACTAGTGGTCAAATGGGAGTAGTAGTTGCTAGTTATGAAGGAGAAGATAAACAAGTTTATCATGTAGCCGGTGTATTAATAGATGGACAATTTTACCGTTTGAGAATACGACGAATCACTCCTAAAGAGTGTTTTCGCCTGCAGGGCTTTCCTGATTGGGCTTTTGAAGCTGCTAGAAAAGTCTCTAGTAATAGTCAGCTCTATAAACAAGCTGGTAATAGCGTAACAGTACCTGTGATTGCTGCAATCGCAAAGAAATTAAAAGAAGTAGAGGAAAAAGATGAAAGCTTTAAATAAAGAGTCAATACTAGATTGTGATGAATTAGAAACACAATTACATGATGCAGAGATCAAACAGCTGGATGAACAAATATTTTTGATGCCCAATTATCCATGTGAGTTTGAAGTGACATTTTTAGATGATTACCATAAAAAACATAATTACCCACTATTTTATGAATCCTATCTTCAAAACGTTATGGAATTCCTTGAAAGTCAGGATATAAAGAACGGAGCTGATGCCTTTGTAGATGATAATCAAAATCTTGTTTTTGTTTTATATGGACAAGGCTATCGAGCCGAGGGAAAAGAGGGAATACTTACAACCCAAGTAACTGTAAAAGCCTATGATGAAGACAAGAAATCAATTAACTTCTCAGATCTATTAGATTCCTTAATCGTCTCAGAATATCAAATGGAACCGAATCTTTGGGAGGTCTCCCATGATTGATCTCTATCTAAGTAAAAATAACCATAGAAATCAACTTCTTTTAGATTTCTTTCAAAACTACGGAATAGAGGTATCTTGTCATTCGATTTCTGAAATGACAAAGGACAAATTAATTGAGATGATGAGCTATTCTTCAGATTGTTTTGAGTTTTTATCTCCTAATTTATTACGATTTAAGAACCGTGACAATCTAAGATTAACGGATTTCATCGAAATGATATTAAAAAATCCTGAACTAAGCATCAGACTTCCTCTTGCAGTTTCAAATAAGAGAGTTTATCCAAATCTGAATTTGGAAGAGGCTAGAGCTCTATTGCCAAGAGATACGAAACAATTGATTTACATGGCACAAACACATTATTTATCTAACTAAAGGAGAAGCAATATGGCTGAACGATTTTGGGAGAACTTGTCCATTATTTTGGCTGAAAGAAATATTAGCTGGATTGAGTTAACCAGAAAAATGTTTGCGGGAGAGTTTCACTATCCAAGTGAATTGAATCGTTTGTATCAAAAGATTCGTCACTACAAGATGGAACAACGAATGCCTCAAAGTCCATGGGTAGAAAGGATTGTGCAGGTATTAGATTTAGATTATGAAGATTTATTTCGGAGGTAACTATGAAAAGAATAATTCCAGTTTATATATTCCAACAAGTAAATGTCCTATTGGTATCTCTATACTTATTGAAATTTCTTTGTATCGGTGAGTTAACTATACTACAGATTCTCTATAGTTCGTCACTCATTTCTTTTTTATGGATGTATGGCCAACGCAAACAAGCTCATAAGGTCAATATGAAATCTAGGATGAAATGGCTTGGTATTGGATTCGTTAGCCTACTGATTATAAGTCTATGTTTTAGCCTAATCCATGCTCAAGGAACTACGAATCAAGCAAACTTAATTGGCCTTCAACATCAAGTCCCTTGGTTTTCATTTTTATTGTTCTTAATCAATGCGAGTATGGTTGAAGAATTTCTGTATCGAGAAATTTTATGGAACTTGGTTAGAAAATTAGATATTCGAGTTGCTTTGACAAGTGTTTTATTTGCCTTAGCACATCATCCAGGAACCATTCTAGCTTGGTGTTTATATGTTTCACTTGGGATGTTTTTAGGGCTTGTACGCTACAAATCGGACTTATGGGGCAGTATGGGGCTACATTTGGTGTGGAACCTACTAGTTTATAGTTTGCTGCTTTTTTAAAATAGGTGCCCTGATTTTTAGATATTCATAATGAATGTAATTGTTGACAAATATGGACTAATTGCGTATAATGAAGATAATTAAATGATATAATTACTTGTGGGCTAGTGGATATGGTCTGCACCCGCCTGTGGGCTCCGCTCTCAGTTCAGACTGTTTGTTGAGAAAAAGAATAGCAGGACTGCCTACCCTTGAGGAATAGATAGGGCATATCTAGCGTGAGGTGAAACTCAATACGTGGGAGAGAAGGAAGCAGGAGCTTCCTTCTCTTTTTTAGGAGAAAATTCAAATGACTTATACTTTGGAATGGCTAAAGACTTTTGATGGAGAGATTGATATTCTCAATATTAAGATGAATTGCTTGGCCAATACTATTGAGAAAAATGTTTCTCAGTACAAATATATTTATCAGACAAATATGGAGAACTGTCCTGAAATTATTCTATCAGTCCCAAACTCCTCCATTCCTCATCTATTAGGATTATCTAGAGAACATCATGTTAATTTACCAACTAATAATGCAGGGAGTATTTTTGAAGGATTAAAAGATGATTGGACATTGGAAAGCCTGAATAAAGCTGATAATGGTTGGTTCAACGAAAATAAATTCAAAATAGTTGGAACCTTGTTGCTTTATCAAATGTTACATGTAATGGAGTGTAAATTCTATACAACTGATGGCATTTTGAATAGAAGAGTTGGTAGCCGATTTAGAAGAGATAATATTTATTTTGTAGTCTTTAAATTAAGTAATGGTATTAGTTATACAGTAGAACTATCACGTGAACAAGGTAATCAATACTTTCCAAGAAGCCTTAAAATCAATGATACCTCCGTTACAGATTGTAGAGAAATAGAGCTTAGACTCATTAATAAGATTAGATTTAAGCCAGTTAAGGCAAGAAAGGTGAAATGGCCATCATGATTTAAAAATTGAAATCATGATTACATCACTATTCTTTTCTTAACAAATGTGAGTATTGTCGAAGAATTTCTGTATCGAGAAATTTTATGAAAGTTAATCAGAAAATTAGATATCAGAGTTTCTTTGACAAGCATTTTATCTTGCTGTTTGTATGTTTTTACTAGAAATGTTTCTAGGGCTTCATTTGGAGTGGAAACTATTAGTCCATGGCTTACTTCTTCTTTATAATAGGTGGTCTAGCTTACTTATAGATTCAGTTTGAAATAAAAAACTAAATGAATTGATTTTAAAGAAATAAAATGCTAACAGATATATAAGATGTTAGCATTTTATTTCTAAGAAAGGAGAATGAAATGGTTGATAAAAGAGAAAAACTGATGAACTCTTTCAATCAGTATGGTTTTTTAACTTTTAAACAAGTAATAGATGAAAATTTACACTACAAAACCTTATTGAAAATGCTTGCAGAAGGAAAAATCGATGCTGAAGAAAAAGGGTTATATCGCTTACCTGATATTTATTTAGATGAGTGGTTTGTCCTTCAGTATCGATTTCCAAAGGGAATCTTTTCTTTGGAGACAGCACTTTGGTTACATAGTTTATCTTTGACTATCCCTTTTAACATGACGATGAGTTTTCCTTATGGTACGAATACCAAAAACATTAAGGAAGCAGATATATGTCCTATTATTTTACGCTCTCACTATAGTGAAGGAATTATTGAAATAGAGCGCCTTCCTGGTCGATTTATTAAAGTTTATGAAGTTGAACGAGTTTTGGTTGAATGTCTATGCCCAGCTATTTAAAGTAACTGATAAGTTACAATCTTATACGGAGGTGCTATCTTAATGTTTTTTAATACAAAAACTTTAATAGTTTTAGAATTTGGTTGATAGCTTATGAATAAACAGCTATATTTTTTTGATTATTAAATATTCAAAAATCTATTATATAATTAGTTGAGATTATATGTTGTAAGTGTTATAATACAGGCGAAAAGGGTTGCTCTGGAAAGGAGAAAAAACGGAAACTATATTTTGAGCAATTCATAATTTTATTGTTAAATAAAGCTTTTAATTCTAATTATGGAAGGTGAACAGTCATGAAAACGAGTAAAATTATCCTTTCTGTCTTAACTGTAATTATTAGTTGTAGCTTAGCGTGTCCTGTATTTGCTGATTGGGTATCTGGTGGTAACTGGAGTTACGGAGGTTATCATAATCCAGGCAATTGGGGAGCATTCTCAAATTATTTCCACGACTATCGATGGCATTGGTCAAGTGTGACTCGAGCAAGTGACAGCAGAGCTAATGTAGGTTATGCTTCTGCTCATTACACATCAAGATCGTTCATAAATACAAGTTTTGGTGAAACTGCATACTTTAATTATGGATTTTAATTGCTAAGGTTTATCCTAGAGAGAAGAAATCTCTCTAGGATAAACTAGAAAGAGTAGAATTATGAAACGTTTATTTATACATTTCTCGAACCTTTTTATTCTAATCTTTCTGCTTTGGATTGCCTTTATTTCACCTAATACGGTCATCCATCGAAGCCTACCTGTAATAGGGATTCTTCAACAAGAAAGGGAAGTTGTTTATGAAGAGCTTTCATCTAGCTTAGATCAGTTAGCAAAGGAAAACAATAGTTTGATTGCTCGTCAGATTCAAAAAACGGATTCTAAAGGGCAAGTCAAGTTTTCGTATGATATCTACGGAGAAGGAGCACTTCCTAATGGCATCAAAAAAGAAGAGAAAGAATTCGTTGCAAAGGAAAGTTTGCTTACCAATTACTATATACTATCTGGGAATTTAACCCTTGAAAAATTGGATCAAAAACTCCACGATCTTGGTTTTTCAAAAAGTTTCATGAATAAGCCCAATCCCCTGCAAAATTTTATGGTATTTTTTAGTTCGGGTTCCCAATCTCTAGCCTTGGTTATTTTTATCATCAGCTTTGCTGCATTGACCATTATTCAAAAAACACTTGAAATGAGAAGTGCAGGGATTCGTTACATTTCTGGAATAAGACGATACCAGCTCTTTGGACATTCTCTCATGGAAGACGGTAAAGAATTGTTTTTAGGGTGTATTGGTGGAAGTGTCTTAGGAGCTATTCTGATTTATTATTTACAATTGACCCCTTTTGCCTATTCTCTCATCATTTCAGCTAGTATTATTTACAATACACTTTTATTTATTTTATCTGCTTTCCTATCCTTTTTCTTTGCATTCAGTATTCAGACAGTACACTTGGTTAGCCTTTTAAAGGGGAAAATTCCATTAAAAAGAGTCTTGTTTTTTCTCTTTACATGTCAATTTCTTGCAATCACTGTCATTGGTCTCTCAATTCATCGTGTTAGCATCTATGGCTCTATCTGGCAGACTTATCAAGAGGGAAGTTTGGCTTGGTCTAAAGAGACAAATTGGATACAAATTAGTGTGAATCGGGAAGAGGTTTTACAAAAGACAAACAAAGAAATGCAAAATGAACAAAGAGCTAAATGGTCTAAACTGATCGAGTCTGGCATTGAAAAAGGTGGACTTTTGGTCCATCATCAGCTTGCCGCATTTAATTCAAAAGGCTTCATGAACGATCCTAGAACAGGGAGAGAGCTTTCGATCACAGATTACGATCCTCTTGCCAACACCCTGTATGTAACACCAAATTACCTTGATATCCAAAGGATCTTAGTTTCCCCTGAGGAAAAAGAGCGCTTGAATCACTTGCAAGCTGGAGAATTTGGACTCTTGCTTCCTGAAAAGTTGAAAGGGCAAGAAGAGGAGTTGAAAAAACGCTATGAAGATTATCTGACTCCTAGTGATGAACAAGGAAAGAGTCAGTTGCCTATGAAAGCACGGGTGACCTATCTTCCTAACAACCAAAAACGATTTATCTATAATAATACACCGATGATCTATCAGCAATTCTTGACAGACCCGATTTTGGTTGTTGTTCTACCTAGAAGCTTTGGTGGCTACGATAATCCTTATTTCTCTCATCTTAATTCTTATCTTTACTTTGATGGTCTGGAAAAAAGCAAGAAACTAGTAGTTGAGAATGGGCTTGAAAAAAATGTTAGTCAATATGACTATGCGGCGTCTGTATACCAGCAGATGATCCAATCCATTCAATTAGAGAATCTCATTACCATTGCAGGAGGAATCTTTGCAATAGCTACTTCCATACTACTCTTTAACACCATGAATTTCCTCTATTTTGAAGAGTTTATAAGACCAATCTTCTTGAAGAAGATTGCAGGTCTGGGATTTGTAAAGATTCACCAAATGATTTTGCTCTCAGAAAGTATCCTCTTACTATTAGGAAGCTTCCTGACATTCCTTCTCACTCAAGAATGGTGGATTGCTCTTGTCACTCTCTTGCTATTTATTACTAATGCTTGGTTTATTCTCCTGTACCGGTCTCATAAAGAAGACCACTTGTTAGCCACTGTACTGAAAGGAGCCTAATATGATTAGCATAGAACATTTAACCAAATCATTTGGCCAACGAACGGTCTTTCAAGATTTGAGCTTGCAATTTACAGAAGGTAAGGTCTATGCTCTGATCGGAAATAGCGGGTGTGGTAAAACAACCTTGCTTAATATCTTGGCAAAGTTAGAGCCTTATGAAAAGGGAAGTATCAGCTATCAAGGGCAAGAATTGAAACAAATCAAACAGCATCACTTCTTTAATCATGAATTAGGCTATCTCTTTCAAAACTTTGGCCTACTTGAAAATGAGACTATCGCTACAAATTTAGATTTGGGATTGATTGGGCAAAAATTAACGAAAAAAGAGAAGAAGCAACAAGAAGAAGAAGTGCTCAAAAAAGTAGGATTGGCTTACCTTGCTCTGGATCAAAAGATTTTTGAATTATCTGGGGGAGAGGCGCAACGTGTCGCATTAGCTAAAGTTATTTTAAAAGATCCACCTTTAATTTTGGCAGATGAACTAACTGCAGCACTGGATCCAGAAACCTCACAAGAGGTGATGGACTTGCTCTTAATGTTAAAGAATCAAGAGCGTATAATCATTATTGCAACCCATAATCCCGATATTTGGAATCAAGCAGATGAAGTTATAAATTTAAATCAATTATAGTTACAGTCAATAGATATCTTCTATATTTTAAAGTTATTTTATCTGAATCCGTAAAAGCAGTTCAATTGAACTGCTTTTTTCTTCTACGACTTACACTGTTTGGTTTCATGAGCAAGCCCCTCAAAGTGAATTAATAACAAATCATTAGAAGTCATAGTGATGAAATTTCTGTAACGGAAGTAGAGCGAATTGCTGAACCATTAAATGAGTATCTCTCGAAGTAGAAGCGTCTATTTTGACTTTTAGTTTGATAGAATGGTAGTTTGAAAATGTAAATGATAGCTACTGTTCATAAAACATATAAGGTACGTACGGTGTTGTGAGAGGAGCTAGAAATTAGCACTTACCTTATTATTCCAACAACCCCAAAAATGTGATAAAAATTTCAACTACTCTTATCTATAATAAAGCTACCTGTTCTTTGAAAATTGAATCCACTCCGTCTTGATTAGCGTGCCTGTGTAAGTAGGGACTGAGAGTATTTCCCTGTGAAGGGCAACTGGCACAAGACGTGTGTGAGAATTTTCTAACAGACACGGAGTTTATCGTTACCAGACTTAAACGATGCGACAAACTAGATAAAGGAGTTAATCATGAAGGTAGTAAACTTGTATGATTTGAAACAAATGGGAAATAAAGGTGGTTGTACCATCCAATTGATTCATCACTTTCCTTTTGGTATGGGCTTAGGAAATCTCAAAAAAGACTACATTGAATTTAAACGTGTTGGTATCGTTGATGGGAAAGCAGTAGAAGTTACTCTTCGAGAACCTTATTCGAGAGATCTACTGCAGGTTGTCAAGTCGATTAAGCAACGTCAGAAATTGATAGCTTATCGTTATAAAGAAGGAAAGCTGCTATTTGTGAAGAAGGAGGCATCAGATGTCCTCTGAACAACAGGAACGAATGGCAGTTCAATATGCTGAGCGTAGTCTTTTATTTACTGTAAAAAGTCTTTTAAAGATTCTAGAATGGTCTAGACGTCAGGCTTTAGCACAGGATTCCGCCTATAAGATAGGAGTGCAGAAATTAGAAGAATTGCTACAATCTCCTTATTCGATTGATACGATTAATCTGAAAAAAGATTTTTTAGACAAACCAATTGATATAGAGAAATTTAAAGCTTTTTTAGAAAAAGAAGAGATTCCTTTAGCCATCGCTTGGCAAGGGGATTCTCTACATTTCTACACGAAAGACCGTTCGATTCTGGACAATCATTTAGACCATCTGTTAGAAAAAATGGTTAATGATCCGGAGAAATTAGCTGATTTTACCATGGATAAGTCATTAGACGATGCAATTGATGAGGCTAAATCCCAAATTACCTTTAGACAAGAAGGGGCCGTCAAACAGAAAGAGATGGTGAGATGATGTACAGTGGAAAGAAATTCCTACTATTCTCACTGTTAGGCATCTTACTAGGCTATCTTTTTCATCGTTTGACGCTTTTGTATGATTCCTATACTGGAAATAGCTTAGATAAATGGACTCATCTTCTGATGGAAGGTCAAGATGAAGTTCTTCAGTCGCCATGGAATGTTTCTTTTACTGGAAAATCAAGTGCTTTTTTTCTACTAGGCTTTGTGATGATGTTGCTGGTTTATCTCTATCTAGAGACTGGTAAAAAACAATACCGAGAAGGAGTAGAATACGGTAGTGCCCGTTTTGGAACTCTAAAAGAAAAGAAGTTTTTTTACGGTAAGGAATTTTCTCATGATACGATTTTAGCACAAGATGTTCGTTTGACATTATTAGATAAAAAACCACCCCAATATGATAGAAATAAGAATATTGCGGTGATCGGAGGTTCAGGAAGTGGGAAGACCTTTCGCTTTGTGAAACCCAATCTGATTCAGATGAATAGTTCTAATATTGTAGTGGATCCTAAAGATCACTTGGCCGAAAAAACAGGCAAACTCTTTTTAGAACATGGCTACCAAGTAAAGGTGTTAGATTTAGTCAATATGAAGAACTCAGATGGCTTTAATCCTTTTCGCTATATAGAGACAGAAAACGATTTGAATCGCATGCTGACGGTTTATTTCAATAACACCAAAGGCTCTGGCTCTCGTAGTGATCCATTTTGGGATGAAGCTTCTATGACTTTGGTACGAGCTTTAGCCTCCT
Source organism: Streptococcus sp. SCPM-O-B-15304 (M98) (assembly GCF_058200215.1). Classification (NCBI taxonomy): domain Bacteria; kingdom Bacillati; phylum Bacillota; class Bacilli; order Lactobacillales; family Streptococcaceae; genus Streptococcus; species Streptococcus sp. SCPM-O-B-15304 (M98). The sequence continues at coordinate 126,186 of NZ_JBYQGQ010000003.1, read as the reverse complement.
ACCTAGTCGATTTCTATAATCCACCCAAAACAAGAGAACAGCTCATAGAAGAAAGTCGTTTAAGTCAAAAAGAATACCAAAACTTGTTGAAACGTCAAAAAAAAGAAGTGGAAGAGCGAAAAAAACGAGGGCGTTATCCAAGTTTTGCTGAGATATCAAAACTCATTAAACACTTATCCAAAGGTGAGAATCAAGAAAAAAGTGTCTTAGAAATTCTATTTGAAAATTATGCTAAAAAGTATGGGACTGACAATTTTACCATGCGAAATTGGGCAGATTTCCAAAATTATAAGGATAAGACTCTGGATTCTGTCATAGCTGTAACCACTGCTAAATTTGCCCTCTTCAATATTCAAAGTGTCATGGATTTGACCAAAAGAGATACCCTTGATATGAAGACATGGGGCAAGGAAAAATCAATGGTTTACTTAGTTATCCCAGATAACGATAGTACCTTTCGCTTTCTTTCAGCCCTCTTTTTTTCAACCGTATTTCAAACACTAACAAGACAAGCAGATATTGATTTTAAGGGTCAATTGCCTCTTCATGTGAGAGTCTATTTAGATGAGTTCGCAAATATCGGAGAAATTCCAGATTTTGCTGAACAAACCTCAACAGTCCGCTCTCGGAATATGAGTCTCGTTCCCATTCTTCAAAATATTGCCCAACTTCAAGGGCTCTATAAAGAAAAAGAAGCTTGGAAAACCATTCTTGGGAACTGTGATAGCTTAGTCTACTTAGGTGGGAATGATGAAGATACCTTTAAATTTATGAGTGGATTACTCGGCAAACAAACCATTGATGTTCGAAATACGAGTCGTTCCTTTGGCCAGACAGGTTCAGGATCCCTTTCTCATCAAAAGATTGCTCGTGATTTAATGACACCTGATGAAGTCGGAAATATGAAACGGCATGAATGCTTGGTTCGAATTGCCAATATGCCTGTCTTTAAAAGCAAAAAGTACAATTCAACTAAGCATCCAAACTGGAAGTACCTAGCCAGTCAAGAAAGCGATGAACGGTGGTGGAACTATCAAATCAATCCTTTGAATCAAAGACAAGAAAATCATCTTGAAGGCCTTAGAATTCGTGATTTAACTTTTGAATCTAGTTTAAAATAAAAATAGAAAAGAGGAAATAGATGATTACGCATTTTAAAGGTTTTGTTTATGGAGTAGACGCAAGTGCTATGTTTGCACAAGCTATGTCTTTGTTACAGAAGGGATTGATTGCGGTTGGTGCCTTTCTCGTTGTTGTAGGAATTGTCAATCTTGCAACCAACATTAAAGATGGTGGACCAGGTGTTCGGAATGCCATTCTTGAAATTGTTGGTGGTGTTATGGTAGGGGCTGCTGGAGCCTTTGTAACTCAAATTTCAATTTAGGAGGATAAACAATGACATGAATCTTAGTTTAGTCTCACCCTTTGTTTACCTTGCATCTGAAAAAATATCAGCTGAAAATTTATTTGAAGGGTTTAATGTAGATTTACAATCTACTGTAGATCTGATTAAATCTCTATCTAGCTACAATCCAACCGTTTGGACTTATATGTCTAGTATTACTAAAAGTGTCATGCAGCCTCTTGGAGTTGCGATTTTATCAGTTGTTCTCATCCTAGAATTTTCGAAGATGGCAAAGAAAATTGCTAACTCAGGAGGAGCGATGACCTTTGAAGCATTAGCGCCGATGTTGATTAGTTATATTATGGTCGCAGTTGTAATTACCAACACTACCGTGATTGTAGAAGCCATCATCGGGATTGCGAGTCACGCCATTGAACAAGTGGCCTCGATTGTGGCTCACGGTGGGGCAAAGTATGATACCATCTCTGGACTAAAAGGTTCAGGATTTATTGGCCGTATGATTGTGGGATTTTTCGCCCTCCTCATTTGGCTAGTTCGGATAGTAAGTGCAGCCATGGTTAATCTTTTGGTATCTATTCGATTTATTCAACTCTACCTTATGATCCCATTTGCCCCTCTTACGATTCCAACATTTTTAAGTGATGAGTGGAAGTCTATTGGTATTGGTTATTTAAAAAATATTATGGTCTATGCGGTACAAGGGGTTCTTATTTTTCTGATTGTTTCTCTTGTTCCTTTGTTTGAATCTGCTGGGAAAATAGCTGTTTCAAATGGTGCAGGAGTCTTGCAATCACTTGCGATTATGTTTGGTAGTTTGGTACAAGCTATCTTACTGATTATTGCCCTCGTTGGTTCTCAACGTACGGCTCGCTCAATCTTAGGTATGTAATTAGATAAAGGCTAGGAAGTGAATGCTTCTTAGCCTTTTTAGAAAGGAAAGTCATGAATACACGTGTCTTTAAAGACATCTCAAAATACCAACACAGGGCTTGGTTAGGTTTCACCACAAGACAAATCATCTTTGTTTTACCAGCCTTTATTGTCACAATTATTGTTTTGGGCTTGAATCTCTTTTTCTGGCAATTTGGAGATTGGTTTGTTTACGGTTTTGTGTTTGCCTTTACCATCCCCCTCATGCTTTTTGGAGTCTATAAACCCAATGATTTATATTTTGAACATTATTTGAAATACCGTCTTCATTTTGAACTAACGGTTCCCCTACGCACAATTACAGGAAAGAAAGGACCTGAACATGAAAAGAAAATCAAATACATTAAAGAAACAAAAAACCTCAATGACTAATCAGAAAGAAGTAGTTAAAGGAAAAAAAGAGGAAGTGTTACCCTCTACGGCTAATACTCTTTCCTATCAAGCTCTGTATCAAAATGGTCTGATGCAGGTAAAAGAAGATTATTTCTCACAAAGCTATTTACTTGGTGATGTCAATTACCAGACCGTTGGTTTAGAAGATAAGGGCGCAATCATTGAGAAGTATTCTGATTTGATTAACTCCCTAGATGACCAAACCAACTTCCAATTGACTATCTTTAATAAAAGATTGAATTTAGAAAAATTCAGACAAAGTGTTTTGTATGAGGAAAAAGAAGATGGGTATGATACCTATCGTAAAGAATTGAATCGAATGATGAATCAGAATTTAGACAGTGGTGAAAATAACTTTTCAGCTGTGAAACTGATTAGCTTTGGTAGAAAGGATTCTAATCCCAAACAAGCCTATCGTTCCTTGTCCCAAATAGGAGAATATTTCAAGAGTGGTTTCTCAGAAATTGATGCACGATTTGAATCCTTGGCTGGAGAAGAGCGTGTCAACTTGTTGGCCGATATGCTTAGAGGAGAACACCATCTTCCTTTTTCTTACCGTGATTTAACGAAATCTGGTCAGACAACTCGTCACTTCATAGCACCTAATCTCTTGGATTTTAAAAACAAGAATTACCTACAAATCAATGACCGCTTATTGCAGATTGTCTATGTGAGAGACTACGGTATGGAATTAGGGGATCAGTTTATCCGAGACCTCATGCAAGGAGATCTGGAATTGATTGTGAGCCTCCATGCTCAAAGTTCGACCAAGGCAGATGCCATGAAGAAACTACGAACAAAGAAGACCTTGATGGAATCCCAAAAGATTGGGGAACAACAAAAACTAGCTCGTACAGGTATCTATTTGGAAAAAGTAGGTCATGTATTAGAAAGCAATATCGATGAAGCTGAGGAACTCTTAAAAACCATGACAGAGACAGGAGATAAACTGTTTCAAACAGTCTTCTTGATTGGGGTCTTTGGTCAGGATGAAGAAGAACTTAAACAAGCCCTAGACACGCTCCAACAAGTGGCCGGCTCAAATGACCTAATGATTGATAAACTACCATATATGCAAGAAGCAGCCTTTAATAGTTTGCTGCCATTTGGTTGTGATTTTTTAGAGGGCGTATCACGGAGTTTATTAACGTCCAATGTAGCAGTGAATTCTCCATGGACTTCAGTAGACATACAAGACCGAAGTGGGAAATATTACGGTATCAATCAAATCTCAAGCAATATTATTACCATTGATCGAAGCCTATTAAATACACCGTCTGGTCTGATTTTAGGAACATCTGGAGCTGGGAAAGGGATGGCAACCAAGCATGAAATTATCACGACCAAAATCAAGGAATCTGGTGAAAATACTGAAATTATCATTGTGGATCCAGAAGAAGAGTACAGTGTCATTGGACGAGCTTTTGGGGGAGAAATGATTGATATTGCGCCTGATTCCCAAACTTATCTCAATGTCCTTGACTTGTCTGAGGAAAATATGGATGAAGACCCTGTAAAGGTAAAATCAGAATTTCTTTTATCCTTTATCGGCAAGTTATTGGATAGAAAAATGGATGGAAGAGAAAAATCGATTATCGACCGAGTCACCAGACTGACCTATCAGTCATTTAAAGAGCCTTCTTTGGAAGAATGGGTTTTTGTCTTGAGTCAACAGCCAGAAGAAGAAGCGCAGAATTTGGCACTTGATATGGAACTATATGTCGAAGGTTCTCTTGATATTTTTTCTCATAAGACCAATATTCAGACAGGATCTAATTTCTTGATTTATAACGTTAAGAAGTTAGGAGATGAGCTGAAACAAATCGCTCTTATGGTAGTGTTTGATCAGATATGGAATCGTGTTGTTCGGAACCAAAAATTAGGGAAGAAAACCTGGATTTATTTTGATGAAATGCAGCTTCTCTTATTAGATAAATATGCCAGTGATTTCTTCTTTAAATTATGGAGTCGTGTCAGAAAATATGGAGCCAGTCCGACTGGGATAACTCAAAACGTCGAAACCTTATTGTTAGATCCAAATGGTAGACGGATTATTGCAAATAGTGAATTTATGATTCTCCTCAAGCAGGCAAAAAATGACCGAGAAGAACTGGTTCAACTCTTAGGCTTGTCAAAAGAACTCGAAAAATACCTAGTCAATCCAGAAAAAGGGGCAGGACTAATAAAAGCTGGTTCAGTTGTTGTTCCCTTTAAAAATAAGATTCCTCAAGGTACTCAATTGTTTGATATCATGAGTACGGATCCTGATAAAATGGCTTCTAATTAAGGGGAAGGTAAATGAAGGATAAAAGAGAAATCATACGTGCCCGAAAGGCATTTAGAAGAAGCCTAAAAGATGAGAAAAAATTCTTGAAAAAAGGAAAGAAGGAGGTGAAGAAACAGAAAAAAGATTCCGCTGTACTGGATGAAAAAGCATGGAAAAAAGAGATAAAAGAAAAGCTAGAGGAGATGAGAGAAGTTTCAAAGGCTAGAGTAAAACAAGCAAATGAAGACTACAATCATATTCTTCAAAATAGTCCTCCATCTCTTTTGAATCGCAAAGAATTAAGAGATAGACGATTGCCTCATGCTAGGAAACGATTGAAAATAGCCAAGAAGCAATTTAGAGAAGTCAAGGTAGAAGCAAAAGAAGAAAGAAAAGAGAGTCATAAAGAAAGAAAAACCAATCAAAAATTTCTCTACGGTCAGGAATCGAAAGCAAAATCTAATTTTTTCTTTCAAGGGAAGAGTTTAGAAGAATTAAAAGCTAAGAAAGAAGTCAAGGACGCAAAAGAGAATTTAAAATCTACTAAACAAGCCTATAAGTCCCAAAAAGTCAGCAGGAAAGTCAAAACTTTTCTTTATGTCCTTGGACGAGAAGGTGGAGAGTTAGCTTCAGAAAATGAAGATTTAGAAGGCTATCGCACACTTCAAGAGACCATTAGAAAAGGGAAACGCTACAGTCGGCTTTCTTATAATCTTGGAAAAGCTAGTGTCAAAACAGGACAAGCAACAGGTCGTTTTACCAAGAAAAGGCTGACCAACACAAAAGAGCGATACCATCATTTTAAGGATGGAAAAGGATGGAAACTAGCGAAAGATAATCCAAGTTCCTTTAAAAATCGGTATCGAAAATTAAAGAAACAAGGTCTTACAAGTGTCCGAAATATCTATCAAAAACTAAAAGCAGCCTTTTCCTTCTTTACATTTGCGGCTGGGAATCCTGTAACCTGGATAGTTGGAGGAATAGTCTTTCTTCTTTTACTTATGATGAGCTTCTTTTTAGGTTTTTCATCTGCTAGTTTGATTCAACAAGATGAATTTGAATTAACAAAAGCTTATACCCACCTAACTTGGGAAGACGCAGAACATACTCGTACAAATGACAAAGGCATTACCTATTACACAAAAGTTGATGATGTGATGGGGTATATGAACTTTAAATTCCATGACTATGAGTTACACAAACCAGTTCACTTATTTAGTTCAGAAACTTACAAGGATTATCTGTCTACTTTGTGGCATGATTTAAACGATGGGGAAGATTTGAAATCCATGCAAGACCTTTATGAAACTCCTAAGTATAAACTATCTAAAGACGATCAAGAGGAAATGAAGGAACTAAAAGAAGAAGGTGTCTATGCTTCCATGCAGGAATTAGACAATCCGTTTGAGGGACAAAGCAACGAAGATAGTCTAACCATGACTTATCGTTATGGATACTATGATTTAGACGGCAAACCTACCCTTCAGGAGTACATACTACTAGAAGCGAAGGCTCACCAAAGGATTGTCGCACCAATGGATGGTGTTGTATCTCTAGACGGTGACAATGTTATTCTCACTAACGGAAAAGGAGAGAATGAGAGTCGTTTAACATTATATTCCATCCATAATGGCCGTGCGATTGAGGGGACAAGGGTCTTAACTGGTGATATTATTGGTGAGACACCAGATGATACAGGTTTGAAAGTTTCCTATCAAAAGTATAAGAACAAGAAAGAAAAATTGGTGTATGTCAATCCGCAATTTTATTTTCCAAAGGTCATTCAACTTCAGACAACTATCTTACCTGCCATTGGTCAGTTTGGTGGGGATGAGTTTGAACGTGCAAAACATATTTATGAGTTTTTGAAATCTCAAGGGGCAAGTCCCCAAGCCATTGCGGCTATTTTAGGAAATTGGTCGGTAGAGTCTTCTATTAATCCAAAACGAGCTGAAGGAGATTATTTATCTCCTCCAGTTGGCGCTACCGATTCCTCATGGGATGATGAAGCATGGTTAGCAATTGGAGGTCCAGCCATTTATGGAGGTGCTTATCCTAATATTCTTCATAGAGGTTTGGGGTTAGGGCAATGGACAGATACCGCAGATGGGTCAACACGGCATACAGCCTTGTTGAATTATGCACGCACCCAAAATAAGAAATGGTATGATTTAGACCTCCAACTTGATTTTATGCTTCATGGGGATAGTCCTTACTATCAAAGTTGGTTAAAGGATTTCTTTAAAAATACGGGCAGTGCAGCCAATCTCGCCCAACTCTTCCTCACCTATTGGGAGGGAAATTCTGGAGACAAACTACTGGAAAGACAAACTAGAGCCACGGAATGGTATTACCAAATTGAAAAAGGCTTTAGTCAAACAAATGGAGGACAGGCAAAAAGTGACCCGCAATCCCTTGAAGGTGTTCGTGGAGACTTGTATGAGCATTCTGTTCCTGGTGGTGGGGATGGTATGGCCTATGCCTATGGACAATGTACATGGGGTGTTGCGGCTCGTATGAATCAGTTAGGCTTAAAATTAAAAGGTAGAAATGGAGAAAAGATTTCGATCATTAATACCATGGGAAATGGTCAGGACTGGGTTGCGACAGCGTCAAGTCTTGGAGGGGAAACGGGTTCTACACCAAGAGCAGGTGCTATTGTTTCTTTTGTGGGAGGTACACATGGTACACCAGCAGAGTATGGTCATGTGGCTTTTGTCGAGAAGATCTATGATGATGGTTCTTTCCTCGTGTCTGAAACAAACTATGGTGGCAACCCTAACTATACCTTTAGAAAAATCTCTCAAGCAGATAGTGCCATCAGTTTTGCCTATACGGTGAAATAAAGAAGTTGATACTTGAAATTTTAACAATTTTCAGGTAGAATAAATAGTGTAGATGAGTGGTCGGCTCATGGTCAATCTGATAGTAATCTTGGACATAAGGGCCAAGCGGTGGCGGACACCAGAACGAAATCCGATAGCAATCTTGGACGTAAGGGCCAAGCGGTGGCAGACACCAGAATAAACCGACTGACTAGGTGGCTTACAGACTCTGTAAACCACCTTTTTTGTGAGGAAAATATGGAAAATTCTAGAGATTATCGTAATCCAAATTACACCGAAAAAATAAAACTTCAGCGTTTTTTTACTCAGTTACAAATTGCGGCTTCTTTTTTTAAAGAACACTTTGTTGGCAAAATCATGTATTATGAAACGGAAATAGAAAGTGTTGAACTTCATTTTTCACCTACTAATTTCATGCACCTATGTGGTGTTGATTACCGAAAAGGTGCAGGCAGTTTCTTTGACGATTGTTTAAATAGTCATGTCATAATTGATGAGTTGAAAATAAAAAATGATGGAACCACGATGCAAAAGTTACAAGTTTTAGGATCTATTGAGGAGTTATTGGGAAAGCATGTTCATCTAACTGGTTCAGGACGTTATTTGTATTTGGAGTTTGATTATGCTCTACGTACAAGAAAACAGATACTAGCATTAACATTGAAAGAGACATCAAAGAAAATTGTTCCTCAATCTTTATTAGATTTGAAGAGAAAGACAGTATTTCCAGAAGGTCAAAAAGTAATTTCAATTTACTCAAAACATTTACAAACGTCGGAACTTTTTTATTATTTAAAAGATTAGTTTACATATCTTTTGTGGTATAAAACATATTTTCATCATTATAAGGAGAACGCAGTTTTGGCTCGTTCTTTTTTTGTTGATGATATGCTCCAAACAACCTACACTAGATTGGATATGAAATAGTTTGTGATTACATAATTTATCTTCAGGGAAGTTATGGACATTATCTCAATTTCTGTCATGATAGACATCTCTAACAATTTCCGTTATAACAGACATTGACTTACAAAGTATTTCTTTTCTGAACATATTAGCGTTATAATATAAATGCAGTGTTACACTGTAGAATATTAAGAAAATAGGATACTGTAGGTTTAAAATAAATGTGTAAGATAAATAGTTGGATTAGTAAAAGTTTCAAGTCTGATAAGAACAATATTACATTTCATACAACTGAATGTATATATTTTATAAGAGAGAGGGATGCTTGATTGGGGAAAATCATTCAAAATACAGTTATAAGGATTTTAATAAGAATGAAAGTGTGATATTTCTTTTTCATTAATCTTCTAAATGTATTAAAATCAAGCTTTCCACTTATGTATTCTGCTAATAAACTTCAATACATTTCAATAGATTTTCAAAATTTGGTGGGGATTTTTATTATACTTTGTACGAGCTTTTCAATACCCTATCCCAACCTTTAAAATCCCCTAAGTTATTTACTCAAGGGATTTTTTATCTGCTTTTTTCATACTTAAACAGTCAGTCTAACTGTTTGATTTTCTTTGTGACTAACTCCCTAAAAATAGTAGAATTAGCTACTTTACTGATTTTACAAGATAATAACAAGACCTAAACGTATAATTTATTTAGGTTTACCAATTATGACTTTAACATTTTCCAATAAGGTCTAACTCAACCGTCCCCAAAGTTAAATCCTTATGTATTTAATCAGAAAGATTATTTTTCGCATATTTTTTTATGTCTTTGGGATAAAATCCCTTATATTTTTTGAAGCATGTACTAAATTTACTGTGAGAGGAATATCCTACAGCCTCTGCTATATCTTGAATTTTAAGGGTAGAGTTCAGTAGGAGTAATTCCGCCATATTCATTCTCCGTCTTTGAGTATATTCTGTAATTGTGCATTGATATTTTTGCTTAAATAACTTTTTTAGTTTTGTGCCGCTCATAGTGGATATTTTTTCTAAAGTATCCTGTGAGATAGATGTTGCATAATGATCGTCTATATAATTGGTGACATTTTTCAAAGCCTCATCATCGGCAATAGATAGTGGATTGCTGTACTTATTTAAAAAAGAGTCTATTGTAATACTTAACCATTCCTTTGCCTTTGACTCAAAAAAGATTTCAGCAGCAGGAGATGCCATCTTGCAATTAAGGATATCTTTTGCGATTCTTTCTAAAGGCTTGTTTATTATAATGCTGGTATTAAAAAATAAATCTTCATAGTTACAGACTTTATTCTTATAAGAGGACAGGCATTGCTCTATCATGGACTGATTGAAATTTATACCGATTCCTAAATAAGGAGAGTTTTTGTGAAGTAAAAACCTAAAGTCTTTAGAATTTTTTGTATTTATAGTATAAAGTGAATTTGAAGAAAGATTTTGATAAGGATTAAAACATTCACCGTTTGCTGTAACTAAATAAGATAAATAAAGGGAATAGAAATTATTCAAACCAGAAAAACTTGTATGGATAATTTCTTTTTTTATGAAAACATCATAAATATCAATAGTGAAATTATCGCCCTCGTAAAACCAATATATGCCTTCTGCATTATCCGTGCTAAAACGGAATTCATGTCCTACAGTGGAGTATTTTGTATTATCGATAGATTCATCTGTAGAAAAAAAGTTTTTAACAAAGTTATAAAAATCACTCATATTATACCTCCGTGCTTTATATTTTATCCCGAATAGACATTATCCCGAATAGACTTATTTAGCCATATCTAATTGATTGAAATCCTCATTTATTATATAATAAATGATAGATAAAAACAAGAAAAACTATGCGTATTGCAAAAGAGTTTGAAAACAAGCCTCTAAAATCAGTCTAAAAAGGCTATTTATAGGGTTTGCTAATTTTAAAAAAAGGAGGAGTTGTTCAGTGAAGGATAAGAAGAAATCAATACTGAAAAGACTAATGGCTTACGGTGGTGAAAAAAGTTTTTTACTCTATATTGCTATGGTTATGTCTGCTGTATCAGGTGTCATGGTTTTGATGCCTATGGTATATATTCATAGAATTGTAAATAACTTAATTTTAAATGGGATGGTGAATTTTGATTATGTAAAGGAAAATTCAATTTATGCAGCAGTCTTTGCCGTTCTGGGGCTTTTTATATACCTAATAGGTTTAATTTTATCCCATATTTTTGCATTTGAAGTGGAAGATAACATTATTAAGACTTCCGTAACAAAACTAATAAACAAACCGCTTGGGTATTTCGATGACAAAGAAAGCGGAAGGATAAGAAATGTAATTGTGTCCGGAGCGTCTGAAACCCATTCTTTTATAGCGCATCAACTTCCTGATATGGCGATGACCATTATATCGCCAATCGTCCTGCTTGTATTTTTCTTCGTGTTTAACTGGAAGTTAGGACTTGCCAGTATGATACCGATGATTATCGGTATGACATTGATGTCATCTATGATGACAACCGAAACAAAAAAAATGAAGGATGAGTATTATGCAGGACTTTCCGATTTATCTTCTCAGACTGTGGAATATGTTCGAGGAATTCCTGTTGTTAAAACATTTGCACAAAGTGTTGAGAGCTTTGATAAGTTATATTCGTTAATCATAAAAACAAAAGACAATGTACTTAAGCTTACTATGAGTTATACGAATAAAATGTCGTGGTTTGAAACCGTTTCTACATCGACGGCATTTTTCTTGGTACCTGTGGCATTACTATTAATAAAATTTAATGGAAACTTATCTAATGTAGTTGCAGATTCTGTTATTTACTTCCTAATAGGACCGGCATTTGCTACTTTTATTATGAGAACTGCGACGATTACACAATACAGTTATTTTGCAGAACTTGCTTTAGATAAAATTGAAAATATACTTGAGTTTGATGATTTTGTTTATGGAAATAAAACAAGTTCTGATGTTGGGATAGAGTTTAAAAATGTAAGCTTTTCTTATGAAGATGAAAATGTATTAGACGATATTTCATTTAAGGTGAATAAAGGAGAACGAGTTGCTTTAGTCGGATCATCAGGCAGTGGTAAAACTACTATAGCAAGGCTTGCTGCACGATTTTACGATATTAAAACAGGTGAAATTTATATTGGAGGAATTAATATAAAAGATTTTGAAAAAGAGGCTTTAATGAGAAAAATTGCTTTTGTTTTTCAAAACTCTAAACTATTTAAAATGAGTTTAAGAGATAATCTTTTAATCGGAAAGCCTGATGCAACTAATGAAGAAATTGACAATGCCTTAATCAATTCAGGGGCTAAAGATATTATTAAAAATTTAGATAAAGGACTTGATACTGTTTACGGAACTAAAGGCACATATTTTTCAGGAGGAGAGGCTCAAAGGATTTCTATAGCGAGAGCTTTTTTGAAAGATGCAGATATTATCATTTTAGATGAAGCTACAGCCTTTGCAGATCCTGAAAATGAACATTTGATTCAAGAGTCTTTTAAGAAGCTATCAAAAAACAAGACAACATTGATGATTGCTCATAGATTATCTACAGTAGTAGATGCGGATAAAATTCTTGTTATTGATAAGGGGAAAATTGTAGAAGAAGGCAAGCATTCAGATTTAATCGGTATGAGTGGGCCTTACAAAAAACTTTGGGAAGAATATCAAAAATCCGTAAATTGGAAGATAGGAGGTTAAACATATGGTTTCTTATTTTATGAAAAAATATGCGATGTCAGAAAAAGGCGCTCTTAACTTAAAAAAAGCCATATTTTCACACACGCTTGTTAATTTAACTAAATTGTTCGCACCAATGATCGGTTTTATGTTTCTGTTTCAGTATATAGGCATTTTAAAAAGTATTGAGAGTTACAATTTTACTTCTGTTCATTATATTGCACTAATTGTAGTAATGATGATTGTGATGTTCTTAATAGCGAGGTGGGATTATGTAAGACTTTACACCAATGTGTACAACGAGAGTGCAAATTCAAGAATTGAGTTAGCGGAAAAGTTAAAGAAATTACCTCTTTCTTATTTTGGTAAAAGAGATTTGGCAGACCTTGCGGAAACCATGATGAATGACATGAACTTATATGAAACAATTTTTTCTCATGCTGTACCTCATATATATTCAACGGCTATATCCACAAGTATTATTGCTTTAATGCTTATCTTCTATAATTGGAAACTTGCACTTGCAGCCCTTTGGGTAATTCCCATTTCTATTTTGATTATATTTTTATCAAAGAAAAGTCAGAAAAAAATAGTACAAGGCTGGATAGATGATAATCGTAAGGTTTTTGATAATCTACAGGAAAATATAGAGCAGATAGAGCAAATAAAATCTTACAACTTAGAAGATAGGATGTTAAATGATTTTTTTGAAAAATTAAATGCATCCACAAAACAGAAGACGAAAGGTGAAGTTGTAGCCGGAACACTTACAGGAATAGCTGCCGCAATTTTAAAGCTTGGAATTATAAGTGTTGCCGTTATCGGCGTCAACATGCTTATGGCAGGGGAGGTAAGTGCGCTGGTTTATATCGCATTTTTAATGCTTACAGCAAGTATTTATCTTCCTATAGAAGGAATAATCACCTTTATGTCAATGATAGTTATGCTTGATGCGGTTGTAGGGAGAATAAAGGAAATAAAGACCATGCCTGTTCAAAAAGGCAAAAAAGATATTGACATTAAAAATTACGATATTGAGTTCAAGGATGTTTATTTCGGATATGATGATTATTCTGTAATAAATTGTGTGAGCTTTACTGCAAAGCAGGGTGAAATCACTGCGCTAATCGGTTCAAGCGGAAGCGGAAAAACAACTCTCACCAAGCTTGCTGCAAGATTTTGGGATATAGATAAAGGAAAGATTTTGATAGGGGGAGAGGACATCGGTAAAATTGATCCGGAAACACTCCTTAAAAATTTCTCTATCGTTTTCCAAGATGTTACTCTTTTTAATTCAAGCATAAAAGATAATATAAAAATCGGTAAAAAAGATGCTACAGATGAAGAGATTATAAGAGCGGCTAAAATAGCAAGATGTTATGAATTTATAGACAAAATGCCGGATGGAATAGATACAGTAATAGGTGAAAACGGACAAAGACTTTCAGGCGGAGAAAGACAAAGAATCTCAATAGCAAGGGCAATACTAAAAGACGCACCAATCATATTGCTTGATGAGGCTACAGCATCTCTGGATGTTGAAAATGAAAGTCTAATTCAAGAGGCTTTATCCGAACTTATAAAAGAAAAAACGGCAATTGTTATTGCTCATAGATTAAGAACAATAAGAAATGCAAACAAAATCGTTTTATTAAATGCCGGAAAAATAGAAGCGATAGGGACAGATGAAGAACTTTGTAAAAGCTCGGAATTTTATAAAGCAATGCTTAGAAAATCAAATATTCAGTGAAAACTTATTTAGAAGGAAAATATAAAAATGGAAAAATTAAGAATTAAAGATTTAGTTACGATAGGTGTATTTACAGTAATATATTTTGTACTTATGTTTGCTTCGGGAATGATTGGTATTGTACCGATTTTATACTTGGCATACCCTACACTGGCAGGCATTATAACAGGAATAGTTATAATGCTCTTTATGGCAAAAGTTCAAAAATCATGGGGATTATTTATACTTGGGTTGATTTGTAGTCTTTTAGCAATTGCAATGGGAAATACATATGTAATATTGATACATGCTGTAATCAGTATGGCAATTGCGGAACTTTTAAGAAAAAAAGGAGAATATAAATCATTTAAATTTAATATGCTCTCATTTGTCGTATTCAACACTTGGATTTGTGGTTTCCTTATGCAAGTTTTGTTGGCTAAAGACAAGGTTATTAAACTGGCGGAAACAGGCGGTATGGGTCACGATTATATAATGAAGCTCATAGCACTTTTGAATTATCGAAGTATGGTATTAGTATATATCGGTGCTGTTGTCGGCGGGATACTCGGCGCATATATCGGTAAAGTCTTTTTGAAAAAGCATTTCGAAAAAGCTGGTATTGTATAATGCTCGTTTCTTTAGACAATCCATATAATCCCAATCCAATTAGTAAAATTTTAGTAAGTTTTTCACTTGGATTTGCTGTATTTTATAAAGTAAATACCTATTTTGAATGGGGAATTGTGCTTCTTATTTCATTTCTTTTTTTAATGAATGGATTTAAGAAAGAAGCCTTAAAAAACATATCATTTTTTGGGGTTCTTTCTTTGATACCTAATCTTGATGTAATTAGAAATATGAATGCGATTTTAATGATGTTTTTTATGCTATTTGCTGTATGTAAGATGTTTTATCTTCCATTTAGTGCGGGAAGTTTTTTTTTAAAAACATCGGATGTAGGAAGTGTAATATCCTCAATGGATAAAATGAATTTACCTCGTACTGTTTCTATACCAATTGCTGTAATGTTTAGGTTTTTTCCTTCATTTAGGGAAGAAAGTCACAATATAAAACTTGCTATGAAAATAAGGGGTATTACATTTAAAAATCCAATTTCATACATCGAGTATGTAATTGTGCCTTTACTTGTTATGTCTTCTAATATTTCTGATGATATTGCAAAGGCAGCAGAAACAAAATGTATTGAAAATCCTGTTAAAAAAACTAGGTACATATCCGTCAAAACGAAAACAGTTGATTTTGTTTATGTGCTTTCAATACTGATTATGGTTATAGGAGGAGCTTTATGGTAGAAATTGAAAATTTATCTCTATCTTATGGAAATTCTCCTAAAGTGTTAAAAAACATTTCTTTAGATGTAAAAAAAGGCGAATGTGTATTATTTACTGGGAAAAGTGGTAGCGGAAAATCTTCAATTATAAATTCTATCAATGGGTTAGCTGTACGATATGATGGAGCTTCTATGGGTGGAACCATCAGGATTGATAATAAAGATATTAAAAACCTCGAATTATACGAAATATCGCTCTTAGTATCAAATGTATTTCAAAATCCAAAGACACACTTTTTCAATATAAATACTACTCTTGAATTACTTCTCTATTTGGAGAATATAGGACTTTCAAAAAAACAAATGGATGAAAGACTAAATGATATGTTGGATTTGTTTCCGATAGAACATCTTTTAAATAGAGATATTTTTAAGCTTTCGGGTGGAGAAAAGCAGATTTTATGTATTGCTGCAAGTTATATATCTGGAACGGAAATCATTGTTTTAGATGAGCCTTCATCAAATCTTGATGAAGAAAACATTTTAATCATAAAAGAAATGCTTATAAAACTTAAAGATAAGGGGAAAACTCTTATAATCTCAGAACATAGAATATTTTATCTAATGGATATTGTAGATAGAGTTTTTTTGATTAAAGATGGGGAAATACAAAAGGAATATACTCAAATAGATTTTATGAAAATACCGTCTGAAAAGCTAAAGAAGTTAGGTTTAAGAAATAAGAATAGAGTAAAACTTACAGTACCCGAAAATGAAAATAAGGGAAATTTAGAAGTAAAAAACATTGAATTTAAGTTTAATGGCATAGATAAAAAATTGCATTTAAAAGACCTCTCTTTTGAAATGGGAAAAATTTACGGCATAGTAGGAACAAACGGACTTGGTAAATCCACTTTGCTCAGATGCCTTATAGGCTTAGAAAGAAAATCGAAGGATGAAATCTATTTGGACGGCAAAAGACTTTCAAAATCAGATAGGCTAAAAATATCATCCCTTGTAATGCAGGATGTTAATCATCAGCTTTTTACCGATTCTATTGCAAGTGAAGTAGGTCTTGGAATAAAAAATATTGAAAGTAGTTATGTTGAAAATATTCTGAAAAAACTTGATTTATATGAATCAAAAGATCGTCATCCAATGAGCTTGTCAGGTGGACAAAAGCAAAGGGTAGCAATTGCATCTGTACTATGTAAAAAATCTAAACTTATGTTTTTTGATGAGCCTACTAGTGGAATGGATTATTGCAATATGATGAACATATCCCATCTGATCAACGAATGTAAAAGCGATAAGAAAATAATATTCATTGTTTCACATGACCAAGAATTTTTAAATTCGATAGCTGACAATGTTATATATTTGTAAATATCCATAGTGATACTCATATTTGAAAAATCAAAATAAAGGAGATTTAAAGATGTAAGGAGATAAAAATATGAAATATCATGACATGATAATAGAAAATATAAGTGTATGTGAATTTCTTTTATCGTGTGAAAGTAAGATATTTTGTTTAGGAAAATTTTTATGCGTTATTAAATAATATAATAGAAAAAGAATACATTTCTAAAAGAGGACTTTTTACGCCAAAGTGTAGAAGTCCTCCTTTTTTATTATCACTAACGGAAAAGGAGAGAATGGGAGTCGTTTAACCTTATATTCCATTCATAATGGCCGTGCGATTGAGGGGACAAGAGTTCTAACGGGTGATGTTATCGGTGAAACACCAGATAATACAGGTTTGAAAGTTTCTTATCAAAAGTATAAGAACAAGAAAGAAAAATTGGTGTATGTCAATCTTCAATTTTATTTCCCAAAAGTCATTCAACTTCAGACTACTATTTTACCAGCAATTAGTCAGTTTGGTGGGGATGAGTTTGAATGAGCAAAACATATTTATGAGTTTTTGAAATCTCAAGGGCCAAGCGGTGGTAGACACCAGAATAAACCGACTGACTAGGTGGCTTACAGGTTCTGTAAGTCGTCTTTTTTACTTTAATAGTAATGTTTTACATTTTAAGGAGAACGCAGTTTTGGCTCGTTCTCTTTTTTTGTTGTGATACTTCTTTCAAGGAATATTTGATAGGATTGGAGTGAAAAAAGATTAACTAGGAAAGAAGGAAGTATATGGAAGCCATTTATCAACGTGATTCGGATCAAGATGGACTAACTGATGCTCAAGAATTGACGCTAGGAACCAATCCTCTTAGCGCAGATTCTGATGGTGATGGTCGTTCAGATTTAGTAGAAGTAGAAGAAGGAACCAATCCCTTAGAAAAGGATTTACAAGACATGGGCCAAACAAGTATAACTGAACCGTCTTCAGTATTTATGGAAATGAAACAAAAGATTTCAGATATGATGGAGAGTCACTACAAGGAATTTATACAGGCTCTGATTAGTATTGAAACAGGGATTGAAAACCAACAAGACCTAGAAGACTTATATACTTACTACATGAGAACAGATGCCGTTTCTCTTTTGTCTAGTGATTTAGAAACCAGTCCTCAAGAGGTTGAAATGGAGATAGAGTTGTAGGGGAATCATGTGATTCTCCTATTTTCGTATAGATGAAAGGAGCGAGTATGGAAGTAATGCAATTATTGGCTATGTTTCGTGGAACAATTCCAAAAGATAGGGAGAAAATGGGCCTATTTCTTCGTTATCAAGCGCAACATTTTGATGAGAAATGGCAAGACTTGGTAGAGAGTTTTTTGGCTGAAGAGGGCAAGATAAAAGAGATACCTCATGTCTATTCATTTCATCAAGATATTATTTCTTTCCTAGAGGCCAGTTCTGAGAATAATGACCAAGATCTAGAAAGTTACACAAGAAATTTTGGACAAGCAGGTCTAGATAAATTATCTCAATTAAGCAATTGGGAGAAAAACTTGGTGCTAGAAGTCGCAACCTATAACCTTTCCACTCGATTTCACATCCAATCTGGAAAAGAGAAGTTAGAACCATTAAGTGAGCTTGTATTTCATCAAAATCAGGATGTCAATTTAGTCAATGTCTATCGGGTTGCGAATAATCTATCTGACCGTATTAGTAGAGATATAGAGGAATTTCTTCTAATGGTTGACTCAAAAGAGCTTAAAAAAGAAGTTATTGAGATTCATTTTGAAGAAAAAGAGGGAGATGTTCTAGCTTATTTGGGTTCAGAATTGATGGCTACTTTAGATACCGTGACGGATCTTGTCCATCATGAAGAAAACTACACACAACTCCCACTGACACAAAAGCTGAAGATTATTACTCATTTTGATGAAGTAAAGGCTATAAGAAAAAAGTCTAATCAAGTAGAGGAATCTTTGTCTCCTTCAAGTGATGTTGAACAGGAAACGGAAGAAACGAACTCTTTTTCTAATGTCGATAAAATTGTAGAAGAAGCTTTGAGGAAATATCCAATCGGTTCACAAGTAAGTTATAAAGGACAAGTATTTCAGTTGGTTTCGATTGAAAATGCACAGTTAAATAACTTAGTTCGCCTAGAGCTATTCAATGATTCCAACCAGTTATTTGAAGAAAGTCCTATCTTATACTTGAACAGTTTAGAAGAGATTGAACAAGTATTGTCTATCGTAGAACTTGAAAAAGAAGATTCAGAGATTGAGATTGATTCATCAAGTGAAAATCAGGAAATAGATTTGTTTTCCTACCTGGAAGAAGAAAAGGAAAGAGATAAGGAAACAGAATCAACACCACTTATTTCAAGTGTAGAAGAGTTGGATATTCCTGTTCAAGATTTTGTTTTTCCAGATGATTTAGAGGACTTTTATCCTAAGACAAATCGAGAAAAAATTGAAACGAATATCGCCGCAATTGAACTTGTTAAAAGATTAGAAAAAGAGAGACGACAAGCAAATCCAGAAGAACAAGAACTACTAGCCAAGTATGTCGGATGGGGTGGCCTTGCCAATGAATTTTTTGATGAACTCAATCCAAAGTATGAAACAGAACGTTTAACTCTTAAGAGTTTAGTAAGTAAATCAGAATACTCCACTATGAAACAAAGTTCTCTCACAGCCTATTATACAGACCCAATGATTATTCGCCAGATTTGGCAAAAGTTACTGGATGATGGTTTTGAGGGAGGAAGGATATTAGATCCTTCTATGGGAACTGGGAACTTCTTTGCGGCTATGCCTAGAAGTATACGAGATAAATCAGAACTCTATGGGGTTGAATTAGACAGTGTGACAGGCGCAATCGCAAAACAACTCCACCCCAATACCCATATTGAAGTGCGAGGATTTGAAGAAGTTCCCTATCAAAATAATAGTTTTGATTTAGTCTTAACGAATGTTCCTTTTGGAAATTTTCGCATTGCCGATAAAAACTATGATAAACCTTATATGATTCACGACTACTTTGTCAAACACTCACTTGATTTAGTAAGAGACGGAGGACAAGTGTCGATTATCTCATCTATTGGCACAATGGATAAGCGGACAGATAATGTCTTACAAGAGATTAAATCCAACACTCATTTTTTAGGGGGAGTTCGGTTGCCAGATACGGCTTTTAAAAAGATTGCAGGTACCCGAGTGACTACAGATCTCCTCTTCTTTCAAAAGGACCAAGCAAAGAATCTTAATGAAGAGGAACTTGTTTTTAATGGTTCTATTCCCTTTGAGGAGGATAAGCGTGTCTGGATCAATCCATATTTTGATGGGAAATACAATACACAAGTTTTGGGTGAATATGAGGTACGTAATTTTAATGGAGGTACTCTCAATGTTAAGGGGGTATCAGAAACATTAGCTACTGACATAATGAAAGCATTAGAGAATGTGGAAGCACTTAAACAAATTGACAATTCTTTGAAAGCACCTGTTTTTATCCAAGAAGAAGTGGATAATTCTATCCCAAGTCGTATACGTGAGGACTTAGCGCTCTATTCTTTTGGATACGAGGGAAATCAAATTTATTACCGAGATACGCATGGCATTCGGAACAGTTCAAAAGTAGACGAAATTAGTTATTATGTAGATGAGAATGGAGATTTTAAAGCTTGGGACAGTTCTTTGTCTGAACATAAAATAGATCGATTTGTGCAACTTCATTTGACAGATGAGGAAGCACTAGATGTTTACAAGTCAGAAGAAGCGAGTAAAAGAGGGAAATATAAGGGACTGTTCAAAAAAACTGTCTTTTATGAAAGTCCCTTATCGGATAAGGATATTGGTCGCATTAAGGGCATGGTTGATTTGAGAGAGACCTATCAATCCTTAATTGAAATTCAACGTCATCAAGATTATAGTCGGACAGATTTTCAGGTATTACTTAGTAAACTCAATCGTGACTATGACCGCTTTGTAAGTCAATTTGGATACTTGAATGCCTCCGTTAATCGGAACTTATTTGATAGTGACGATAAGTATTCTTTACTAGCAAGTTTAGAAGATGAATACATTGATTCTAAAGATCAGAAAGTAAAATATAAAAAATCTTTAGCCTTTGAGAAAGCATTGGTTAGGCCAGAGAGAGTGATTGCAAGAGTTTCAACTGCTCTAGATGCCTTAAACTCTAGTTTATCGGATGGTAGAGGGGTTGATTTAGACTATATGGTATCAATTTATCCCGAACATAGCCAAGCTGCTATTTTAGATGAGTTAGGTGACCAGATTTTAATAGATCCCGAAAGATATTTAAGAGGAGAAAGAAAATATCTTTCTAAGAACCAGTTTTTGTCAGGAGATATTCTCAACAAGATAGAAGTAGTTCAACTATTAGTGGAGGAAAACAACCAAGAATATGATTGGAACCACGCTTTAGATTTGTTAGAATCTGTTCGCCCTCCGCGGATTCATCTGGCAGATATTGAGTTCAAAATAGGGTCACGTTGGATCCCTCAATCCGTTTATGGTAAATTTGCCTTTGAATGTTTTACCAATCGTGAATTTGAATTGTCTTCGCCTGATGTAGAACAAGTCATTGAAGTGAATCCTGTTGATGGGCAGGTTCATTTAAGGACATCATTTGCTTATCGCTATCCAAGTGCCAAAGATAGTAGTCTTGGAGTCAGTGGGTCACGTTATGATACAGGAAGAAAGATTTTTGAGAATTTACTTAATTCGAACCAACCTACTATTACCATGACTATTACGGAAGGAGAAAAGAAAAAGACCATCACAGATTTGGAAAAAACTTCTGTTCTAAGAGCGAAAGAGCAGCATTTACAAGAGCTCTTTCAAGAATTTGTCTCACGGTATCCAGAAGTCCAACAAGTCATTGAGGAAAGCTATAATCGTCTTTATAATCGAACAGTTAGTCGAGAGTATGACGGTAGCCATCTAGTCATTGATGGCTTGGCACAAAACATCAGCCTTCGCCCTCATCAAGAGAATGCCATTCAAAGAATCGTAGAAGAAAAAAGAGCTTTATTAGCTCATGAGGTAGGTTCAGGAAAGACCTTGACCATGCTTGGTGCTGGGTTTAAATTAAAGGAGTTGGGGATGGTTCATAAGCCCTTGTATGTGGTGCCCTCTAGTTTGTCTGCTCAATTTGGCCAAGAGATCATGAAATTTTTCCCTACTAAAAAGGTCTTTGTGACTACTAAGAAAGATTTTGTGAAGGCGAGAAGAAAACAATTTGTGTCACGTATTATTACAGGAGATTACGATGCCATTGTCATTGGGGATTCTCAATTTGAAAAAATCCCTGTCAGTAAAGAAAGACAGATGAACTATATTGAGGATAAACTCAATGAACTACGAGAGATTAAAACACATTCTGAAAACAAGTATACCGTTAAAGAAGCGGAGCAATCAATAAGTGGTCTAGAGAAACAATTGGAAGAACTCCAACGCTTTAATCGTGATAGTTTTATTGATTTTGAGAACTTAGGAATTGATTTTCTCTTTGTGGATGAAGCACATCACTTTAAAAATATTCGTCCAATTACTGGACTTGGGAATGTAGCAGGGATTACTAATACAACTTCTAAGAAGAATGTGGATATGGAGATGAAGGTTCGACAGATTCAGGAAGAACATGATTTTAAAAATATTGTCTTTGCGACAGGAACACCTGTTTCCAATTCTATTAGTGAGTTGTATACTATGATGAACTACATTCAACCGGATATCTTAAAACGCTATCAAGTTGATTATTTTGACTCTTGGGTAGGTGCTTTTGGAGAAATTCAAAACTCTATGGAATTAGCTCCTACAGGGGATAAGTACCAACCTAAGAAACGATTTAAAAAGTTTGTCAATCTACCTGAGTTGATGAAAATCTATAAAGAAACAGCCGACATTCAAACACAAGATATGTTGGATTTACCTGTTCCAGAAGCTCATATTATCCCTATTGAGAGTGAGTTAACTGAAAACCAGAAACTCTATCTAGAAGA
Organism: Streptococcus sp. SCPM-O-B-15304 (M98); assembly: GCF_058200215.1. Lineage (NCBI taxonomy): Bacteria > Bacillati > Bacillota > Bacilli > Lactobacillales > Streptococcaceae > Streptococcus > Streptococcus sp. SCPM-O-B-15304 (M98). The sequence goes on along the minus strand of NZ_JBYQGQ010000003.1, from coordinate 103,361 downwards.
ATTGGTTATGAGGTCAGATATGGTCAAATGTGGAACAGTTGATCCGAGTCAGGATAACATGTTAAAAATTACGGGTGAGGCACGAAAACTAGCAATTGATATGCGTTTATTGGACTCTAGTTATAGTCTAGCAGATAATCATAAACTGCTTCAGGTAGTGGATAATGTTGAAAGAATTTATCGTGAGGGAATGGAAAATAAGGCTACTCAGATGATTTTTTCAGATATTGGCACACCTAAGAAAAAAGATAATGGCTTTGATGTTTATTCTGAGATTAAGGCTTTATTAGTTGATAGAGGAGTCCCTAGTAAGGAAATTGCCTTTGTACATGATGCCAATAGTGATGAAAAGAAGAATAGTTTGTCTCGAAAGGTCAATGCAGGAGAGGTGCGGATTCTCCTTGCCTCAACTGAAAAAGGAGGAACAGGTTTAAATGTTCAGAGCAAGATGAAAGCAGTTCATCATCTGGATGTACCGTGGAGACCAAGTGACATTCAGCAGCGCAATGGACGGATTATCCGACAGGGAAATGAAAACAAGGAAGTGGATATTTACCACTATATTACCAAAGGTTCGTTTGATAATTATCTATGGGCAACTCAGGAGAACAAACTCCGTTATATTAAGCAAATTATGACTTCTAAGGAGCCGATTCGTGCTGCAGAAGACATTGATGAGCAGACTATGACAGCTTCTGATTTTAAGGCACTAGCAACAGGTAATCCTTATCTCAAATATAAGATGGAACTAGAGAATGATCTAACTCTATTAGAAAATCAAAGACGCGCCTTTCAACGCAGCAAGGATCACTATCGTCATACAATCTCTTACTGTGAAGAAAATATGCCCATTCTTGAGAAACGATTAAGCAAGTATGAAGGCGACATTCAACAGTCTGAAATGTCGAAAGACCAATCATTTTCTATGACGATAGGTAAACAAGTTTTTGAGCAACGAGCTGAAGCAGGTGAATCCCTACACCGTCTTATCCGTCATAATCAATCTGACAGCAAAGAATTTCGAACCCTAGCAAGTTATCGAGGATTTGACATTAAAATGCTTAGTCTACCAACGAATCAGCCTCTTCCTGAAACCTTCTCTGTTAAGATTGTAGGAGAAAATCAGTATTCTGTCAGTTTGGATTTGTATTCTCCTTTGGGGACAATTCAAAGGCTTCAGCATACGATAGACCACATTAAAGATGACCAAGTGAAAACTCAGAACTTATTGGATGAATTAAAGGATAAATGGACTACTGCTAAGGTAGAAATTGAGAAAAATTTTCCAAAGGAAGAGGATTATCAAACTAAAAAGGCCGAATACGATGTACTCGCGCCATTGATTGAAACAGAAACGGATTTAGATATTATTGATCAGGCCTTACGACAATTCCACGAAAAAGGAAAAGAAAAGCAAGAACAACTTTCTTTTGAATTAGATTAAAAAATAGATATAAATAGCGGACAAGAAAAGAAAAGCGCGGTAGAATAAAGATAGAAAGAAACGAGGTAACGATTATGATGGAAGATACCTATTATCAATTAGAAGAGGCTTTGGTACAGGGATTTCAAACACCTGAAGAATACCAAGCCTACAAGGAGTTAAAGGAACATTATGAGGAAGTGACAGGGGATTACAGTTTTTCTAAACGAGAGCTCACTAGTCAATTGGAAATCGCTCTTCAGAATCATCAAGGTGTGGACTTTGAAGAACATGAAAAAGAAGAGTATTTGGACTTAGTTCAAAAATTAGAAGAGTTTGATTCCTCTCTTGCCACCCATTATCGTCAGTTGATTGATTAGAAAGGAGAAAGTCATGAATGATTTACTCCTTATCCCGGTAATTTTTTTAGCAGTTGGAGGAATTCTCATTCTTTTATGGAGACTCTTTCTTATTGCCAGTGGACTTTTCCTGATTGGTTTTGTCAGTTTTCTTATTTTCGTGGAGGTTTATGGAATTTATTTGTTCTTTACTGAACCTACTTTATATTTTGATGATATCAGACAATATGGTTTAACTAGTTTTACGGCTGTGTACCTTTTCATCAATCTGATGTTGGTTCTAGGATTTAGTTGGCGCTTCATTAACTCCATAAATAAGCATAAAATGTGAACTTTTTAGATAGTTAAAAGACTTTATTCAAAGGTAAGTTTGAATAGAGTTTTTTGTTGATGTGCTTATAATCCCGTCTTAGTACTTAGTGTGAGAAACAAAAAGAGATGAATTAAAATTAAAGTGTACAGAATGCTTTAGAGTTTCTATTTTTCTTATAATATATAGTAATTTCGGTACAAATTAACTTGTATATTCTATCTGGTTTAGTGTGATATATTCATTGTTCAATAAAAATATGAGTTCTCCTCTTATTTTAAAAAATAATTATTTTATAATTTTTTTATATTTAGTGTAAACTATTCATTGCGTCCCAAATGCGGGAAGTTTATTTCTGATTTTCATATTTGGATTATAATATTCTCATCAGAGTTACTTAAGGAGTAAGATATGAACCAGATTATGAAACAATATAAATTTCTATATTTCTTGATTATTTTATTAAGCTTGACAAGTGCTGTTTTAATGACATTCTTCTCTCTTCAATTAGGAAGAATACTTGATAGTATAACTAATTCAAATAGTGGATTACTCTTTCATATCACTATTTGTGTAAGTTTAATTTTACTGTGGTTCTTTATCTCTTGTTCTTATTCCTATCTTAAAAACCAATATGTAAAAAAAGTTATTATAGATCTAAAAAAGGGTCTCTTATTACATTATTTATCGCGTGAATTTAACCAAATTGACAACCGTAACCATTCAGATTTCTTAAATAATATCACCAAAAATAGTGACCTTATTCAAGAAAATTTATTGATTCCTAGAATCTCTCTAATTGCAAATTTAGGGACCCTTATCATGAGTGTGGTTGCCATTATCTATATAGAATGGCGATTAGCATTAGTCTTTCTTTTATTGTCGAGTATAACGATTTTTCTATCTCAAATTCCTGGAAAGTTAATGACTAAAGCAACTAATAATTATTCCCTACAAAATAGTCACTATTTGTCAAAAATGACAAACTTTATTAATGGTTTTGAACAAATTAAGTTATTAAATATTCAAAGCTGGACCCAAGAAAAAATTCAGGGAATCAGTTTAGAATTTGAAGAGTCCAGAAAGACATATCAATTCTTAAAAGACTTAGCTTCAACTACTGGAATTTTACTAAGTTTTGGCTCTCAACTATCCTGTATGGTCGCTGGTATCTTTTTTGTAAGGAATAACTTACTGACTATTGGATTACTCGTAGCAAGTATTCAATTATTAAACGGTGTTTTTGCTCCATTACAATCTATTCTTTACAATAAAAATTTAATCAGCAGTAGCAAGTCCATTATTGATAATATCCAAGAAAATCTATATGAGACAAATCATGGAACTTTCCATAAAACAAGTACAATTGATTGTGATAACATTTCGACTATTTCTATTAGCCAATTATATTATGAAATTGAAAATAGAATATTATTTGATCATTTTTCCTATGAATTTAAAAAAGGCAAGCGCTATGCGATTATCGGTGCTTCAGGAACTGGGAAAACAACTTTAGTAAAATTAATACTAAATTATTATCCAAAAAATCTTTATGATGGAGAAATAAAAATCAACGGAAAACAGAATATTGATATTCCCTCAGAGGAGTTATATAAAGATATTGCGTTTGTGCAAAAAAATGACTTTCTTATTGAAGGCAATATTCTAGAGAATATCAAATTGGCTAGAAACCTTCATTTAACTGAAAAATTAAGAAAATCCTTAGGGTTTAATGAAGACTTCCTTCGTAAAAACCTAGCTCAATCAAACAAAATCATTTCAGAAGGAGAAAAGCAACGAATTGATTTAGCTAGGTTTTTAGTCAAAACATATTCAGTTTATATATTTGACGAACCTACAAGTAACCTTGATCCAATAAAAGCAAAAGAAATAATGGACTACATTCTATCCATTAAAGATGCAATTGTTATTGTCATTACTCATGATCAAAATCCAGAAATATTGGAAGAGTTTGATCACGTTATTACCTTATAGATAAATGGCCTAGTCTACTAAATGAATGATGTGTTTCTCAAAGTATTGTTTGTAATTTTTGTGGATTGTTTTATTGAAGAGTTCGAAAATTTTTAAAGCTTCTTCGATTTTTAAAAGTGATTTTTGATTATGATAGAATTTCAGTTCCAAATATCCATCTAAATATAGCAAAATAGTTTGTTCAAAAAAATCTGTGGAATCCGCTAATATATTCTTCGTAGCCTGTTTTAAAAATAAAGATTTCTCATATAAGTCGTTCTCAATCATTATAATCAAAGAATTGAGAAGTAGCTGAATGAGAGATTGTCTATTTCTAGGTATAGGACTATACAATTTCCCTTTTTTGAGCGCCTCTTTGGCATATCTAAATAATAAATCTGGAGATAGAACACGACAGCAATTTCCAAGGATGAGCGTTTCGTAATAACCCCAGTTTTCAACGGAAAATAAATAGTTTGTAAGATAAGAGGCGTCTTGACGACTCAATTGATAATTCTTATCCATTCCTGAAACAATACTTTCGATGAAAATAGCATTTAATTTATGGTAATGAGAATTTGTCTCATGAAAAAGTTCTATTTCTTTCTCTACCATATCTAGTAATGCTTGAGTATCTTCATTATATGCGGCCTGTTTAACAGAAGCTATTAAGGTATTAAAATCCGAAGGTTGATAATGATTACAGATAAGCAGAAATTCTTCTAGTGTTAATCCTATTCTTTCAAGAAGATACAATAACTTAAAGACAGAAATCTCTGTTTCTCCTAATTCAAATCTAGATATTTGAGATTTTGAAATTTCAGCACCTGCTAATGAAGAAATAGAAATCCCCTTTTCTTCTCTTATTTTCCTATAAGTTTCACCTAAAATCATACTTATCTCCATTTACCATAAAAAATCATTAGAAAGCGTGACAGATTATGAAAAAATACTATCAAATTTTTTTATTGCTATTTGATATTATCATTATTATTGGATTATATCAATAAAATTAATGAGTGTGGGAAAATCCAATACTAGGAGAAAATGAAATAAATATTTCTACAATAAAACGTATGATATCAAGTTTTTTGGAAAGCCTCTGTTCGTAAATTATTTTAACTCATAGTTGATGATTCCAAAAATTGAAAAGTTTTAAACTTAGCATTTAAACGCTCAATTTTAATACGAATTACAACTATCTCTATTAAACTTCTTATCCTCTACAGTCGATACATGCTTTTTAGAACTTTTTAAAGGAAAAAAGATATCTCATGAATATTCATAGTATCTAAATAACAAAAACAAGTAATTGCTCTGACAAACTTGACCTATACTTTCTTTAAAAAGAGTAAAATCATGTGTATGACCATCTCAAAAAACTAATTGACAGGCACGAAGTGTCGTTAAATCGAGTATGATTGTGTCTTTATGGTGTATATCTTTTTCCAGGATAATTCTTACTTTGGTTTCTTTTAGGACATTGAAATAGGACTTTCTGTGACATCAATAGCTATAGTGACACTTGTTGATTTTAAGTTTTCTAAGTCAAATAGACTTGAGGAATGAAGAGTATATTCTACGAATGTTAATGTTCAGTGACTATCGCTAGTCCAAGACCAAAATCAAAAAACTAGAAGATGTTGAGTTGATTAATAGCATAAATAATGCAAGTTCAGAATTAACTGTTTTTCTAGACTTAAAGTTTTTGTGCCTCTTCTTTTACAGTGTTTGGCTTTATAAGTTGTATCTAGACAGGATATCTTTGTTAGGAAGGTATCCTTTTTGACACTAATAAATAATTTAAAGTTCTCAGGAGTTAGTTGCATGGTTTTTCGTAAATAGTTTTCTTAACTATAGTATAGTATAGCATAGTACAGTATGGCACTTTATTTTTTCCAATAAGTCTATTATACCCCAAGGACAGCTAGTTTTAATTTTTTTCTCTGAACTGTACGATTTTGCGCCAGAAATGTAGGAATTACCTTTCGTTGTGATGTGATAAAACTTACAAGTTCTTTTTGTTATTCTTGACCTAGTTTTTATAGAAAGAAGGTCTAAGATGTTAAATAAAGTCAAAACTAAAGCCTTAATTAGTGTTGGAGCAGTAGCTGCAACTAGCTTTATTCTCATGATGGGATATACTGTTGGTCAACATTCTACTGCTAAACAAAGTCGTAAAGAGATTGAATTGGCTGCAGCTAAACTTGTAGAGGATAAACAAGCAGAAGATAAAGCCAGCATTTTGTCATCAGATACTGTAAAAGAATTTTTGACTCAGTACTATACGAAAGAAAAGCTCGGAGAAAATAATACACGTATTCAACCTTATATGACTGAATCGGCTTATTCTCAAGAATTGTCAAGTCAAAATGATGCCATGAACCAAGTGTATAAGGACTATATTTTGGATTATCATTTTGAAAAAGCAGATATCTTTGTCAATCAGACTACGAATCAAGCTATTGCCATGGTGTCTTATAATGTAACCTATGTATCCGATTTAAAGAATGCCAACCAATCAAAGACCAATCAGACAGAAACCAGAACGGTTAAGTTGTCTTATTCGAAACTACCAGGTAAGTTATTGGTCAATCAAGTGCAGGTTTGGAAATCTGGGTTAGATGATTTGGATAAGGCCACTCCCAAAACTTTGGAAGAATCCTCATCTGTTCCATCACTGCCAAATACTACAACAAAATGATGATATTGCATGGAAATAGAAGAATGTAAGCAAATTTCAATTCTTGATGTAGCCAAACGTTTAGGTATCTCCTTTAAACAAGTTTCGAGCAGTGTCTATGAACATCCTGAACACGATTCATTCCGAATTTTTTCAACTACCAATACTTTTAAATGGTTTTCAAGAGATATTCAAGGTGATGTCATTGATTTTGTTCGACTTGTTAAGGGAATTTCCTTTAAAGAAGCTCTAGCCTTTCTTTCTGAAGAACCTTTTCAAAAAAAAGCTGTTCAAGAAAAGAGAGAGAGACCATTTTATTATCCTTTAAAGAGAATAGAAGATTCTAACTGTAGTCTGGCCAGATATTATTTAACAGAATGTAGAGGAATTTCAGAAGAAATCGTACAAAAGATGATACAACAAGGTTTGATAGCACAAGCCAGCTGGAAGACAAATGAAACAGTTGAACCTGTTATTGTGTTTAAAAGCTTTGATCATCGTCATAAGTTGCAGGCGGCAAGCTTACAAGGGATATATAAGAATCCCGCTCTTTCTAGAGAGAGGTTAAAAACAATTCTAAAAGGAAGCCATGGACATGTTGGAATCTCCTTTGACATTGGTAAACCAAATAGACTGGTCTTTTGTGAATCGTTCATTGACTTGATGAGCTATTACGAACTTCATCAACAAAATCTATCTGATGTTCGTTTGGTATCTATGGAGGGATTAAAAAGGTCTGTTGTGGCTTATCAAACTTTACGGCTGATAGCTGAAGAAAATCAGAAGTTGGAATTCTTAGATACAGTAACATCTTCAAAGTTATTGCCTTTGATCAATACAATTCGTGATACCACTGCCTATTTCGATAATCATCCTGATTTATTGACACTTGCGGTAGATTGTGATGATGCAGGAAAAGATTTTTCTGATAAGTTATCTCAATCAGGATTTCCTGTTTTCCTGGATTTCCCTGATAATGAATCTGGGAAAGAAAAAGTAGACTGGAATGATGTCCTTAGAGAAAAGAAATCAGATTTACAATTGATGATCGAGAATGCAAAAGAGACATTGAGGAATCAACCAGTAAGACAAACCTCTCAATGTTTAGAATTGTGATAACAAAATCAAGATGTTTTAGCTAATATTAGAATGAAGGAGGATAGTATATGACCATTATTGAACGCTTAGAAGAAAAGGTCACTAGGCAAGAAAGCAAGGTAGCAAGAGAGTCAGAAAAACTCGCTGCTTACAAAGAGCAACTAGAGACAGCGATGTTTGCGACGTTCAAAAGGCGTCAAAGCATTAGTCACATGAGTTTTGAAGAAGCTCTTGACCATGCATTTGGCAAAGAAAGACAATTCGATGATTCTGAATTTAGAAAGGATGAAATGAGTGAATGACAAAAGATTGGAATTTTAATCAACCATTAGAGAGTAAATCAGAAAATCAAGAAGATCCAGATAAAATTGCGGCCTTATTTGGAAATCATCAAGGAGGTAATGATGTAAATTATGAAGCAGCTTTTCAAAAGCGAAAACAAGCACCTGTGACAGAATCAAATCCTAGTTCTAAACCCAAAATTACAGAGGTTAGAGCAGTAAAAGAGACAGATATCACTACAAGTTATCAGCAACATCTTAAAAGACTTATTGCGGATAACAATAGCGATATTCAAAGCAGTCAAAAGAAAATTGAAGAGCTACATACGTTGATTGACACAAAGAATAAAGACAATAAGAAATTACAGTCCATTTATGATGCGATTTCGGAATTACACTAAGCAGTCCTGATAGGCTGCTTTTTTTGAGAGGTTATAGATGTTTACAACATTTTTTAAGAAAAATCACGACAATAGTGATGTATTTAAAAAGCTGATTCATAGACTATCTGATATGTCTGTCCAAGATCTTGAAAAAATAGACCGACTGTTAGATATCATTTTCACTCCAGATCAAGAATCAGAACAAGTAAAAACAGAATCAACTTATAGGGAAGAAACTTTGGACGACACATTAAAGGAAGCTAAGAATCAACTTCATAAGGAACAATTGGAGAAGAATTTAGAGAGATTTAGGAAAGACGGAAGGAAGTGAATAGTTTTATACAATTTTCTTTTACTTGAATAAAGTCTTGTGTTATACTTTTAGTATAGACTAGAGAAGGAAGTAAATATTTTGGAGTTGACTACCAAGCAGGAAAAGCAACTAGGTCAGACGCAGTGGTTTCATGCTACATTATTGAGACATTTAGAATCCTTAAAAAGTGGTATAGATGTTAAATTTAATTTAGGAAGTGAGCTAGATTTTGGTCCTGGTTTCTATATCACGCCTGACTTTGAACAAGCTAGAAAATTTATTAACAAGCAAGTTGAAGTATTAAATCGAAGCAGCTCTAATAATAATATTTTTGACTCAGAAGAAGAAGTAGGAATTATAGTAGAATTTCGTATTTCAAATTTTATAGAAATTTTTAAGAACCCTGACTATCATTGTCACTATTTTGCAAAACATAAAAAGTCAGAGTCAGATTTAGATTTTGCTGAATTTGTCGTTCAAAATCGGGAAAATCCAGATGAATTACAACACCATTTTGATTTTATCTATGGTGTTCAGACTGATGACAATCCAACCCAAGCTTTAGCTCGTTTTCGTCAGAATGAAATTACAAAAGAAGAAATGCTTGCTGAGTTTAGAAAACCATATTCTTTTAAACAATTATCCATCCACAACCAATCTTTTTGTGATATAATGAAAATAGAGAAGGTTTATCAATCAAAAACAGGAGAGGAGTTACAAAAATGGCAGTAGTATCATTGGAAAATAATATTAAACTATATAGTTCAGAATTATTTCAAGCACTATTAAAAGCCTCTAATTATAAATTGGATAAGCGTATTGCTCAGACTGTTGCAGAAGGCTATGCTCGTAATCTAGATTATTCTGATCCTGAACTGATGCATGTTGGTGTAACTTCGGTTGCTAACAATCTGCTTACAAAAATTAAACAAGAGTATTTTAATGTATAGTATTTTGAGAAAAGCCACCTAAAAAGAAATAACTCTTTAGGTGGCTTTTATAGAAGTAAAGTTTAGTTAGAAAAATAAGAAATAACGCACCAATTTTGGTGCGTTCTGCTTTTTTATGCTATAATGGAATTATAAAAATAAAGGAGTTTACCATGATTGGAAAGAACATTAAATCCTTACGTAAATCACATGATTTAACACAACCCGAATTTGCACGGATTGTAGGTATTTCACGAAATAGTTTGAGTCGTTATGAAAATGGCACTAGTTCAGTCTCTACAGAATTAATAGACATCATTTGTCAGAAGTTTAATGTATCTTATGTCGATATTGTAGGAGAAGATAAAATGCTCAATCCTGTTGAAGATTATGAATTGACTTTAAAAGTTGAAATTGTGAAAGAAAGAGGTGCTAATCTACTATCTCGACTCTATAGTTATCAAGATAGTCAGGGAATTAGCATTGATGATGAATCTAATCCTTGGATTTTAATGAGTGATGATCTATCTGACTTGATTCATACGAATATCTATTTAGTAGAAACTTTTGATGAAATAGAGAGATATAGCGGTTATTTGGATGGAATTGAACGTATGTTAGAGATATCTGAAAAACGGATGATAGCCTAATGGAAATCCAAGATTATACCGATAGTGAATTCAAACATGCTTTAGAGCGGAACCTTCGCTCACTGACAAGAGGAAAAAAGTCCAGTAAGCAACCTATAGCGATTTTGCTTGGAGGGCAAAGTGGTGCCGGTAAGACTACAATTCATCGTATTAAACAGAAAGAATTTCAAGGAAATATTGTTATCATAGATGGTGATAGTTTTCGTTCTCAGCACCCACACTATTTAGAACTTCAGCAAAAATATGGCAAAGATAGCGTTGCATACACCAAAGATTTTGCAGGGAAAATGGTAGAGTCTTTAGTAACAGAATTGAGCCATTTGGGATACAATCTTTTGATTGAGGGAACTTTACGGACAATTGATGTTCCAAAGAAAACAGCACAACTCTTGAAAAGTAAGGGATATGAGGTACAATTAGCCATAATCGCAACCAAGCCCGAATTGTCCTATCTGAGCACTCTTATCCGATACGAAGAACTGTATGCTATTAATCCAAATCAAGCACGCGCAACTCCAAAAGAACATCATGATTTCATTGTAAATCATCTGGTTGATAATACACGACAATTAGAAGAACTAGCTATCTTTGAAAGAATTCAAATTTACAAACGAGATAGAAGTTGTGTATATGATTCAGGAGAAGATACAACTTCAGCAGCAACCGTTCTTCATGATTTACTATTTGGAGAATGGAATCAAGTGGAGAAAGAGATGTTGAAGGTGGGGGAAAAGAGACTTAATGAATTACATGAAAAATAAACAATTGATATTTTTAGGAGAGTAGATGTGAGAGGGTTTAATAACAAGATAAAGTCTGTTTATCAAGAACTAACAAATTCCAAAGAGAAATTCGGTAGCTTTCACAAAACTTTAATTCATTTGCATACACCTGTTTCTTATGATTATAAGCTATTTTCTGATTGGACTGCAACGAAATATAGAAAAATTACTGAAGATGAACTATATGATATATTTTTTGAAAATAAGAAAATAAAAGTTGATAAGACAATTTTTTTTAGTAATTTTGATAAGATTGTTTTTTCTAGTTCAAAAGAATATATTAGTTTTCTTATGTTAGCAGAGGCAATCATAAAAAATGGAATAGAAATAGTTGTAGTAACTGATCATAATACTACCAAAGGTATTAAAAAGTTGCAAAAGGCAGTCTCAATCATAATGCAAACTTATCCGAATTATGATATACATCCTCATATTTTACATGGAGTAGAAATTAGTGCAGCGGATAAATTGCATATTGTATGTATATATGATTATGAACAAGAGTCATGGGTTAATCAATGGTTAAGTGAAAATATTATAAGTGAGAAAGATGGAAGTTATCAACATTCACTGACTATAATGAAGGATTTCAATAATCAAAAAATAGTTAACTATATTGCTCATTTCAATAGTTATGACATTTTGAAAAAAGGTTCTCACTTATCAGGTGCATATAAACGAAAAATTTTTTCTAAAGAAAATACACGATTTATTGGAGTTAAAAATATAAATTCTATTGAAGGTTCTAGAAAAAAACTATTAGCAGATTTTAATTGTGAGCCCAACTTTCTATTAGATAATGATTCTCACGAAATTGATTCACTCGGGAAGAACAATCTGTGGTTGAAAGGTGGAAAAATTTCTTTCAAGATGTTTCAAGAAGCATTGTTTGATTATAACGTATCAGTTAGTTTATGTGAGCCAAGCTTTAAACAAAAGTCTTACATAAAAGGATTATATATAGAAAATCGTGGGGGAAATAGAAGCTTTCTTGCAGGTGATAAATTAAAAAAAGATAAAGACTTCTTTTTAACATTTTCACCATCTATGAATTGTTTAATTGGAGGGAGAGGTACAGGGAAAAGCACATTAATTGATATGCTACAATTTGTACTTTCTCAAGATTGTGATAAGCAAAGCAAATTGGAATTTCTATGTAACCATGCAAATGCTTTTGTACTCTATGTTTTAGAAGAAACTGAATATATTATTGAAGTTAGTTTGCCAGATGTCAAACAAGAAAATAAGGATAATATTTTACAATATTATGGGCAAAATCGAGAGAATAGGTTTGGCTATTCTTATAGATTTAATTCTGACTCTATTAAAGAATGGACACGGTCTCAGTACACAAAAGTTTATAAAGTTGAAGGTAACTATTTTAGATTAGTTGATAAAACTAGAATTTTAGAGAAAATGTTTGATAGGAGATATTCTGTTAATGAATTAGTTAGAACAGCTGACGGTGAAAAAATTACAGAATTTATTTCTAATTTAATGATTAAAAATAAAAAATTACCGAGACCAGACTATGGGCTAAGAACTCAGACACTCGAATCGTTTGAAGTAAAATTAAAGGAACTTGATGAATATTTAAAACAGCGGAAGCAATTAATACTCGAAATTATTGAGGATTTTAATGAAACTCAGATTGGTAAGTTAAGAATTTGTTATGAGCAAATTGATAGATGGGAAGAACCGCATTTCGAAAGTTATCTTTTCAAGAATAATCGTTCTTCGTTTGATAATTATAGAATTAGTATGCAAGATGTAGCAGACGTTTTATATCTTATCTATCGGGAATTAGGAATGAAAGAATTTGTTAAAGTCATTGTAAGACAAAATATCCCTAATAAGTATTTTATGCTTTTAAAAAGTATCTCTGAAGATAATTTTGCAAAACAAGAAAATAATTGGAGAGATAAATCTGAAATTAATGAATACAACATTACGCATTTAAAAACGAGTATCTACTCTTTAATTGAAAATAGTAGTTTATTAAATGAGTTTAAAAGAGTCTTAAAAGCGCATGTAGCTAATGAAAGGTTATTTTTGGAATTTAATATTAACTCCAAAGAAACCTCACACCAACTTGATATTCTCTATAAAGAAGTTGGTGTATTAAGTTTGGGACAAAAAGTTGTAGCCATGCTTGATTTTTTATTAGCGTATAGTGATTATTCTAAAGACTTCAGACCATTGATTATTGATCAGCCTGAAGATAATCTAGATAATCGTTATATTTACATGCATTTAGTTCAGCAGTTTAGAGATGTGAAAGCTCAACGTCAAATTATTTTAGCAACACATAATGCTACAATTGTAACAAATTCTATGACAGATCAAGTTGTTATTATGGAGTCAGATGGAGTTAACGGATGGATTGAATCACAGGGATATGTTAGTGAAAAATATATAAAAAATCATATCATCAATCAATTAGAGGGAGGGAAAGATTCCTTCAAGCATAAAATGTCTATATATGAGACGGCTTTATCAGAGTAGAGCCAGAAAAAGTAGGTTAGAAATTTAGCCTACTTTTTTCTTTGTTCGACAGGCATAGTGTACATCTGAGGTCCAAGTCCTCTGTGGATATCTGCTGCAGATGAAACCAATAGCGACTCCTAAGGGTGAATATCGTGAGGTAGGGGGGAGAGGAAGGAATTAGCGGAATCAAGGCTCTATAAACGGAATCGTGACTTGAAGCCATATATCGGATGAGGAACTCTAAAATCCAAATAGGTGTCGTAACCTATATACGTAAATTACGAGAGTAAACTAGGAAAGATGTACGGCTTATTCCGTGAGCGTTTAGGACGTAGTACAACGAATCATGGGAGTCAGCTGAACCCATAGTATTGAAGAAATTTCTGTAATGGAAATGGAGCGAAGGGTGAATAACTAAATGAATATCTCTCTAATTAAATTTGTCAATCCTAATTCCTCGCCTGAAAAGACAGTGAACTGAAAATGTAAATGATGGAAGCTGATTATAAATATAGGACGGCACTGATAGAACGAATTGTAAAATGAGAAGATGAGTGAGAATAATGCTTTCGTTAAAACTTAGTTGGCCCTCTGTGTGCCGAACGGTACGCACAGTGGTGTGAGAGGGGCTAGAGATTAGTCCCTAATCGATCTGTGATAACTTCTTCAAATAATCCTTGCTATCCTAATATCATCCAAAGAAAATCGATCCTCAAATTTAAACTGGGGGTTTGGGGGCGAAGCCACCAAGTTATCTTATCGTTGGCTGTCAAAACTAGAAGGTTTTGGTCGGCTGGCGATATGATTTTTGGGATATTGTGGACACAATATCTGAGCTCGCAAAGCCTTACAAGAATGAAAATCAGTTGGTGTAAAAGTGTACGGACATTGTACGGTAGCAGACATTGTCAGTACAGGTATTTTGGAAAGGAAGTAGCAGTATGAAACGAGACGTGCGTGATATTCGGAAACAATTTCGCCTAACAGATGAAGAGGAAAAGCAAATTTTAGCTTTGATGAGAGAGCAGGGAGATACTAATTTTTCAGATTTTCTCCGTAAAAGTTTACTCTCCTCTGATTTACAAAAACAGATAGAGATATGGTTCACCCTTTGGCAATCTCAAAAACTAGAACAAATCAGCCGTGATGTTCATGAGATTTTAATTTCGATCCAGTCAGAACGTCAAGTCACCCAGGAACATGTATCTATTCTCTTAACCTGCGTACAGGAATTGATTAAAGAAGTTGGCAACTCCATTCCTCTCAGTCAAGACTTCCAAGACAAATATATGAGGTAGACACATGGAACATCGTTACCGAATCAATCTCAAGAAAGTGTTTTTGTCTGATATTGAGTTGAACCAACTAAATAGAAATATCGACCAAAGTAGCTGCCAATCTTTTTCTGAATATGCGAGACGCACCCTACTTGACCCTGGAATGAATTTCATCACCATTGATACAAATGGCTACCAAGACTTAGTGTTTGAGTTGAAGAGGATTGGCAATAACATCAATCAGATTGCTCGAAGTGTGAACCAATCTCAGTTGATTTCTAGCGAAGAATTGCAAGAGTTGAAAAAGGGAATCGCTGAATTGATAAAAGAAGTTGAGAAAGAATTTACAATACAAGCTCAAAAGCTGAGGGAGTTCCATGGTCATCACTAAGCATTTTGCCATTCATGGAAAGAGTTATCGCAGAAAGCTCATCAAGTATATTCTCAATCCTGATAAAACAAAAAATCTTACCTTAGTGTCGGATTATGATATGAGGAATTTTCTGGACTTTCCTAGCTATGAGGAAATGGTGCAGATGTATCATGAAAATTTTATCAACAATGACACGCTTTACGATTTTCGACACGATAGGCTGGAGGAGAAACAACGACAAATCCATGCTCATCATATTATTCAGTCCTTTTCGCCAGAGGACAATCTCACTCCTGAACAAATCAATCAGATTGGTTATGAGACCATGAAAGAATTGACTAGTGGAAAGTTTCGCTTTATCGTTGCGACCCACGTTGATAAAGACCATCTGCATAATCACATCATTATAAACTCGGTTGACAGCAATTCTGACAAAAAACTTAAGTGGGATTATAAAGTGGAGCGAAATCTTCGAATGATTTCAGATAGATTTTCTAAAATTGCAGGGGCGAAAATTATAGAGAATCGCTATTCTCACCAGCAGTATGAAGTTTATCGCAAGACCAATCACAAGTATGAACTCAAGCAGCGACTCTATTTTTTGATGGAACATTCTAGAGACTTTGAGGATTTCAAAAAGAATGCTCCACTACTACATGTAGAAATGGATTTTAGCCACAAGCATGCGACCTTTTTTATGACGGACTCATCCATGAAACAGGTGGTGCGTGGCAATAAACTCAATCGCAAGCAACCTTATACAGAAGAATTTTTTAAGAATTACTTTGCCAAAAGGGAAATGGAAGAACTCATGGAATTTCTCTTATCAAAGGCTGAGAATATAGATGACTTGATTGAAACTGCGAAACTTTTTGATCTAACTATCATTCCCAAACAAAAGCATGTGTATTTCCAGTTGGCAGGAGTGGAGGTGAAAGAGACAGAACTAGACCAGAAAAATCTTTATGGTGTAGAATTTTTCCAAGATTATTTTGAGAGTAGAAAAGATTGGCAAAATCCAGAAATTGAGGATTTGGTTCAATTTTATCAAGAAGAAAAATTTTCCAAAGAAAAAGAACTCCCAAGAGATGAGAAGTTCTGGGAATCCTATCAAGAGTTCAAGAGCAACAGAGATGCCGTTCATGAGTTTGAGGTAGAGTTGTCACTCAATCAAATTGAAAAAGTAGTAGATGATGGTATTTACATCAAGGTCAAGTTTGGTATTCGTCAGGAGGGGCTTATCTTTGTGCCGAATATGCAGCTCGATATTGAAGAGGAGAAGGTGAAAGTTTTTATTAGAGAAACTAGCTCCTACTATGTCTATCATAAAGACGATCCTGAGAAGAATCGCTACATGAAAGGTCGAACCTTGATTAGACAGTTCAGCTCTGAAAATCAAACGATTCCATTCCGCAGAAAAACGACAGTCGATATGATTAAAGAGAAGATTGAGGAAGTGTATACTTTACTTGAGCTGGATATGGATAAGCACTCTTATATTACAATTAAAGATGATTTAATTCATGAATTGGCAGCTTCAGAATTGAGAATCAATGCTTTGCAAGAACGAGTGACAACCTTAAATCAAGTAGCAGAATATTTACTGGCTTCAGTTGAAAATAAGCAAAAAATGAAATTGAATCTTTCAAAATTGAATATAACTGATAAAATTGGCATTGATGTTGTTGAGAAGGAATTGAATGAGTTAGGTATCCAGATAGAATTAGAGAGCAATAGATATGAGAATATCGTATTTAAAGTGAATAAGTTTATCAATCGTTTGAGTAAGAAAATTTCAAAAGAAGAAGGGATATGTTTTCAAAAATAGGAACCCAGACAACCATTATATAAAATGTGTATCTTTTATAAAACATATTTGGAATTATGATAATTTTTATTGCATCAGTCGTAGATTTAGTTATCACATACGATACAAAAAAATCATCATTTTGAGCAAATATCTCCTTATATTTATTCACTTATTTCCTTACTAGTTTTTTTATTGATTTGTTGGATAAATTCAACTGCTCAATGGTTTTATCTTATCGTTTACTCTTATTTATCATTTTTCTTTTCAATCTCTTTGCCAAGATGAACCTGACTTCAACTATCAAACTGGAGCAGGTGGAGAAATAAATCTGGAAAGACTACATTATTAAAAAGTATAGTAAATCAAGAAATAGATGGATATTTTTCAAAAGGTTTAAAAATTGGGTATTATAGTCAAGAATTAAATACACTAGACCAAGATAAAACACTCTTTGATAATATATATGAAACAAGTAGTCATAATAAACAATTAATTATAAACTTTCTTGCAATGCTAGATTTAAAATTTGATAAAATATTTGTTCCGTTTGGCAAGCTCTCTGGGGGTGAGCAAGTTAAAGGCCAACTTGCATCAGTCCTTCTGAGCGATTCAAATTTTCTTATTTTAGATGAACCAACAAACTTTCTTGATATTACCTCACTTAATGCACTAGAAAAATTCTTATTAAGTTATCCAGGTTCGATACTTTTGGTTTGTCATGACACATATTTTCAAGAAAGATTACATTTTAAAAAGTTATGCATTCTAAATAATAACTTGCTTCTAGAGGATTACTTTGAAGGTTGATTTAGTAAACTAAATAGGTGAACCATTTTATTTTTTTGATAGCTAATCAATATCCATGATGTAAAAAGCAGCGTAAAATCGTTGCTTTTTTTCTTTGTACGACTTATCCCGTGAGGTCTCATGGGAGTAAATAAGACGTAGTAACAACTAATCATAAGAAGTACCCTCGCCTATTGTTGTTATCAACTTATTCTTCGTTGAATAACAATGGCTGGGGCAGGCTCTCAGCCGAAGCCATAGTAGTGATGAAATTTCTGTAATGGAAAGGAATTCTCTTGTTACCCTTTGATAGAAGATCTTGGTATTGATTTTTACTTTGAGGATACCTATGCTTCTTGGCAAAGGGGAAATAACGAAACCTCCAATGGTTTACTCAGAGAATATTCCCCTAAGAAGGCTGATTTAACAAGCTTTAGTGATGAAGACTTGTTCTCAGCACTGTTTCATATCAACCATCTACCACGCAAATGTTTAGGTTACAGAACACCCTTCGAGGTACTTTCAAATAAGTGGTAAAAATGTTGCACTTATTCTTGCAATTTATCTTTTAAAAAAATAGGGGTAATCAGAGAAACATGGGTGCTTCATACTAGAAAAAGCTTGTAAAGATTGAAAAAAAGATGTAAAATGTTTGAAAATACAAAAAAACTATTTAAAGCTAGAATTTTCACAAGATAATTTAAAAGTGATTCAAAGTAATTTAAAAGTTGAGCGTTTTCTTTTATCACTAATTGTACGATGTTTTGCAATGATATCTCAAAAAAATAATATTCAAGTTATGTTAGAAGGGCATGGACGAATGTTTAAAGACTTTTTAGAAAATGTTATTGATGTAGTTGGGTGGTTTACTTCAGAATATCCAATAAATTTTGATGTAAAAAGAGATTTTGTTGCTCAATGTGATGAAATTGAAAGAAGAATGTTAGCAGTTCCAAATAATGGCCTCATGTATAGCAAGGTGAAAAAATCTTTATCAAAGGTTGCTTGCCCAGATATATTATTTAATTATTTGGGTGACTCTTTTGCAGATACTTCATGGAAAGTTTTAAAAAGAACTAATTATTCAATTAATAACATGATATCGGATAATAATTATCAAAAATCAATTTTTATGGTACTTCTTGAAAAGACAGACAATGCATTTGAAATTAGTATTACTAGCGACTCACAACACTATTCACTAGAATTCATGGAAGAGTTTTGTAAACTAGTCAAACAAGAATTTGAGAATTTTTTATCTTGAATATCATGGGAGGGATATTTAGATGGAATCAAAAAACAACAAATTAGAAAAAAAGAATATTTTTCTATTAATTATCAGTAGTCAATTAAATGAATTTGGCACTACAATTTATGATTACGCCAATAAATTGGTTATAGCTTCTTCGGAGAGTAAATCAAATTACTACATGAGGATTTATCAATTTTCAGAGATCATTGTACAATTGTTATTCAGCCTTTTTGGAGGTGTATTTGCGGACAGTAAGAATAAGAAAAAAATATTAATTGTTACTGATTTTATAGCTAGTTTACTTACCTTTATAGTTTTTATGTTTTATAGTGAAAGTAATGTATATATGTTGATAGTTACAAATATTTGTTTAGCGATTCTATATGCATTTAATGCTCCTGCTTATAGAGCAATAGTAGGAGATTTATTAAGTAAAAATAACATTATTAAATATAATTCTTATTCAAAATCAATTTCGGAATTTTTGAGTATCCTATCTCCAGTTATTGGGATCCTCACGATAGCATTAGTAGGATATAAATATGGAATGCTAATTAATTCTCTTAGCTTTTTATTATCTGGGTGTTTATCAGTTTTTTTCACTGAATTAAATTTTTTTGATGACTCTCCCCAAAAATCTGACGCCTTTTCAATAAAGTATGGATTTAGTTACATTTATAACAATAAAGAGTTACTTCTTTTACTGATTTCAAGTTCGATGATTAACTTCTTTTCATCAGGAATAAACTTTTATTTACCGTTTATTAATAAAATGTACGATTTGGATAAGTTATATGGCATGATTTTAATTGGTCAAGCAGTTGGGAATATTATTGGGGCTGTATCGAATAATTTTTTTAAAAGAAGTTTTTCGTCAAACCAATATAGTACATTCCTTTTGATATCATCTTTACCACTGATTATGATTCCTTTAGTGAAGATCTGGTCGATTACTTTACTTTTGTTTTCATTATCATCATTAGCTATGACAATTTTTAATGTTCAAATGCTATCGTATTTACAGTCTACAATTGAAAAGGAATATTTAGGAAGGGTATTTAGTATAATTGCATTTTTTGCTTTAATGTTAATGCCTTTAGGAACGGTTGTATTTTCATATTTTAACTTTAAAACATTACTTGTTTTTGGAGTTGTAGGAGTAGGTGACTTACTAACTTGTATACTCTTAAAACTTGCATTGAAGAGTTTAAAATGAATTCGAAATGGCATTGAAGTAATTACTATGATGAGTTATTCAATCGGTGTTGATTTTTGTAAAAAATAGACAGAGAAAAAACTTCTGTCATATTATGACAATTTCCTAGCTTTTTCTGAAAGTGACATATACTTTTCTTAGGAGAAAGCTAGATGTACTAACGGATAAGAGATTTGAGAGAAGATCACGATTTCACCCAAAAATTTGTTGCAAATTTACTTTCCTTCCCTCATACAAATTATGCACAATTGAGAGAGGAGAGGTTGCCCTAACGGCAGATGTCCTTGTGCAACTTTCTAAACTCTATAACGTTAGTACGGATTACCTATTAGGGTTAACAGATTGTCCAGATATGATAAAACATAAAATGAAATAGTCTCTCCTTGATTTGTTCATTGACAATTGAATAAACCGAGGTGGGACTTTCTTATTTGTCGAGCAATTTAGTGATATACGCCGTGATAGGTGCGAAAATTATTAGCTATAAAATAGAGTGGTTCTCTATCTGTCATGACACAAGTGAGGACAATGATACTTCTAACCGTTTAGGCTGCCATCGTAAAAAGATAGTGGGTGAAACTCCCATGAGTAGTAATATCACCAGTCATTCCCACTGGGATCAACTTAGAGTAACTTGTTATTAGGAGGGAATGTTTTGGAATAATCAGTAGTAAAATATAGTGTGCAACTTTCAATGCTTAATTTTTTATACTCCTGAAATATGCTGACTAATATTCACATAATCAAAATGTTGGAATTTATAAGTGTGAATAAAAATTTTCATACTATGTCTCCTTGGTTTTTCTTTCTTCACTTATGTGAACTCTGTCAGAAAGTCAGGCTAAATCTTATTTAGTTATAAGTAATGGCTAACTTCTATAGATTGATAATGAAAATTCTAGATTGGATTTGCATAATACTGTTATCAGTAGATCTTCTATCATTGATTTGTTTCACCGGTGTTACAGAATCTCGGTTAGTTTTACAAGTAAAAATAGAATGTTTTCTATCCTAACAACGAGCAGTATAAGCAGTTTTTTCCTTTGTTTAAATAAAACTAAAATTTAGTATTGTTCAGCTTCAGAGAAGTGCTTGTATGATTGATTTGTGAACATTTTCCTATAATTTTGTAATATTTTTGAGACTATAATATATTAGATAAACATGTCTTTTGTGTTTCACTTGATTTTACAATAAGACTAATTTTTGAAAGTCAGTAATTTTAAATAGTTGATAAAATCTTTGCTCCCAGACGGTTAATAGATATGCTTATGAGAAGTGTTTAATAAATTAATTTTAGTTCAAAATGTCCAGTTTGGACACTTTGAAAGATATCTTAGTTTTATATATTATACTTTTCTCAGGAGAAAGCTAGATGTACAGACGTTTGAGAGATTTGAGGGAAGATCACGATTTAACCCAAAAACAAATAGCTAAAATACTTTCGTTTACAAACTCAGCTTATGCTAAAATTGAACGGGGTGAGCATGCCTTGACGGCAGATGTATTGGTAACTCTCTCAAGCTTTTACGATGTCAGTACAGACTATCTATTGGGATTGACAGATTTTCCTGATAAAATTCGCTTTAGAAAATAATCTCCTCAATTTCATAGAGTGTGAAAATGAGGAGATTTTTTATTTGTTCTTTGACAATTAAATAGTCCAAAATGGTACTTTCCTCATTTGTGGAGCAGATTTGAATGGTTCGCCATGACAAGAGCGATTTTAAAACCATCAATAAAATAGAGCGATACTTTATATGCCATGATACAAATGATATACAATGATACTTCTGACCGTTCAGGCTGCCACCGTAAAAGAGCAGCAAGTGTAATTCTTATGATGACTTCATCAGTCATGCCATGGAGGTGAAAAAATCTAAGAAAGGAAGTAGTAAAATCATGGAAACAGTAAACTATAAAGATTTAGTTGCGATTGGTTTTCCAGAGCACACATCTAGAAATATTATTAGACAAGCAAAAAAGATTGCTGTAAAAAAGTTTGAAGAAGCTAGAAAAAATGATAAGAATGCGGTACAATTAGGATGTTCACCTTTCGATAATAAAAGGTTAGGCATTGCTCCTAAAAATATTGTAGAAAATTTAATTGGTATTTCTTTTTCAGATATAGAAGGTGAGAAAAATGGTTATATCAAAGACAAAGAAATATAAAGGTGTATACAAAGATTCAAAAGGAAAAATTTACTTTCAAATTGAATTAGGAGTTGATCCAATAACTGGGAAAAGAATTCAAAAGAAAGGAAGGAAAAATCAACAGGGACTACCGTTTAATTCTTTTAAGGAAGCTTATGAAGAGATACTTCGTTTAAAACATGAATTTGTGAACTCTACTATTAATAATAGTTTTCTAACTTTTAGAGAGTTTATGGAAGAGATTTATTTAAAATATTATCAACAAAAAGTTCAATTTGTAACTTATCAGACCGCTTTACCACATCATCAGTTATTTATTAAGCAATTTGGTAGTAAAAAATTATCAGATATTAGTACTATTGACTGTGAGAGATTTCGCTTAGCTATTATAGACAAGTATTCTAGTAACTATGCTAAAAATATGTGGTCTAGATTTAAAGCATGTCTGGGCTATGCAGAAAGATTGGGTTATATTGATAGAGTTCCTTTTAAAGG
Source organism: Streptococcus sp. SCPM-O-B-15304 (M98) (assembly GCF_058200215.1). Classification (NCBI taxonomy): domain Bacteria; kingdom Bacillati; phylum Bacillota; class Bacilli; order Lactobacillales; family Streptococcaceae; genus Streptococcus; species Streptococcus sp. SCPM-O-B-15304 (M98). The sequence continues at coordinate 80,326 of NZ_JBYQGQ010000003.1, read as the reverse complement.
ATTAGATAATCCTAGAGGAAAGCACCCTGATACAAAATTTTGGACATTTGATGAATTTAAGAAGGTAATAAACTCTTTCGATATTAGTGAGTATGAGGGACTCCATAATTACATGACGATCTGGTTATATTTTATGACTGGCTTAAGAGTTAGTGAGGGTATTGCTCTTAAATGGGAAGACATTGATTTTGAACGTAAATGGATTCATGTTCATTCGACAATTGAGAAAGACAAAAACGGTGTATGGTATGCTAAACAACAAACAAAGACAGTAGCAGGGAATCGTAAAATTGATTTAGATGATTTTACGATTACAATACTTAAAAAGTGGCGAGAAGTTCAAATCAAGAATGATGATAAAGATTATGTAATATCACGTTTTGGTGCCCCCTTGTGTAAGTCTACAATTTCTAGGATAATAAAAAGGCATGCTAAGATTACTGGTGTACCAGAAATTACGGGGAAAGGATTAAGACATAGTCATGCATCTTATCTTATAAATGTGTTACATAAGGATACTTTATATGTTTCATATCGATTAGGACACGCTGATAAGTCAACCACGTTGAATACATATAGTCATTGGTATTATTCAGGTGATTCAACAATTTCAGAAGAGATTACAAGCAGTTTAGATAATCTTGGATTATCAATTTACCTACCAAATTCCTGCCAAAGTTGAAAATGGAGGAATTAACCCACTAATACTGGGAGAAAATAAGATTAGCAAATTGTTACTCTTAAATAATAGAGCAACTACATTCGTAGCTTAAAAACATGATTAGACCGCTAGTCTTAGGATTAGCGGTTTTTCTTTTTGTTCAAAAAGGGACATAAATGGGGCAGTTAAATTAATTTGGCTAAGAAATATATAGGACTAGTGATAAAATAATTTTACTTTTTCATTCCTTTTTGTTATAATAGACGACAAGAAAGAATATCTTATCAGTAAATCCCAAGCGAGCCTGTGGTAGTGGAAGTCAGGTGGTTGAGAGATAAGTGTGGCGCTTTTGGTATTTTAATAAAGATAATGAAGTAATAAATTAGGGTGGAACCGCGTTTTTAACGCCCCTAGTCGCAAGGCTTGGGTGTTGAAATTCGGTTCTTTTTGAATTCGTCTAATGCCTAAGTAGAAAGGAGTACAATGCTTAAAGGATCTTGTTTATGTAAAGCAGTGACTTACACTCTAGATGAGGAATTATCTGAATTAGTTTTTTGCCACTGTTCATTCTGTCGGAAAGCAACTGCGTCTGCCTATACAGTTAATGCCAAAGTTAGCAGTAAAAATCTAGTATTGCATGGAAAAGAAAAGCTTGTTACGTATAGTTCTTCTCCAGGAAAACAGCGTTATTACTGCCAGAACTGTCATAGTCAAATTTTCACTGTTCAAGAAAATATACCAGAAGTCTGTGCTTTGAAATTAGGTACAATAGATGAATGCAATCAGAATTTACAAACTGTTCCCAAACGTCATATTTTTCAGGATCCAGCTTTTTCTTGGTTGCTTGATAAATAAACCTAAAAAGATAATATAAATTAAAGGAGTAAAACATGTCCAAAAAACTAACCTTCCAGGAAATTATCCTTACTTTGCAACAATACTGGAATGATCAGGGTTGTATGCTTATGCAGGCTTATGATAATGAAAAAGGTGCGGGAACCATGAGTCCTTACACTTTCCTTCGTGCCATTGGTCCTGAACCATGGAACGCAGCTTATGTAGAGCCATCACGTCGTCCAGCAGACGGTCGTTACGGGGAAAATCCAAACCGTCTTTACCAACACCATCAATTCCAAGTGGTCATGAAACCATCACCTTCAAACATCCAAGAGCTCTACCTTGAGTCATTGGAAAAATTGGGAATCAATCCTTTGGAACACGATATTCGTTTCGTTGAAGATAACTGGGAAAACCCATCAACTGGTTCAGCTGGTCTTGGATGGGAAGTGTGGCTTGATGGTATGGAAATCACTCAGTTCACTTACTTCCAACAAGTCGGTGGTTTGGCAACTGGACCTGTTACCGCTGAAGTTACTTATGGTTTAGAGCGTTTGGCTTCTTACATTCAAGAAGTTGACTCAGTTTACGATATTGAGTGGGCTCCAGGTGTTAAATACGGTGAAATTTTCCTTCAACCAGAATATGAGCACTCAAAATACAGCTTTGAAGTTTCAGATCAAGACATGCTTCTTGAAAACTTCGAAAAATTTGAAAAAGAAGCAGGACGTGCTTTGGAATTGGGCCTAGTTCACCCTGCCTATGACTACGTTTTGAAATGTTCACACACCTTCAACTTGCTTGATGCTCGTGGAGCAGTATCCGTTACAGAACGTGCTGGTTATATCGCTCGTATTCGTAACTTGGCCCGTGTTGTAGCTAAAACATTCGTAGCTGAACGCAAGAAACTCGGTTACCCACTTCTTGACGAAGCTACACGCGCTCAACTCCTAGCAGAAGAGGAATAATAAAAACAGTTACAAGAATAGAAAAAGGGCGAACAAAGTGAGCCTGTATGGCACTCAGAGGCAAGTCGAAGACTTGCTAAAGGGATAGGCACCGCCGTACTGATATCTGGGGATTTTTGAAACTTTAGGTTCAAAAATCAGTTGGCTAAATCCACTTTGATGAGACTGTTGGAAATCTTTGTCAAGAAGACAGAAGATTTCCCCACAGACTTACAAAGTTAGTTAGCAAGGTCCCCAGTACCTAAGGTGCCTATCAAAAAGAAGAAATATTGTAAAGGAAAAAACATGGCAAAAAACTTATTAGTAGAACTAGGACTTGAAGAGTTACCAGCCTACGTTGTTACACCAAGTGAAAAACAACTAGGTGAAAAAATGGCAGCCTTTTTGAATAATAACCGCCTTTCATACGAAGGAATTCAAACTTTTTCAACTCCACGTCGTTTGGCTGTTCGCGTACTTGGCTTGGCAGACCAACAAACAGATTTGACTGAAGATTTTAAAGGACCTTCTAAAAAAATTGCTTTGGATGCAGAAGGAAATTTCTCTAAAGCAGCGCAAGGGTTTGTCCGTGGTAAAGGCTTGACTGTAGATGATATCGAATTCCGTGAAATTAAGGGTGAAGAATATGTCTACGTAACTAAGCATGAGGCTGGAAAACCAGCTGAGGAAGTTTTGACTGGAATTCCAGAAGTATTGGCTAGCTTAAGCTTCCCAGTAAGTATGCACTGGGCAAACAATACCTTTGAATATATCCGTCCAGTCCATACGTTGACAGTTCTTTTGGATGATGTGGCACTCGATATGGATTTCTTAGATATTCATTCAGGAAGAGTTAGCCGTGGACATCGTTTCCTTGGTCACGAAGTAGAAATTCAGCATGCTGACAGCTATGAAGAAGACCTGCGCAAAGTTTATGTTATTGCAGATAGCATTGAACGCGAAAATATGATTCGTGAACAAATTAAGGCTATCGAAGCTGCAGAAGGTGTTCAGGTACAAATTGATGAAGGACTCTTGAATGAAGTTCTGAATTTGGTTGAATACCCAACTGCCTTCATGGGGAATTTTGATCCTAAGTACCTAGAGGTTCCAGAAGAAGTTTTGGTCACTTCAATGGAAACTCACCAACGCTACTTTGTAGTACGTGACCTTGATGGAAATCTAAAACCAAACTTTATTTCTGTTCGTAACGGAAATGCAGAGTATTTGGATAATGTTATCCGAGGAAATGAGAAAGTCTTAGTTGCACGTCTGGAAGATGGAGAATTCTTCTGGCGTGAAGACCAAAAACTCAAGATTGAAGATCTTGTAGCCAAGTTATCTCATGTAACTTTCCACGAAAAGATTGGTTCACTTCGTGAGCACATGATTCGTACTGGGCAAATTGCTATTCTTTTGGCAGAAAAAGCAGGTTTATCAGTTGATGAAACTGTTGACCTTGCTCGTGCTGCAGCCATTTATAAGTTTGACCTCTTGACTGGTATGGTTGGTGAATTTGATGAGCTTCAAGGGATCATGGGTGAGAAATATGCTCTTCTCGCTGGTGAGAATGCAGCAGTAGCACAAGCTATTCGTGAACACTACCTTCCAGATTCTGCAGATGGTGCTCTTCCTGAGTCTAAAGTCGGAGCTATCCTTGCACTAGCTGATAAATTGGATACTCTCTTGTCCTTCTTCTCTGTTGGTTTGATTCCATCTGGTTCAAATGACCCTTATGCTCTTCGTCGAGCAACACAAGGGATTGTCCGTATCTTGGAAGACTTTGGCTGGAATATTCCAATGGACGAATTGATTGCTAGCCTTTATGCTTTATCATTTGATAGCCTAACTTACGATAATCAAGAAGAAGTGCTTAACTTCATCAAAGCTCGTGTTGATAAGATGATGGGTTCTACTGCAAAAGATATTAAGGAAGCTGTTCTAGCAAGCTCAAACTTTGTTGTTGCAGATATGATTGAAGCAGCAGAAGCACTGAAAGAAGCATCTCTAAATAGTGACTACAAACCAGCTGTTGAATCCTTATCTCGTGCCTTTAACCTAGCGGAAAAAGCAGAAGGTTCAGTCAAAGTTGATACTAGTCTCTTTGAAAATGAACAGGAAAAAGAACTAGCTCAAGCAGTAGAAAATCTAGAATTGAAAGGTTCAGCTAGTGATAAATTAACGCAGTTATTTGCTCTTAGTCCTGTTATTGATGCATTCTTTGACAATACTATGGTTATGGCAGAGGATGTTGATGTTAAGAATAATCGCCTAGCTATTCTAACTGAACTTGTGAATAAAGCAAAAACTGTCGCTGCTTTTAATCTTCTTAATACAAAATAGAAATTAAAAAGTAGATTGGAGGTCCAAATATGACACCAGAAAAAATCGCTCGTATTAATGAGCTTGCCAAAAAGAAAAAAACAGAAGGCTTGACTGCAGAAGAAAAAGTAGAACAAGCTAAACTTCGTGAGGAATATATCGAAGGCTATCGTCGTTCGGTTCGTCATCACATTGAAGGAATCAAAATCGTAGATGAAGATGGAAATGATGTGACTCCTGAAAAACTTCGTCAGGTACAACGTGAAAAAGGCTTGCATGGTCGTAGTCTTGACGATCCAAATTCATAATTTTGAGATATAGAAAACTCGGTTAGGGAAATCTAACCGAGTCTTTGTTTTTTTAAAAGGAACCTAAAGAGGTTCCTTTAGTATTAAATTTTATACTCTTCGAAAATCAAATTCAAACCACATCAGCTTCACCTTGCCGTATATATGTTACTGACTTCGTCAGTTCTATCTACAACCTCAAAGCAGTACTTTGAGCAACCTGCGGCTAGCTTCCTAGTTTGCTCTTTGATTTTCATTGAGTATTAGTTACTTGCACCAGAAGTAGCGTCTGCATCTCCATGGCCGCCGTCAGCTGAGTCAGAAGCCCCAGAAGTAGCATCTGCGTCGCCATGACCTCCAGCAGCAGGAGCAAAAGGTCCGCTACCACCTACCAAGCGTTGACCTGTTTCTTTCAAGTACCAGTCAAGCCATGGTTGGAAGTTAAAGACAATTTCATTGATACCAGCATATGAACCGTCAGGATAGTACATAGCTTGGTAGTTGTGAGTGTTGATAACACCAGCAGGTGAACCAGGAACGATTGTACGTACGTATTCTTGGTTACCATTGCGAAGTGTTCCAATAACCCACTCAACATTTTTCATACGTGCTGGTGGGAGAGAACCGTGAACGGTTGACATACGGCTACCAGATTGAGATGGTACACGTTTTGCAAACATTGTATCAGGATCTTGGTGAGCATTGTTGTAGTAGAGGAATTGGTTGTTATCGTCAGCGTATGTCAATTCAAAAGGCATAGCTTTCAAGAACATATCGATTTGGTTAACAGTCAAGATACCATGGTCAAGTTTAACATATGTATCACCTGAAACAGCACCTGTGATTTCTGCAACTTTTTCTACCCAGTTTGGATCGTCAGGATCAACTTCTGTAATAGTTGTAGCGATTGGTTTTCCACAATCCAAGTCTTCTGGTTCAATTGGTTTTGGTTTTTTCAATTTAGAAACGACTCCTACGTATTTGACAAAGTTATCTAAACAAGTTTCAAGGAATTTAACAGTTCCTTCGTTGATAATATTTCCGTTAGCATCAAAAGCTTCTTTAGCTTTTCCAAGAAGGAATTCATTCCCTGGAAGAGTATAGGCATTTACACCTGGAGCGTCAAGAATCTTACGAAGGTGAACTTGCGCACGAGAAGTTCCTTGGTCGTAGTAAGAAGCACCCACGATCATCACTGGTTTGTTTTCGAATGGATGTACTTCATATGAAAGCCATTCAAGAACTGACTTGAGTGAAGCAGAAATTGTATGGTTGTGCTCAGGAGTAGCAATAATCACACCATCAGCACGAGTAATTTTGTTGTAAAGAAGGCGCAACTGGAAGCTTTCGTCCCATTTTTCGTCTTGGTTAAACATTGGAACTTCATCGATTTCAAGAACTTCTAATTCAAATTTTAGTTTGAAGTTACGACGGATGAATTCCAAGAGTTTGCGGTTATATGATTGGTCGTAGTTTGATCCAACAAGTCCAACAAATTTCATTCTTTCGATCTCCTATCTTACAAATTTTCCCAGTCAAATTCTTCTGCATCTTTACGAAGAAGTTCTTGTGCATTACGTAATTTTTCAGTAATCTTGACAAAGATACGGAAGTCATCAAAGATGGCATCCAATTTCTTGATTACATCAAGATCTACCAAGTCACCATTCTTATCGAATGCTTGAAGAGAATGAGAGAGCAAGAACTCATCTGGGAGAACATTTGCTTTAATTTCTGGTGCATTCAAGATTTGACGGAGTTGCAATTGAGCACGTGATGAACCGAGTGTACCGTATGAAGCACCTGTGATCATCACTGGTTTGTTAAGAAGTGGAAATACTCCATAAGAAATCCAAGCAAGAGCGCTCATAAGAACAGCAGGAATTGAGTGATCGTATTCAGGAGTACCGATAATCACACCATCAGCTGCTTCAATTTTTGCAACAATTTCTAAGGCTTCTGCAGGAATAAGTTTATCTGCAGGTTTGTTGAAGACTGGTAGGTCTTTAATTTCTACCAATTCGATTTCTGCTTTATCAGCAAAGTGTTTTTGCATATATTGAAGCAGTTGGCGGTTTGTGGAACGTTTAGAGTTAGTTCCTACAATAGCAATAAGTTTTAGCATGAGCTTTCCTTTCTCTTTTTGCATTATTTATTATTTATCTTTGGATACCGGATGAACAAGCGATATGTCCATCTTTATCAATAAGGATGGCTTCGATTCCATCGATATTTTCGATTTGCCACATGATAGAAGCGCTACGTTCACCAAACAATCGTGTGGTCCATATCTCACCATCAACTGAGCGGTCAGATATAATCGTTAAACTAGCCAAATCCGTCTCAATAGGATAGCCAGTTTCACTATCGAAAATGTGATGATAATCCTTTCCATCGATTTCAAGATGCCGTTCATAAATTCCAGATGTAACAACTGACTTTCCAGTAATAGATAAGGTCATCAGGTGATTCCCACGTGGATGATTAGGGTCTTGAATACCAATTTGCCAAGGTTGTCCATTTCTGGCTTGGTTATTACCAATGGTAAGGATATTTCCCCCAAGATTGATAAGAGCAGAAGTGACACCATTTTCTTTTAAGAAAGTAGCAACCTTATCTGCGCTATACCCCTTTGCTAAACAACCTAAGTCAATTTTCATCCCTTTTTTTTCTAAAAAAACAGTAGAATCAATTGAATCAAGCTTGATAAAACAGGGATCTATCAATGGTAAAACCGAAGAAATTTCTTCAGGACTAGCAACTTTTGCATCGGAAAAACCAATACGCCAGGTTTGTACCAAGGGACCAATACTAATGTTGAGATGACTTCCAGGAGCTAGACTGTGTTCTAATCCTAAAGAAATCAGTTCAAACAAATCAGGATGGACCTTAACTGGGGCAATTCCCGCCTGATAGTTAATTTCCATCAATTCCGATTCGGTGCTATTCGCATTAAATCGAAATTCAAGTTCCTTTAGCAAATCAAAAGCTTGACGGAGAAGATTATCCGCTTGTTCATGTACCAAGGAAATAGTAATCGTAGTTCCCATTAACCGTTCAGATAATGAACTGAGAGGCAAAAAATCAACTCCCTTCAAATCAATTGGAAATATTGTAAATCCAAATATGAAAGCAATCTGAAGATTTATATTTCATTTCCATATAAATAGAATATCATAAAGTCAGCGTTTTCACAAATTATTTTTTACAAAAAGTCAAGAAATATGCTTGAATAAATAAAAAATGTGCAAAAAACTTTGAAAAGATTGAAAATAAATTGATATATATTTCAAAAAAATTTCAAAAAAACAGTAAACTAGTCAAAAAACTTGTAAACGCTCACAGATAATGATATACTAGAAAGGTAAATAAAAAATTAAAGGTAGGAATTATCTTATGAGTAAAATTGTAGTCGTGGGTGCTAACCACGCTGGAACTGCTTGTATCAACACTATGTTGGACAATTTTGGAAGTGAAAATGAAATCGTTGTCTTTGACCAAAACTCAAACATTTCATTCCTAGGATGTGGAATGGCTCTTTGGATTGGTGAGCAAATCGATGGTCCAGAAGGTCTCTTCTACTCAGATAAAGAAAAATTGGAAGCAAAAGGTGCTAAAGTTTATATGAACTCACCAGTTCTTTCAATTGACTATGATAATAAAGTTGTTACTGCTGAAGTTGATGGAAAAGAACACAAAGAATCATACGAAAAATTGATCTTTGCGACTGGTTCAACTCCAATTTTACCACCAATCGAAGGTGTTGAAATTGTTAAAGGTAACCGCGAATTCAAAGCAACTCTTGAAAATGTACAATTCGTTAAATTGTACCAAAACGCAGAAGAAGTTATCAACAAACTTGCTGACAAGAGCAAACATCTTGAGCGTATCGCTGTTGTCGGTGGTGGATACATCGGTGTTGAGCTTGCTGAAGCATTCGAACGTCTTGGAAAAGAAGTTGTCCTTGTTGATATCGTAGACACAGTCTTGAACGGTTACTACGACAAAGACTTCACGCAATTGATGGCTAAGAACTTGGAAGACCACAACATCCGTTTGGCGCTTGGACAAACTGTTAAAGCTATCGAAGGTGACGGTAAAGTTGAACGCTTGATCACTGACAAAGAAACATTCGATGTTGACATGGTTGTTCTTGCAGTTGGTTTCCGTCCTAACACAGCTCTTGCTGATGGCAAGATTGAACTTTTCCGCAACGGTGCCTTCCTTGTAGACAAGAAACAAGAAACATCACTTCCAGGAGTATTCGCTGTGGGTGACTGTGCGACTGTTTATGACAACGCTCGTAAAGACACTAGCTACATCGCTCTTGCATCAAATGCTGTACGTACTGGTATCGTAGGTGCTTACAATGCTTGTGGACATGAACTTGAAGGAATCGGTGTTCAAGGATCAAACGGTATCTCTATCTATGGTCTTCACATGGTTTCAACTGGTTTGACTCTTGAAAAAGCTAAAGCTGCAGGCTACAATGCTGTTGAAACAGGCTTCAACGATCTTCAAAAACCAGAATTTATGAAACATGACAACTATGAAGTAGCAATCAAGATTGTCTTTGATAAAGATAGCCGTGAAATCCTTGGTGCTCAAATGGTATCTCGTGATTCAGCAATCAGCATGGGAATTCACATGTTCTCATTGGCTATCCAAGAACATGTTACTATTGAAAAATTGGCCTTGACAGACCTATTCTTCTTGCCACACTTCAACAAACCATATAACTACATCACAATGGCTGCACTTACAGCTGAAAAATAATGATTTGTAAAACGGAAGATTTGCTTCTTCCGTTTTTATCATCAAAAAAAATAGTAACTTCAAATTCGAAGTTACTATTTTTGTTGTCTATGTATTAGGAAGTTTCTTCTTTTACAAAGGTGAAGCCTTCTCCAAGAATTTCGTGAGCTTCAGTGATGGTAATAAAGGCCTTAGGATCAATCGTATGAATCAATTCTTTCATCTTAATCATTTCATTTCTTGCTACGATACAGTAGATAATTTTTAAATCTTTTTGACTGTAGTAACCTTGCCCTGATATGAAGGTGACACCTCGACCTAACTCTTCATTGATTTTATCTGCCACTTCCATAGGCTTTTGAGTGATAATCATAAAACCTTTTCCAGCATATCCGCCTTCACCAATCAAGTCAATAACTCTTGAAACGATGAAGTCAAATAGAAGTGTATAAGTTACGAGACGAAGGTCTTTGAAGATTATTAAAATGAGCATTAAGATGAGGAAGTCTAGTGCAAAGAGTAATTTCCCTACGGAGATATTGGTGTACTTGTTCAGGATTCGAGCGACGATATCTGTTCCACCAGTGGTACCACCAGCATTGAAGATAATACCTAGACCAAGTCCCAAAAGAACACCCGCAACTAAAGCAACGATGACCAGATCTCCCTCAAGATTAAAGCTGAGAGGAATCTTCTCAAAGATTGCCAGCCAAATAGATAAGGAAATAGTACCAAGCAGGCTGCTGTACAGGGTCTTCGCACCAAATATTTTCCAGGCTAGAATGAATAATGGGATATTGATGATGAGGTTCATCACGGAGATAGGGATGTTAAAGAGATAATAGGTAATCAAGGTGATTCCTGTTGCTCCACCCTCGAATAAGTGGTGGGGCACAACAAAATACGTGAGTCCGAAGGCATAAATGGCTGCTCCGAATATTATGGTTAAAATAGATTTGATATGCCGTAGCATTGAACGCACCTCCCATTTTTATTTGAGTCTATAGCAGTAACAGCCCACCAGTATACAAGACTTTATTTGATTTTCATGGACTGAATTTTTTCAGGGTCTGGTGTGACACGGAGGGTCTTTTGCCCAGTATAGGTGACAAAACCAGGTTTTCCACCAGTTGGTTTGTTGAGTTTTTTAACTTCAATCATATCTACCCGAACGAGATTTGAGAGACGTCCCTTAGAGAAGTAGGCTGCAAGTTCTGCTGCGTCTGTTTTAACCTCATCAGTAGGCTTGAGATTGCCTGAGATAACAACATGACTTCCAGGGATGTCCTTAGCGTGGAACCAGAGTTCTTCTTTACGGGCCATTTTAAAGGTCAATTCCTCGTTTTGTAGGTTATTGCGCCCCACATAGATGATCGTTTTTCCATCACTAGCTAGATACTGCTCTGGTTTCTGTCGTTTCTGGATTTTTTCCCTTTGTCTTCGACGGATAAATCCTGTTTGGATCAATTCTTCACGAATTTCAGCAATCTCATCGAGTCCGGCTTGATTGAGTACTGTTTCGACACTTTCTAGATAGAGAATGGTTGCCTTGGTTTCTTCAATCAGGTCAGTCAAGTATTTAACAGCTTCTTTTAATTTCTGATAGCGTTTGAAGTAGCGTTGAGCATTTTGGTTTGGCGTTAAAGCCTTATCAAGTGCAATCGTGATAGGCTGGTTGGTGTAGTAGTTTCCCAAAATGACCTGATCTTGGTCATTAGGAACTTGATGAAGGAAGGTTGTAAGCAACTCACCTTTTTGTCTAAATTCCTCTGCATTTTCAGTAGCTTGAAGTTCTTTTTCTTGTTTCTTCAGTTTTTGACGATTCTTTTGTAGTTCGTTTTCGACGCGACGTATGAGTTCGCTAGCTTGCTGCTTAACTCGATCACGCTCTGCTTTATCCTTATAATAGATATCAAGTAATTGTGAAAGACTGTCAAAATTCTCCGCTGTTTTACTAGAAAAAGGCACACAAGAAAAGGATTTATCTGTTAGGCAAGGTTTGGTTTCTTGTCCAAAGAAGTTCCGGAAAGTGGCTAGTTTATCATTAAGCAGTTGTCTTTCTAACTCGGTTGCTGTATCTCTTCCCAAACCTTGAAAGAGGTTTTGAAGATTTTTAGCAGTTAACTCTTGGGTTTGTAGAATCTCAAAGAGTTTTTCGTCCTTGACCATAAAAGGATTGAGAGCTTCTGTACTTGGAGGAGCGATATAAGTAGCACCTGGTAATAAGGTACGGTAGCTATTTTGAGAGAAACCGATATGCTTGATAACTTCAAGAATTTTGTGACTAGATTTATCTACAAGGAGAATATTGCTATGTTTGCCCATAATCTCGATAATAAGCGTGGCCTGGATATGGTCCCCAATCTCGTTTTTATTGGAAACCGTGATTTCCACGATACGATCGTTTTCAATTTGTTCGATTGACTCGATAACTGCTCCTTGAAGGTACTTTCTCAATACCATAATAAAAGTAGATGGCTGAGCAGGGTTTTCAAAGGTTGATTCTGTTAACTGGATGCGTCCAAAAACTGGATGGGCAGACAGGAGCAAACGATGACTTTTACGATTGCTACGGATTTGCAAGACCAGTTCTTGTTCAAAGGGTTGATTAATCTTTTGGATGCGACCATTTAGTAGTTCAGTTCGCAATTCCTCAACCATGTGGTGTAAAAAAAATCCATCAAATGACATGGTTCTCTCCTCGTGAATGTATTCCATAGTATTATATCAAAAAGGTAGAATAAAATCATAGAAATGTGATATAATAAAGCCAAGTAAAGAGAATCGAGAAGCACATGTATATTGAAATGGTAGATGAAACTGGACAAGTTTCAAAAGAAATTTTAGAACAAACACAGGAAATTTTAGAATTTGCTGCAAAAAAAATTGGAAAAGAAGACAAGGAAATGGCGGTCACATTTGTGACCAACGAACGAAGCCATGAACTCAATCTAGAGTTTCGTGATACCGATCGTCCAACAGATGTTATCAGTCTTGAATATAAGCCGGAGTTAGAGATTGCCTTTGATGAGGAAGATCTGGAAAATGATCCCGACTTGGCAGATATGATGTCAGAATTTGATGCTTATATCGGTGAGCTTTTCATTTCCATTGATAAGGCACATGAGCAAGCTGAGGAGTACGGTCATAGTTTTGAACGTGAAATGGGCTTCTTGGCAGTGCACGGCTTTTTACACATTAACGGCTATGATCACTACACTCCCGAGGAAGAAGCGGAGATGTTCGGTTTACAAGAAGAAATTTTGACAGCCTATGGACTCACAAGACAATAAACGAAAATGGAAAAATCGTGACCTAATCTCCAGTTTAGAATTTGCCATTACAGGGATTTTTACTGCGATTAAGGAAGAACGTAACATGAGAAAGCATGCAGTGACGGCTCTAATAGTTGTCCTTGCAGGTTTTGTTTTTCAGGTGTCACGAATCGAATGGTTATTTCTGCTTTTGAGCATTTTCATGGTAGTAGCTTTTGAGATTATTAATTCAGCTATTGAAAATGTAGTAGATTTGGCTAGTCACTATCACTTTTCTATGTTGGCAAAAAAAGCTAAAGACATGGCAGCTGGTGCTGTGCTTGTGGTTTCTCTTTTTGCTGCTTTGACAGGTGCACTCATCTTTCTCCCACGGATTTGGGATTTATTATTTTAAACAGTAAGAGGAAATTATGACATTTAAATCAGGCTTTGTAGCCATTTTAGGACGTCCAAATGTAGGGAAGTCGACTTTTTTGAATCATGTCATGGGGCAAAAAATTGCCATCATGAGTGATAAGGCGCAGACAACACGCAATAAAATCATGGGGATTTACACCACTGATAAGGAGCAAATCGTGTTTATCGATACTCCTGGAATTCACAAGCCTAAGACAGCACTCGGAGATTTTATGGTAGAGTCTGCCTATAGCACTCTTCGTGAAGTAGATACTGTTCTTTTTATGGTTCCTGCAGACGAGCCACGTGGTAAGGGTGATGACATGATTATCGAACGACTCAAGGCTGCTAAGGTTCCGGTTATTCTTGTGGTCAACAAAATTGATAAGGTACACCCTGATCAACTTTTGACTCAAATTGATGATTTTCGCAATCAGATGGACTTTAAGGAAATTGTTCCGATTTCAGCCCTTCAGGGGAATAATGTCTCACGTTTAGTCGATATTCTCAGTGAAAATCTTGAGGAAGGTTTCCAGTATTTCCCAGCGGACCAAATTACTGACCATCCAGAACGATTCTTGGTTTCTGAGATGATTCGTGAAAAGGTCTTGCACCTAACTCGTGAAGAAATTCCACACTCAGTTGCAGTAGTCGTGGACTCTATGAAACGAGACGAGGATACAGACAAGGTTCATATCCGAGCAACCATTATGGTTGAACGTGACAGCCAAAAAGGGATTGTCATCGGTAAAGGTGGTGCCATGCTCAAGAAAATTGGGACTATGGCCCGTCGTGATATCGAGCTCATGCTAGGGGACAAAGTTTTCCTAGAAACTTGGGTCAAGGTCAAGAAAAACTGGCGTGACAAGAAGCTAGATTTGGCTGACTTTGGCTATAATGAAAAAGAATATTAAGAAGAGGTGGGCAGTAGCCTGCTTCTTGTTTTTAGAGAAGGAGGAGTTATGCCTGAATTACCTGAAGTCGAAACGGTTCGACGAGGTCTTGAAAAACTGATTCTAGGGAAGAAGATTTCGAGTATAGAAATTCGCTATCCCAAGATGATTAAGACAGATTTGGACGAGTTTCAAAATGAAGTGCCTGGTCAAGAGATTCAATCGATGGGGCGCCGTGGCAAGTATTTACTTTTCTACTTGACAGATAAGGTTTTGATTTCTCATCTACGGATGGAAGGCAAGTATTTTTATTATCCAACCAATGTTCCTGAACGTAAGCATGATCATATTTTCATCCAGTTTGAAGATGGTGGTACTTTAGTTTATGAGGATCTACGCAAGTTTGGCACTATGGAATTGCTTGCTCCTGAACTCTTAGATGCTTACTTTGCATCTAAAAAGCTTGGACCAGAACCTACTGAGCAAGATTTTGATTTAGGAAGATTTAAACGAGCCTTGAAAAGGTCAAAAAAACCTATTAAATCTCATTTACTTGACCAGACGCTAGTTGCAGGATTGGGAAACATTTATGTAGACGAAGTACTCTGGAGGGCCAAGGTTCACCCTTCTAGACTTTCTAACAGTTTAACTGCTCAAGAGGCCAGAAAAGTCCATGATGAAACGATTAAGGTTTTAGGAAAGGCTGTTGAAAAGGGTGGTTCAACTATTCGCACCTATACCAATGCATTTGGAGAAGATGGCACCATGCAAGAATTTCATCAGGTCTATGATAAAACTGGGCAATCTTGTTCGTGTTGTGGAACCGTAATTGAGAAATTTCAGCTCGGCGGGAGAGGCACTCACTTTTGTCCAAACTGTCAAAGGAGGGACTGATGGGAAAAATAATCGGAATCACAGGCGGTATTGCTTCTGGGAAATCGACCGTTACAGAATTTCTAAGGCAAAATGGGTTTGAAGTAGTGGATGCAGATGCCGTGGTTCACCAACTACAAAAACCCGGTGGACGACTTTATCGGATTTTAGTGGATCATTTTGGGGAGAATATCCTTCTTGAGAATGATGAATTGAATCGACCATTACTTGCCAGTCTTATTTTTTCTAACTCTGAGGAGAGAGAGTGGTCTAAACAAACTCAAGGCCAAATTATCCGTGAAGAATTGTGGGATTTGAGAGACAAGTTAGCTCAGACTGAGGACGTATTTTTCATGGATATTCCATTACTTTTTGAGCAAGACTATGCTTCATGGTTTGATGAAACTTGGCTAGTTTATGTAAGTCGAGATACCCAGCTGGATCGCTTAGTGAAACGAGATTGTTTGACTATAGATGCAGCACAAGCCCGTCTTTCCTCCCAGTGGCCCTTAGAAGAAAAGAAAAAATTGGCTACTTGTGTAATAGATAATAATGGCAGTCGAGAGCAACTTTTGAGTCAGGTAGTGAAATTACTTGAAGGAGGCTATATCCATGCAAGAGATTAGTTGGAAGGATAATCTTCGTATTGCTTGGTTTGGTTGCTTTTTAACGGGGGCCAGCATTTCTCTTGTTGTTCCTTTCATGCCTATTTTTGTGGAACAGTTAGGAGTTAAAGGGGATCAAGTTGCCTTTTATTCAGGTTTAGCTATATCTGTTTCTGCAATTTCTGCAGCCTTTGTATCACCAATTTGGGGAATATTAGCAGACAAGTATGGTCGAAAACCTATGATGATTCGTGCAGGGCTAGCCATGACCATTACCATGGGCGGTTTAGCTTTCGTTCCAAATGTTTTCTGGCTCTTGTTCTTACGATTCCTTAATGGAGTTTTTACAGGATTTGTTCCAAATGCAACAGCCTTGATTGCTAGTCAAGTACCCAAAGATAGGTCTGGATACGCTCTAGGGACTTTATCAACTGGTGTTGTCGCTGGAACTTTGACTGGCCCCTTTGTCGGTGGACTCATTGCCGAAATTTTTGGCATTCGAAATGTCTTTTTATTAGTTGGTAGTTTCCTATTTTTGGCTGCTTTCTTAACCATTCTTTTTATCAAAGAAAAATTCCAACCAGTATCGAAAGAAAAAGCCCTTCCCACAAGAGAACTTTTTACCTCTGTCAAATACCCTTTTATCCTGTTGAATCTATTTCTAACTAGTTTTGTGATTCAATTTGCCGCCCAATCTATCGGTCCCATCCTTGCCCTTTATGTACGAGATTTGGGACAGAAAGAGAATCTTCTTTTTGTCTCTGGTTTGATTGTATCCAGTATGGGATTTTCAAGTATGATGAGTGCAGGTATCATGGGTAAATTAGGTGATAAAGTGGGCAATCATCGACTCCTTGTCGTAGCTCAGGTATATTCAGTTTTCATATATCTATTATGTGCAAATGCGACTAGCCCATTCCAATTAGGCTTCTATCGTTTTCTATTTGGTCTGGGGACAGGAGCTCTGATCCCTGGTGTAAATGCACTCCTTAGCAAGATGACCCCCAAATCAGGCATTTCAAGGGTATTTGCCTTTAATCAAGTCTTCTTTTATCTAGGAGGAGTGATAGGTCCCTTAGCAGGATCAGCAGTAGCGGGACAATTTGGCTATCACTCAGTATTTTATGCAACAGCTCTTTGTGTAGCTCTCAGTTGTTTATTTAACCTTATCCAATTTAGAACATTATTAAAAGTGAAGGAAATCTAGTGCGAGTAAAAATCAATCTCAAATGCTCCTCTTGTGGTAGCATCAATTATCTAACCAGTAAGAACTCCAAAACCCATCCAGACAAGATTGAGGTCTTAAAGTATTGTCCTAAAGAAAGAAAAGTGACTCTACATCTTGAATCTAAGTAGAAATTATGGTAGAATAATAGGGATTTTAAGGAGTTTGATATGTATAACCTATTATTAACCATTTTATTAGTATTATCTGTTGTGATTGTGATTGCAATTTTTATGCAACCAACTAAAAACCAATCTAGCAATGTATTTGATGCCAGTGCAGGTGATTTGTTTGAACGTAGCAAAGCGCGCGGTTTTGAAGCTGTGATGCAACGTTTGACAGGAATTTTAGTCTTTTTCTGGCTAGCCATTGCCTTAGCATTGACGGTATTATCAAGTAGATAAGAAAATAATGGGCGGGACTAGGTCTTTGCCTATTTTTATTTTTAAAAGAAATAAGGTTTTACACCAAAAAGAAAATATTATAAATCTAGAAAGTAAACATGAAAGATAAAATAAAAGAATATTTACAAGAGAAGGGGAGTGTCACAGTCAATGACTTGGCCAGTGCTCTCGGGAAGGATGGTTCAAAGGACTTCCGTGAGTTAATCAAAACTCTCTCCTTGATGGAACGTAAGCACCAGATTCGCTTTGAAGAAGATGGTAGTTTAACCCTAGACCAGAAGAAAAAACATGAGATTACTCTAAAAGGAATTTTCCATGCCCATAAAAATGGGTTCGGTTTTGTAAGTCTTGAAGGCGAAGAAGACGATCTTTTTGTTGGAAAAAGTGATGTTAACTATGCCATTGATGGCGATACTGTTGAAGTTGTCATCAAGAAAGTTGCTGACCGTAACAAAGGAACTGCTGCAGAAGCAAAGATTATCGACATCCTAGAGCACAGTTTAACGACAGTTGTTGGGCAAATTATTCTCGATGAGGAAAAGCCTAAGTATGCAGGTTATATCCGTTCTAAAAACCAAAAAATAAGTCAACCGATTTATGTGAAAAAACCATCTCTCAAGCTAGAAGGGACAGAAGTTCTCAAGGTCTTTATCGATAAATACCCAAGTAAGAAACACGACTTCTTTGTGGCGAGTGTCCTAGATGTTGTGGGACATTCAACGGATGCAGGGATTGATGTCCTTGAAGTCCTAGAGTCTATGGATATTGTCTCAGAGTTTCCAGAGGCTGTTCTGCAAGAAGCGGAAAGTGTACCTGATGCTCCATCCCAAAAAGACATGGAAGGCCGTCTGGACCTGAGAGATGAAATTACATTTACCATAGATGGAGCAGATGCTAAGGACTTGGACGACGCAGTTCACATCAAGCTATTGAAGAATGGAAATTTTGAACTTGGAGTTCATATCGCGGATGTTTCTTATTATGTAAAGGAAGGTTCTGCTCTTGATAAGGAAGCCCTAAATCGTGCGACTTCCGTCTATGTGACAGACCGAGTTGTACCAATGCTGCCAGAACGACTTTCAAATGGCATCTGTTCTCTTAATCCTCAAGTGGACCGCTTGACTCAGTCTGCCATTATGGAGATTGACAAAAATGGTCGGGTTCGTAATTACACCATTACGCAGACAGTTATCAAGACAAGTTTCCGTATGACTTATAGTGATGTGAATGATATCCTAGCAGGTGATGAGGAGAAGAGACAAGAGTATAAGAAAATTGTTCCTAGCATTGAACTCATGGCTAAGCTCCATGAAATTCTTGAAGGTATGCGGATTAAGCGTGGAGCTCTTAATTTTGATACCAATGAAGCTAAAATATTGGTTGACAAGCAAGGGAAACCAGTAGATATTGTTCTTCGTCATCGCGGTACTGCAGAACGTATGATTGAGTCCTTTATGTTGATGGCAAACGAAACAGTTGCAGAGCATTTTAGCAAGCTTGATTTACCTTTTATCTATCGTATCCATGAGGAACCTAAAGCTGAAAAAGTTCAGAAATTTATTGATTACGCTTCTAGTTTTGGTTTGCGAATCTACGGAACTGCTAGTGAGATTAGTCAGGAAGCCCTCCAAGACATCATGAGTGCTGTTGAAGGTGAGCCTTATGCGGATGTTCTCTCTATGATGCTTCTGCGTTCGATGCAACAGGCTCGTTATTCTGAGCATAACCATGGGCACTATGGCCTGGCAGCGGACTATTACACTCACTTTACCAGTCCGATTCGCCGTTATCCGGACCTCTTGGTTCACCGTATGATTCGTGACTATGGACGTTCCAAGGAAATAGCAGAACATTTTGAACAGGTCATTCCAGAGATTGCGACCCAGTCTTCAAATCGTGAGCGCAGAGCTATTGAGGCAGAGCGTGAAGTTGAAGCCATGAAAAAAGCTGAATACATGGAAGAGTTTGTGGGTGAAGAGTATGATGCAGTCGTTTCAAGTATCGTCAAGTTTGGTCTTTTTGTTGAATTACCAAATACAGTCGAAGGCTTGATTCACATTACTAATTTACCTGAGTTCTATCATTTTAACGAACGTGATTTGACTCTTCGTGGGGAGAAATCAGGGATAACCTTCCGTGTGGGACAACAGATACGTATTCGTGTTGAAAGAGCCGATAAGATGACTGGTGAGATTGATTTCTCCTTTATTCCAAGTGAATTTGATGTCATTGAGAAAGGCTTGAAACATTCTGGCCGTAAGGATAGAGGTCGTCGTTCGGATAAGAAAGAAGACAAGAGAAAAGCTAGTCGCTCAAATGATAAGCGTAAGCATTCTTCAAAAGACAAGAAGAAAAAAAGTAAGAAACCTTTTTATAAGGAAGTAGCAAAGAAAGGAGCTAAGCATGGCAAAGGGCGAGGGAAAGGTCGTCGCGCAAAATAAAAAAGCGCACCACGACTATACTATCGTAGATACGCTAGAAGCAGGAATGGTCCTGACAGGAACTGAAATCAAGAGTGTTCGAGCAGCCCGCATCAATCTGAAAGATGGGTTTGCTCAGGTTAAGAATGGGGAAGTTTGGCTGAGCAATGTCCATATCGCTCCTTATGAGGAGGGCAACATCTGGAATCAGGAACCAGAACGTCGTCGTAAACTTCTCCTTCATAAAAAGCAAATCCAGAAATTGGAGCAAGAAACCAAAGGGACAGGGATGACTCTGGTTCCACTTAAAGTCTACATCAAAGACGGCTATGCCAAGCTTCTTTTAGGACTTGCTAAAGGAAAACATGACTACGATAAACGTGAGTCGATTAAACGTCGTGAGCAAGACCGAGACATTGCGCGTGTTATGAAAGCAGTTAACCATCGATAGAAAGAGTGAAGGAAATGGAAAAACTAGTTGCCTATAAACGAATGCCAGTATGGAATAAAGACACCATGCCTGAAGCTGTTCAAAGAAAACACAATACCAAGGTCGGAACCTGGGGCAAGATTACCGTATTAAAAGGGGCTCTTAAGTTTATTGAATTGACTGAGGAGGGAGAAGTTATAGCTGAGTACCTCTTTGAAGCGGGTGCTGATAATCCGATGGCGCAACCTCAAGCTTGGCACCGTGTAGAAGCTGCCACAGATGATGTGGAGTGGTATTTAGAATTTTATTGTAAGCCGGAAGATTATTTCCCTAAGAAATACAATACCAATCCAGTTCATTCGGAGGTTTTAGAAGCTATGCAGACGGTCAAGCCATGTAAGGCACTAGACCTAGGATGTGGTCAAGGAAGAAACGCCCTCTTTCTCGCTCAACATGGATTTGATGTCACAGCTGTAGATCAAAATGAGTTATCCCTTGAAATCTTGCAAAGTATCGTAGAGCAAGAAGATTTAGAGATGCCTGTCGGTCTCTACGATATCAATTCAGCTAGCATAGGACAAACTTACGATTTTATCGTATCGACAGTTGTACTCATGTTTTTACAAGCAGATCGTATTCCTGCTATAATTCAAAATATGCAAGAACAAACATCTATCGGTGGCTATAATTTGATCGTTTGTGCTATGGATACAGAGGATTATCCATGTTCTGTTAATTTCCCATTTACCTTCAAAGAGGGTGAGTTGGCAAATTACTACAAGGACTGGGAATTGATCAAGTATAATGAAAATCCTGGTCATTTGCACCGTCGTGACGAAAATGGCAATCGTATCCAACTACGCTTTGCGACCATGTTGGCAAGAAAAGTAAAATAAAAATCTTAAAACGAATAGCTATCCATTTCTATTCGTTTTTTCATATAAAGACTTGAGGGCCAATCAACTGAATTATGCTATACTAGATGTGTAGAAAATGCTTAAGACAATCTCTTAACCCATATTTCTATGAAGTTTATTCTAAGTAATTTTAAATTTTCCATACAACTAGTAAATTTTTAATAGGGAGGTAGCGATATGCCTAGTCTTTTAGTCGAACTTTTTGATCATCACACTATCGAGAAAAATGTTTATCAGACTTTTATTTGTGGTTGTGATGAGGTTTTATTTCTCTCCCTGAAAAAAATTGCAGAAGATGAAAGATTGGCCTTGAAACATTTTTTGCTGAATCAAGTTTCCCATGTAAAGCAAGTGCATTTTCGGCAAATAAGTCTAGATAAGATTACGGATGATTTGAATCTTTTCTTGACTAACTATGATTCAGTGACCTTAGATGTTTTTGGAGGAGATTCGATATTAGCTATTTTTCTGTATCAGTATGGTTTGGAAAAGCAATTACCGATTATTGCAATAGATATTGAGAAAGGAAAACAATTTAAATGGAAAATGGGTAAAGTGGAGAAGGAAGAGTTAGTGATTCCTAACCTAACCATTGAACAGTTGATGGCCTTAAGGGGTGGTAAACTCATCAAAGCGAAACAACCTAAATACAGTCCGAAACAAATTACTACCATCAAAAAACTAGCAAACTATGCAATTTTAAACCCAGAAGAATGGTATCTGATCACTCAATTCTTTGCATTAGCAAAAACAACTGATTTCCACGCTGAAACAGCAAGAGTTTTGGAAAGTAACGGTAAAAAGTACCCTTATCCAGAATCTATGATTCCTCTACTAACAGAAGCTAACTTGATTCATATTGATGAGGAAAGTTCCGATCATATTAGTTACACTTTTTCTAGCCCCGAGGCACAATTGCTCTGTCGCACTAAAGGTCATATTTTAGAATTATATCTCTATCTTTTAGCGATAGAGTCAGAGTATTTTGATGAATGTATGATAGGGGCAGAAATTGACTGGAATGGTATTTTCCCTGAAGTTGATAATGTACAAAATGAAATTGATGTTGTCCTCCGTAAAGGTCAATCTATTATTTTTATATCTTGTAAAATGACAGACTTGTCTGTGGAAGCTATTAATGAACTAGAGGTATATGCTAATCATTTTGCTGGTGAAACTTGTTTGAAATTAATTGTTTGCTCTGGCAAAATCAATCCCGTATATAACCATCGCTGTCAAGAGTACGGTGTGTTGGTGATTAAACAAGATCAAATTTCAAATTTGATTCCCATGTTACAAAAACAGATCAAAAAGCATAAAATATGAGCTGGGTTAAAGAATTATCCTCAAAATATAATGGAAAGGCTGGTTTTCTCAGCCTTTTTCTTATACTTTTCGAATAAAGTAGAAGAGGAGGTTTTATGTTCTTAGCTAGAGATGAAAATGGGAGGTTAGTCAATGCCTTGGAGGATGAACTAGTCAAACAAGCTTATTATTGTCCAGCTTGTGGAACAAGTGTTCGCATGAGAAAAGGGAAAAATGTGAGAAGGCATTTTGCGCATGAAAGTCTCAAAAAATGTGATTTTTTCCATGAAAATGAAGGACCAGAGCATCTGGAAAACAAGAAAAGACTGTTTTATTGGGCTAAGGAGAATGATGAGGTTGAAATGGAATATCCCATACCTGAACTGAAGCAGATTGCTGATATCTTTATCAACAAGCAACTAGCTCTAGAAATTCAGTGTAGTCCCATTTCTTGTGAACTTTTACGGGAGAGAAGCAATGGTTATCGAAGTTTGGGAATTCAAGTTCTTTGGCTACTAGGAGAAAAGCTCTGGCTAAAAGAACGACTAACTCAACTTCAGAGAGATTTTCTTTACTTTAGTAATAACATGGGCTTTCATATTTGGGAGTTAGACCATAAAAAACAAGTTTTGAGACTCAAGTACCTCCTCCACCAAGATTTGAAAGGGAAACTCCATTATCAGGTCAAGGAATTTCCTTATGGCAAAGGAAATCTTCTAGAAATATTACGGACTCCTTATCAGCAACAAAATATTATCACTTTTTCAGTGAAACAGGACAGGAACATTTGTCATTACATTCAAAAACAACTCTACTATCAAAATCCCTATTGGATGAAGCAACAAGCCAAGGCCTACTTGAGAGGGGAGAACCTTTTGAATCTGAAGAATCAAGACTGGTATCCTCAAGTAAGGCCGATAGAACATGATTCTTTTTGTCAAATTAAACAGGATATTAGTGATTATTATCGCAACTTTCGAATTTATTATCAAAAAAATCCTCAAACTGAGTTACAAAAGCTCTATCCACCTGCCTTTTATCAGCAATATTTCTTAAAAAATATGGTAAAATAGAAAGGATGGAGGAAACTTATGGTATTACAACGAAATGAAATCAATGAAAAAGATACATGGGATCTATCAACGATCTTTGAATCTGACCAGAAATGGGAAGAAGAACTCGCCCTTTTAACGGAAGATACAAAACAAGCAGCTAGTCTTGAAGGACATCTCTTGGATAGTGCAGAAAGCCTTCTTGACATTACAGAGCGTTATCTGGACTTGAGTCGTCGTCTTGAAAAACTTTATGTCTATGCACATATGAAAAACGACCAAGATACACGAGTAGCTAAATATCAAGAATACTATGCAAAAGCAATGACTCTTTATAGTCAACTTGATCAAGTCTTCTCTTTCTATGAACCAGAATTTATGGCTATTACAGAAGACCAGTATCAAAACTTTTTAGCAGAAGAACCAAAACTCCAGCCTTATAAA
Source organism: Streptococcus sp. SCPM-O-B-15304 (M98) (assembly GCF_058200215.1). Classification (NCBI taxonomy): domain Bacteria; kingdom Bacillati; phylum Bacillota; class Bacilli; order Lactobacillales; family Streptococcaceae; genus Streptococcus; species Streptococcus sp. SCPM-O-B-15304 (M98). The sequence goes on along the minus strand of NZ_JBYQGQ010000003.1, from coordinate 56,278 downwards.
CACTTCTTTGATAAACTATTGCAAAATAAGGACCATGTCCTTTCACAACGTGAAGAAGAGTTGCTTGCAGGTGCTGGGGAAATCTTCGGTGCTGCTAGTGAAACCTTTGCTATTTTAGATAATGCAGATATCGTCTTTCCATTTGTTAAAGATGAAGATGGAAATGAAGTTCAATTATCACACGGCGTTTATATGCGCTTGGTAGAATCTAAGAATCGTGAGGTTCGTCGTGGAGCTTATGAAGCCCTTTACTCTACCTATGAACAATACCAGCACACTTACGCTAAAACCTTGCAGACCAATGTTAAAGTGCAAAACTACCGTGCCAAAGTCCGTAACTACAAGAGTGCGCGTGAAGCAGCTCTTGCGGCAAACTTTGTGCCAGAAAGTGTTTATGACAATCTAGTATCTGCTGTTCGTAAGCATTTGCCACTCTTGCATCGTTATTTGGCTCTTCGTTCAAAAATCTTGGGTATTCCAGATCTCAAGATGTACGATGTTTATACCCCATTGTCTTCAGTGGAATACAGCTTTACTTATGAGGAGGCCTTGAAGAAGGCAGAAGAAGCTTTGGCAGTTCTTGGTGAGGATTACATGAGCCGAGTTAAACGTGCCTTCAGCGAACGTTGGATTGATGTGTATGAAAATCAAGGCAAGCGTTCAGGTGCATATTCTGGCGGTTCTTATGATACCAACGCTTTTATGCTCCTTAACTGGCAAGATAACCTAGATAATCTCTTCACTCTCGTACATGAGACAGGTCACAGTATGCATTCAAGCTATACGCGTGAAACACAACCTTATGTATACGGAGATTACTCAATTTTCTTGGCAGAAATTGCTTCAACTACTAATGAAAACATCCTAACAGAAAAATTATTGCAAGAAGTTCAAGATGATGCAACACGCTTTGCGATTCTCAACAACTTCTTGGATGGTTTCCGTGGAACAGTATTCCGCCAAACTCAATTTGCTGAATTTGAACATGCTATCCACCAAGCCGATCAAAATGGTGAAGTCTTGACAAGTGAGTTTCTAAACAATCTCTATGCTGACTTGAACCAAGAATATTATGGCTTGAGTAAGGAAGATAATCCTCAAATCCAGTATGAGTGGGCTCGAATTCCTCATTTCTACTATAACTATTATGTATATCAGTATTCAACAGGCTTTGCAGCTGCTTCAGCCTTGGCTGAAAAGATTGTTCACGGTAGCCAAGATGATCGTGACCGCTATATTGACTACCTCAAGGCAGGCAAGTCAGACTATCCACTCAATATCATGCGTAAAGCTGGCGTTGATATGGAAAAAGAGGACTATCTCAACGATGCTTTTGCAGTCTTTGAACGCCGTTTGGATGAGTTTGAAGCCCTTGTTGAAAAATTAGGATTGGCATAAGGCAGATGGTAAAGTCTTATAGTAAAAATGCCAATCATAACATGCGACGTCCTGTTGTCAAGCATGAGATTGTCGAGTTCATGCGCCACAGACAAAAGCAGGTGACGGGTTCTCTAAAAGAGCTAGAAAAATTTGCTCGCAAGGAGAATATTCCTATTATTCCTCATGAAACCGTCGCTTATTTTCGTTTCCTTATGGAAACCATTCAACCAAAAAACATTTTGGAAATCGGGACTGCTATTGGATTTTCAGCACTTTTAATGGCAGAGCATTCACCTAAGTCAAAAATCACCACTATTGACCGAAATCCTGAGATGATTGGTTTTGCCAAGGAGAATTTTGCAAAATTTGATAGCCGCAAACAAATCACTCTCTTAGAAGGTGATGCGGTAGATGTCCTGTCAACGTTGACTGAGACCTATGATTTTGTATTTATGGATTCTGCCAAGTCCAAATACATCGTCTTTCTACCAGAAATCCTCAAACACCTCGAAGTAGGTGGAGTCGTTGTCTTGGATGATATTTTCCAAGGAGGAGATATTGCGAGGGATATTATGGAAGTCCGACGTGGACAACGGACGATTTATCGTGGCTTGCAAAGACTATTTGATGCAACCTTAGATAATCCTGGCTTAACCGCTAGCTTGGTTCCACTTGGAGATGGGATTCTTATGCTAAGAAAGAATCAATCAGAAGTAGAACTGCCTGATATTGATTGATTTCAGATATTTTTAAGACAATTTGGTAAAATAGATAAGGTAAACCTTTATTTAGTGAACAAAAGGAGTAAACATGAAGAAAAAACTAATGGCGGGAGCCATCACATTGTTGTCAGTAGCTACTTTGGCTGCTTGTTCAAACAGTTCTGAAGGAACTGACTTGATTAGCATGAAAGGCGATGTTATTACTGAGCATCAATTCTTTGAAGAAGTCAAAAATAATGCGACTGCTCAACAAGTCTTGCTGAATATGACCATTCAAAAAGTTTTTGAAAAACAATATGGTTCAGAAGTAAGTGATAAAGAAGTAGATGATGCAGTTGCAGAAGAACAAAAGAAATACGGTGATAGCTATCAAACGATTCTCGCTCGTTCAGGTATGACTGCAGAAAGCCGTAAAGCTCAAATTCGTACAAGTAAATTAGTTGAGTATGCTGTTAAGAAAGCCGCTGAAGCTGAATTAACAGATGAAAACTACAAAAAAGCTTTTGAAGAGTATACTCCAGAAGTAACGGCTCAAATTATTAAACTTGATAGTGAAGATAAGGCTAAGGAAGTTCTTGCCAAAGCAAAAGAGTCTGGAGCTGACTTTGCACAACTTGCAAAAGACAATTCTACAGACGAAAAGACAAAAGAAAATGGTGGAGAAATTACTTTTGACTCTGCATCAACAGAATTACCAGACGTAGTTAAGAAAGCCGCTTTTGCGCTTGATGTCAACGGAATTTCAGATGTTATCACTGCTCCAGGAACTCAAGCTTATACAAGTAGTTTCTACATTGTTAAGTTGACGAAGAAATCAGAAAAATCTTCTAACTTGGATGATTATAAAGAAAAACTTAAAACAATCATTTTGACTCAAAAACAAAATGATGCAACCTTTGTTCAAGGTGTTATTAGTAAAGAATTGCAAGATGCCAACATTAAAGTTAAAGATCCGGCCTTCCAAAATATCTTTACACAATACATCAAAGGCGAAACAACTTCTGACAGCAGCAGTAGCGCCTCAAACTAAGATAGTAATGAACTACCTTCCTCTGTCTGGAAGGTAGTTTTTAGGTTTATAAAATATCAAGATTATAGTTTTAAAAGTCCTAGTAACTTAAAACGCTCGATAGGTCGGATAAGGGGATCACTCAAGACATTCTAGTCCAGAGTTTGTTTTGAGTAAAATTCGAATGTTTATACTGTAAGAGTTTTTTTCTAGGCTAAAAAATGGTATAATAGCATGTAAAACTAGAAATAATAAGGGAAAATAAAAATATTTTTCCGAAAGATAGGTGACATATGAAAATAAGTAAAAGGCACCTGCTGAATTATTCCATTTTGATTCCTTATTTACTGTTATCCGTTTTAGGATTGATAGTAGTTTATTCGACAACGAGTGCAACTCTTATCCAAGAGGGGAAAAGCACCTTACAACTGGTTCGAAACCAAGGAATTTTCTGGATAGCCAGTTTGTTTTTAATTGCCTTGATTTATAAATTGAAATTAGGATTTCTACGAAATGAGCGATTACTCTTTATCGTCATGTTTGTTGAGCTGATACTACTAGCACTAGCACGTTTAATTGGGATTCCTGTCAACGGTGCCTATGGCTGGATTAAGGTTGGTCCCATCACGATTCAACCAGCAGAGTATTTGAAAATTATTATTGTCTGGTATCTAGCACAGCGTTTTTCAAAACAACAGGATGAAATAGCTGTATACGACTTCCAAGTTTTAACCCTCAATCAGTGGTTGCCAAGAGCATTTAATGATTGGCGTTTTGTTCTACTGGTTATGATTGGTAGTTTGGCGATTTTCCCAGACCTTGGGAATGCTACCATCTTGATTTTGGTATCCTTGCTCATGTATACCATCAGTGGGATAGCTTATCGATGGTTCACAACTATTCTGGGCTTACTAGCTGGTGTCTCTATGATTTCCTTAACAGCCATTCGGATAATCGGTGTTGAGAAATTCTCTAAAATTCCCGTATTTGGTTATGTTGCCAAGCGGTTCAGTGCTTTTTTCAACCCATTTAATGACTTGGCTGGAGCTGGACACCAGTTGGCCAATTCCTACTATGCCATGGTTAATGGAGGATGGTTTGGTCTGGGATTAGGAAATTCTATTGAAAAACGAGGGTATCTGCCAGAAGCCCATACAGACTTTGTCTTTTCGATTGTCATCGAAGAGTTTGGATTTGTAGGAGCAAGTCTTATTCTCGCTCTCCTATTCTTCTTAATTCTACGAATCATTTTGGTAGGTATTCGAGCAAGGGATCCTTTCAACTCAATGGTAGCAATCGGTATTGGTGGTATGATTCTGATACAGGTTTTTGTTAACATTGGAGGTATTTCAGGCTTGATTCCTTCAACAGGGGTTACCTTCCCTTTCCTTTCGCAAGGGGGAAATAGCCTCTTGGTTCTTTCGGTAGCCATAGCATTTGTATTAAATATTGATGCCAGTGAGAAGCGTGCGCGACTTTTTAGTGAATACGAAGCACAGCTTTAAGACATAGATAACAAGGAGAAAAAAATGTCTCTTCAAAAGTTAGAAAATTATAGTAACAAAACTGTCGTACAAGAAGAAGTTCAAATCTTGACAGATATGCTGGAAGATATTACAAAAAATATGCTTCCTGCTGAAACCTTTGATAAGATTATGCACTTGAAGGAACTTTCGTCAAAACTTGACTATCAAGGGCTAGATAAAGTAGTAACAGGTCTTTCAAATGATGAGATGGTCTACATTTCTAGATACTTCTCTATTTTGCCTCTTTTAATTAACATCTCTGAAGATGTTGACTTGGCTTATGAGATTAACCATCTAAATAATGTCGATCAAGACTATCTGGGTAAATTGTCAACAACGATCAAAATGGTGGCTGAAAAAGAAAACGCTGCTGAGATTCTTGAACACTTGAACGTGGTACCAGTTTTGACGGCCCACCCAACTCAGGTTCAACGTAAGAGTATGTTGGATTTGACCACTCATATCCATACCCTTTTGCGTAAATATCGTGACGTGAGAATGGGACTCATCAACAAAGAAAAATGGCATAATGATCTTCGTCGCTATATTGAGATTATCATGCAGACAGATATGATTCGTGAGAAGAAACTAAAAGTAACCAACGAAATCACCAATGTGATGGAGTACTACAATAGTTCCTTCCTACAGGCTGTCCCTAACTTGATGTTAGAGTACAAACGTCTAGCAAAAGAGCAAGGAATTGATCTTAAACAAGCCAAACCTATTACTATGGGAATGTGGATCGGTGGAGACCGTGATGGAAATCCATTTGTAACTGCTGAGACACTTCTGCGTTCTGCTACCATTCAAAGTGAAGTGGTTTTGAACTATTATATCAGTAAGATTTCTAGTCTGTATCGTACCTTCTCTCTTTCAACGAATTTATCAAAAACTAGCAAAGCTGTTGAAGAAATGGCTGCTCAGTCTGGAGATACATCAGTCTTTCGTGAGAAAGAACCCTATCGTCGTGCCTTTCATTTGATTCAGTCCAAATTGATTCAAACTCTCTTGAATTTAAAAGAATGGTCTGTTGTTGGCTCGTCAGCTGATGAACGTCATCCTGTTGAACGTCTTCTCGGTACGCAAGGGCATCAACAAGGAGTGATTACAGACTATATTAGCAATCGACTTTCAGGAGCTATTCAAGAGCTGGCTGAAGATCGTCCACCATTTTACGAAACAGTCGAAGAGTTTAAGCAAGATCTATACATTATTAAGGACTCATTACTTGAAAACAAGGCAGAGGCCTTACTCACAGGTGAATTTGCAGAACTTTTAGAAGCTGTAGAAGTCTTTGGTTTCTTCTTGGCTTCCATCGACATGCGTCAAGATTCAAGCGTCCACGAAGCCTGTGTAGCAGAATTGTTGGCATCTGCTGGAATCAATGACCACTATAGTGATTTATCAGAAGATGAAAAATGTGACTTGCTTTTGCATGAATTATTAGAAGATCCTCGAATCTTGTCTGCAACTCATGCTGAGAAGTCTGAACTTCTCGAAAAAGAACTGGCTATTTTCCAAACAGCACGTGAATTAAAAGACCGTTTAGGAGAAGATGTCATTCGTCAAACGATTATCTCACATGCAACAAGCGTGTCAGATATGCTTGAGTTGGCTATTATGCTAAAAGAAGTTGGTCTGGTAGATGCTGAAAAAGCGCGTGTTCAGATTGTTCCTCTCTTTGAAACAATTGAGGACTTGGACCATTCTGAAGAAACAATGAGAAAGTATTTCTCTCTACCACTTGCTAAGAAATGGATTGCTTCTAAAAACAATTACCAAGAAATCATGCTTGGCTACTCTGATAGTAATAAGGATGGCGGTTATCTATCATCTTGTTGGACACTTTATAAGGCCCAACAACAATTGACTGCTATTGGTGACGAATTTGGAGTCAAAGTAACCTTCTTCCATGGTCGTGGTGGTACCGTTGGCCGTGGTGGTGGCCCTACTTATGATGCCATTGCTTCTCAACCACTCAAGTCCATTAAGGATCGTATCCGTTTGACAGAGCAAGGGGAAGTTATTGGAAATAAATACGGAAACAAGGATGCTGCCTACTATAACCTTGAAATGTTGGTTTCAGCAGCTATCAACCGTATGATTACCAAGAAGAAGAGTGATACCAATACATCAAATCGCTATGAAGCTATCATGGACCAAGTAGTAGAACGTAGTTACGATATCTACCGTGAGCTAGTATTTGGAAATGACCATTTCTATGATTATTTCTTTGAATCTAGTCCAATCAAGGCTATTTCAAGTTTCAATATTGGTTCTCGTCCAGCAGCTCGTAAAACAATCACTGAAATCGGTGGTCTACGTGCGATTCCTTGGGTATTCTCATGGTCACAAAGTCGTGTTATGTTCCCAGGTTGGTATGGTGTTGGTTCAAGCTTCAAGGAATTTATTGACCAAGATCCAAAAAATATTGAATTCCTTCGTGATATGTATCAAAATTGGCCATTCTTCCAGTCACTCCTATCTAATGTTGATATGGTCTTGTCCAAATCAAATATGAACATCGCCTTTGAGTACGCTAAACTGTGTGAAAGTGAAGAAGTACAAGCAATTTACTATACTATCTTGGATGAATGGCAGTTGACTAAGGACGTTATCTTGGCTATTGAAGGCCATGAGGAGCTGTTGGCAGAAAATACTTATTTGAAAGACAGTCTCAACTACCGGATGCCTTATTTCAATATCCTTAACTATATTCAGTTGGAATTGATTAAGCGTCAACGTCGTGGTGAGCTATCTTCAGATGAAGAACGATTGATCCATACAACTATCAACGGAATTGCTACAGGATTACGTAATTCAGGCTGATACAAGTTAGATTTTATAAAAAACGTAGGAATTTTTGTTAATATTTAAAATATTTTATGAAAACCCTTGACAAGTTATAGTAAAATGATATAATTTAAGCATTCAGAAAGTAATCATTAAAGTTTTATAGAGAGTCTGTGTTTGGTGGAAACAGACAGATGGAAGTGATGAAAATTGGGCTGAATGTTATAAAGAATTTGAAATCATAAGAATTCGGTGAGCACACCTTACAGTGCAACTCGTGAAGCGAGTAAGAGCGATAGGAATAGTTCCTATAATTGAGGTGGCACCGCGCATCGACGTCCTCACACAAGTTTTTTGTGTGAGGACTTTTTCTATGGGGAGGATAAATAATGGAATTCAAACGATGGCGACGCTTGGTTAAGCGATTTAAAAGGTAAAATTAGAAGTAAGAATTGAAAAATAAGGAGAAAATTATGAAAAACAAACGTCTACTCGGTATTATCGTAGCATTAGCACTTGTAGTTGGTGGAAGCTTAGTATATTCTAGCTTAACGAAACAAGAAACTAAAACTGAGACAGCTAATAAAACTGCTAAAGTTGGTGTTCTACAGTTCGTCAGTCACCCATCACTCGACTTGATTTACCAAGGGATCCAAGATGGACTTGCTGAAGAAGGCTATAAAGGTGACCAAGTTAAAATTGATTTTATGAACTCAGAAGGTGACCAAAGTAAGGTTGCGACAATGAGTAAACAATTAGTTGCAAACGGAAACGATGTAGTCGTTGGAATCGCAACACCTGCTGCTCAAGGACTTGCAAGTGCAACAAAAGACCTTCCTGTTATCATGGCAGCTATCACAGACCCAATTGGTGCTAACCTTGTACAAAACTTGGAAAAACCAGGTGGGAACATCACAGGGGTATCTGACCACAACCCTGCTGAACAACAGGTTGAATTGATCAAAACTTTGACACCTGATGTCAAGACGGTTGGAGCTCTTTACTCAAGTAGCGAAGATAACTCAAAATCACAAGTCGAAGAGTTCAAAGCTTACGCTGAAAAAGCTGGTTTGAAAGTAGAAACTTTTGCAGTTCCATCAACGAACGAAATTGCTTCAACAGTGAACGTTATGACTGGTAAAGTAGATGCAATCTGGGTTCCAATCGATAACACAATCGCATCTGCATTCTCAACTGTCGTTTCAAGCAATCAAACAGCTAAAAAACCAATCTACCCAAGTGCGACTGCCATGGTAGAAGCTGGAGGTTTGGCATCAGTCGTTGTTGACCAACACGATCTTGGTGTTGCTACTGGTAAAATGATTGCCAAAGTCTTGAAGGGTGAAAAACCTGCAGATACACCAGTCAATGTCTTCTCAACTGGTAAATCAGTGATCAACAAAAAAGTTGCTCAAGAACTTGGAATCACTATTCCTGAATCAGTTCTCAAAGAAGCAGGTCAAGTAATCGAATAAGAATGAAGGAGGAGTTGGAGACATCTCCTCCAATTTTTAGAATAAAGGAAACGAATCAAACATGCTAATATCTATTATTTCACAGGGATTGGTCTGGGCTATCCTAGGTTTAGGAATCTTTATGACCTTCCGTATCCTGAACTTTCCAGATATGACAACGGAGGGTTCCTTCCCACTTGGAGGAGCAGTAGCAGTTACTCTGATTACACAAGGGGTTAATCCTTTTCTTGCGACTTTAGCGGCTGTAGGAGCAGGTTGTCTTGCTGGTTTAGCAGCTGGTCTATTGTATACCAAAGGAAAGATTCCAACACTCTTGTCTGGAATTCTGGTCATGACTTCTTGTCATTCTATCATGCTCATGATTATGGGACGGGCTAACCTTGGACTCTTAAATACCAAGCAAATCCAGGATGTTCTTCCTTTCTCATTTGAAGTTAATCAATTGTTTACAGGTTTAATTTTTGTGACTTTTGTTATCCTTCTCATGCTTTTCTTCCTAGATACCAAACTTGGACAGGCCTATATCGCTACAGGGGATAATCCAGATATGGCTCGTAGTTTTGGTATCAATACAGGACGTATGGAGCTTATGGGCTTGGTCTTGTCAAATGGTGTAATCGCACTTGCTGGCGCACTTATCGCTCAACAAGAAGGTTATGCGGATGTCTCTCGTGGTATCGGTGTTATCGTTGTTGGTCTTGCCAGCTTGATTATCGGTGAGGTTCTCTTTAAGAGTCTTACCTTAGCAGAACGCTTGGTTACTATTGTAGTTGGTTCCATCAGCTATCAATTCTTGGTATGGGGAGTCATTGCTCTCGGCTTTAACACTAGCTACCTCCGTCTATATAGTGCCCTTATCCTAGCAACTTGCTTGGTAATCCCAACTCTTAAGGATAAATATTTGAAAGGAGTCAAGTTAAGCAAATGACAGCAATTGTAGAATTAAAAAATGCCACTAAAATTGTGAAAAATGGCTTTGATGAAGAAAAGATTATTCTAAACGATGTTTCACTTGATATTTATGAACAGGACTTCATCACAATTTTGGGTGGAAATGGTGCAGGGAAATCAACCCTCTTTAATAGCATTGCGGGAACTTTACCTTTAACCAGCGGTAGCATTCGTATCATGGGTGAGGATGTGACTCATTTCAGCCCTGAGAAACGTGCTAAGTATCTCTCTCGTGTCTTCCAAGATCCAAAAATGGGAACTGCCCCTCGTATGACAGTTGCAGAAAACCTCTTGATTGCTAAGTTCCGTGGAGAAAAACGTGGTCTTTTTCCAAGAAGACTCTCAGCTTACAAGGATGAATTTCAAGCAACTATTGAGAAGGTTGGAAATGGTCTAGAAAAACACCTGGATACACCGATTGAGTTCTTATCTGGTGGACAAAGACAGGCCTTGAGTTTATTGATGGCGACCTTGAAGCGTCCAGAGCTCCTTTTACTGGATGAACACACAGCTGCTCTTGATCCTAAAACAAGTGTCGCCTTGATGGAATTGACAAATGACTTTATCAACAAGGACCATCTAACAGCTTTGATGATTACTCACCATATGGAAGATGCTCTCAAGTATGGAAATCGCTTGATTGTTATGAAAGATGGACAAATCATCCAAGATTTGAATAAGGATGAAAAAGCCAAGATGAAGATTTCTGATTACTATCAACTTTTTGAGTAGATAATTTTTAAATCAAGTATCCTTAAAAACTTAGAAGTAGGCTTTTGCTTCTAAGTTTTTTGGTGAATTCTAAATATTACTGTTTTTTCCTTTTCGTCAGTTTTACTTTAGAGTATAATCAGTATAAGAATCTTAAACTTTGATAAAAGTAAGGAGATAAAAACATGGCATACACACAAGAAGATTTTCAAGAATGGATTTTTCAAATTGGATTTAAGATGGACTATTTTACTAGGGAGTTTGCTGAGGAACAAGGCCTTCATTTAGACTATAGCATGAAGTCTTTGGATGATTTGGAGGATTGGATATTGGCGAACTATGAAGACCACCATGCTTTGATAGCAGACCGCAAGATGTTGGATTATTTGACAGTTTATATCGGTGAAACCTTCCGCAAGCACCTAGGAGGTAAATGGTTTATTGATCTTAAAAATAAAAAGAATGCCTATTATTCTATGCCGGTCTTGACCGATCCATCTTATAGAGGAGAAGTTTATAAAGCACCGATGACTTTTGCAACGGCTTGCATTAGTAGAAAAGATGGTCAGTATATTAGCAGGATATTGAAAAATAATCTCGAAGATCAAGTGAAATAGATGAAAATTAGAGGTTTAAAACGTAAAATGGAATAATGGAGGTATATATGACATCAGAGCTAGAAACTAAAAATGAAGAATGGGTAGAAGTCTTTAAAGGTTTGATTCCTGTAGATAACTATAAGTTAAAAGTCTTGTTGACAAACTTGTCAGATGGTCAAGAAATTAGGCTGATTGGAGAGCAGAACCGTTTTAAATTATCATGTTTTTGCTATGATGAAGCACGAGTCTTTAGCAGGGAATTGTATTTATCTGCAATTCTGGATAAGGAGATGTTTAAAAAATTTAAAAAAAATAATTTCCAAAATATCATTTACGAAGTCAAGAATAGTCAATTAGTGAATAAACTCGGATATACAGCCTATGGTAGTGCAGGAACTTTGAATTCACGGCATTATATCATCATAACTCAAGATAGTGTAGTGGAGATTCTTGTTTCTGCAAATTTGAAATTAAATATCAGTCAATACTAGAAAATTTGCTAATCAAACATGTACACCGCTGTAATACAATTATCAGAAAATAGAACTTGGAGAAATGAGATGGAAAAATGGACGAAAATTAAACCGGACTTCATCCCTTTTGGCGACTATGGTATCGAGATAAATATAGACGGGGATACTCTAATTGCCTACTTGGAAGATTCAGAAAAATTTAAATTTACCTTTACAAAAGTTTGGGCTTTCCGTTCAGTCTACGAAAGTTTAGAATTAATAGATAGTTACTGGGAGCAAGGATTAGCAAAGAACAGACCACTTTATCTGACCAACTATATCTATGAAGTCGAGAATGCAGAATTTGGTGATTTGGTCGCTTCTGCAAATATAGCTAATAAAAAGCTCCATCACTACAAATTAATGTCGACGCATTTTTTAGTGGATATTGTATCTGAAAATGATGTAAAAGTGGAGAAAGTGACTAGCTAGTTTTATGAAATAGTCTCATGTAAAGTGTATGAAATGGTTTACTTTTTTTCAGAAATAAGCTATACTAGTTAGAGTAAACTGTGATAAAATGGAGGTATTGTCTATGGTTGACAAGAGACTCATCGAAGAGATCAAAAACAATACCAATATTGTCGAAATCATAGGAGAAGTGATTTCTTTACAAAAATCTGGACGGAACTTTTTAGGGCTCTGTCCTTTTCATGGTGAAAAGACCCCTTCCTTTAACGTGGTCGAAGATAAGCAGTTTTACCACTGCTTTGGATGTGGTCGCTCTGGAGATGTTTTTAAGTTTATCGAGGAGTATCAGCAGGTAACCTTTGCGGATGCAGTGGGGATATTAGCTGAGAGACTTGGGATTCAGATGGCAGCGCCTGTTCATAGTTCTGTACAGCCTAAGTCACCCCATCAAAATCTTTACGATATGCATGAAAAAGCCGCTCGTTTTTATCATGCCATCCTCATGACGACTAAGATGGGCGAAGAGGCGAGAAACTACCTCTATAAACGTGGCTTAACAGATGATGTTCTAAAGCATTTTATGATTGGTTTGGCTCCAGCAGAACGCTCTTATCTCTATCAACGTTTAGCAGATGATTATAGTGAGAAGGACTTGCTGGATTCAGGTTTGTTTTATCTATCTGAGAGTAACCAATTCTTTGATACCTTTCATAATCGCATTATGTTTCCTCTTTCAAATGATCAAGGAAAGGTGATTGCCTTTTCTGGTCGTGTATGGCAAGAGACTGATTCTCAAACTGGAAAGTATAAAAATAGTCGAGCGACGGCAATTTTTAACAAGAGTTACGAATTATATCATTTGGAGAGGGTAAAAAAAGGATCGGGCAAGGCTCCTGAAATCTACCTGATGGAAGGGTTTATGGATGTCATTGCGGCTTATCGTGCTGGTATTGAAAATGCAGTTGCTTCTATGGGTACCGCACTGACGAGTGAACATGTGGAGCATCTGAAACGCTTTACCAAAAAAGTGATCGTCACCTATGACGGAGATAAAGCTGGGCAAGCTGCGACGGCTAAAGCCTTGGACGAGCTTAAAGATATACCTGTCCAAGTAGTCCAGATTCCTGACGCGATGGATCCGGATGAATATTTGCAGAAAAGCTCTCCTCAAGACTTGGCTTATCTCTTAACCAATACACGCATTAGTCCTGTTGAGTTTTACATCCATCATTTCAGACCGGAAAACAGTGAAAATCTACAAGCTCAGATTGAATTTATAGAGAAAATTGCTCCCTTAATCGCCAAGGAACCCTCTATCACAGCTCAGAATTCCTACATTCACATTTTGACGGATCACTTGCCATCTTTTGACTATCAGCAAGTAGAACATATTGTCAATGAAAGTCGTGTCAGACAGAGAAAGGAGAAGGTCAAGGAGACCTATAGTCCGAGTCCTGTCACTATGTCTGTTACCAAGCAGCTGACAGCAGTGATGAGAGCGGAAGCCCATATTCTCTACAGAATGATTGAACATCCCTTGGTGCTCAATGACTACCGCTTAAGAGAGGATTTTATCTTTGAAACTCCAGAGTTTCAGACCTTGTATGGACTCTTGATTGATAATGGAAGTATCTCATCTGAGGATTTGGCTCATCAGACCAGAGAAGTGGAGAGTGCTTGGTATCAAGTCCTAGCCTTAGATTTGCCACCTGAGATGTCCCCTCACGAGTTAGCTGAAGTGGAAGAGTCTCGAAAAAGAGCTCTCTTGAATCAGGAAAATCTGCAAATTAAAAAGAAAGTTCAGGAAGCTAGCCATGTCGGTGATACAGACACCGCATTAGAAGAGCTAGAACGCTTAATTGCCCAAAAAAGAAGAATGGAGTAAGAATGGCAACAAAACAAAAAGAAGTAACAACCTTTGACGTCCAAGTAGCGGAATTTATTCGCAATCATAAAAAAACTGGTACAGCAACTGATGATGAAATCAATAACGCCCTCGTAATTCCCTTCACTTTAGATGTGGAAGGTATTGAGAATCTTTTGCAACGTATTCAAGATGCTGGTATCTCAATTACGGACAACGAAGGAAATCCAAGTGCGCGTGTTTTGAGCACTGAGGAAGAACCAGAGTTGACTGATGAAGATTTGATCGGTTCAACCTCAGCTAAGGTCAATGACCCTGTTCGTATGTATTTGAAAGAAATCGGGGTTGTTCCTCTGCTTACAAATGAAGAGGAAAAAGAATTGGCTCTTGCTGTTGAAGCGGGTGATATCGAAGCTAAACAACGCCTTGCAGAAGCAAACCTTCGATTGGTAGTATCTATTGCTAAACGTTATGTTGGACGTGGAATGCAGTTCCTTGACTTGATCCAAGAAGGAAACATGGGCTTGATGAAGGCCGTTGATAAATTTGACTACTCTAAAGGGTTCAAATTCTCAACTTATGCGACTTGGTGGATTCGTCAGGCCATTACTCGTGCCATTGCTGACCAAGCTCGTACTATACGTATCCCAGTACACATGGTGGAAACCATTAACAAGCTTGTTCGTGAACAACGTAATCTTCTTCAAGAGTTGGGACAAGATCCAACTCCTGAACAAATCGCCGAACGCATGGATATGACACCAGACAAGGTCCGTGAAATTCTCAAGATTGCCCAAGAGCCAGTTTCTCTAGAAACACCTATCGGTGAAGAGGACGATAGCCACCTTGGTGATTTTATCGAGGATGAAGTGATTGAAAATCCAGTGGACTATACAACTCGTATCGTTTTGCGTGAGCAGTTGGATGAAGTCTTGGACACTCTGACAGACCGTGAAGAGAATGTCTTGCGTCTTCGTTTTGGTCTCGATGATGGGAAAATGCGTACTCTTGAAGATGTTGGTAAAGTCTTTAACGTAACACGTGAACGTATCCGTCAGATTGAAGCCAAAGCTTTGAGAAAACTTCGCCAGCCAAGTCGAAGCAAACCACTTCGTGATTTCATTGAAGATTAAGTTAAGGGAGAGTGAAGATGGCTTACACAGAAGAACAGATTGAAAATATCAAAACACGTATTTTGTCAGCATTAGAAGAAGTTATTGACCCAGAATTGGGAATTGATATCGTCAATCTTGGTCTGATCTACGAGATTCGTTTTGATGGCGATACAGGTGAGACTGAAATTGATATGACCTTAACAACCATGGGTTGTCCCTTGGCAGATCTTTTAACCGACCAAATCTATGATGCTATGACGGACGTTCCAGAGGTTACTAACGTTGAAGTGAAATTAGTTTGGTATCCAGCTTGGACGGTTGAAAAAATGAGCCGTTATGCTCGTATCGCTTTAGGTATCAAGTAAGTATATTATGAAAAGAGAAATAGTGTAGACGCCAGGAATTCCCAGCTTTTATGCTATCTCTCTTTTTATTTGCTGATTTTATTTGAAGAAAATGGTATAATGGTTACTATGGAAAAAGAGAAATTACGCATCAACATGCTAAGTTCAAGTGAAAAAGTGGCGGGCCAAGGTGTGTCTGGTGCATACCGTGAACTGGTACAGCTTTTAAAACGAGATGCGAAAGACCAACTGATCGTAACAGAAAATCTTCCAATCGAAGCGGATGTTACTCATTTTCATACGATTGATTTTCCTTATTATCTCTCGACCTTTCAGAAAAAACGTTCTGGACGTAAGATTGGCTATGTTCACTTCTTACCGGATACCTTGGAAGGTAGTTTGAAGATTCCATTCTTCTTAAAGGGGATTGTCAAACGCTATGTGTTTTCTTTTTATGACCGTATGGAGCATCTGGTAGTGGTCAATCCTACCTTCATTGAGGATTTGGTTGCTGCTGGAATTCCACGTGAAAAAGTGACCTATATTCCTAACTTTGTCAACAAAGAAAAATGGCATCCACTTCCTATAGAGCAAATTGAACAACTTCGTAAAGATATGGGGATTGATGAGAATCAGTTTGTAGTCGTTGGTGCAGGTCAGGTTCAGAAGCGTAAAGGAATAGATGACTTTATCACTCTAGCTGAGGAATTACCTGATATCACTTTTATTTGGGCTGGTGGATTCTCTTTTGGGGGAATAACCGATGGTTATGAGCGCTATAAAAAAATTATGGATAATCCTCCTGAAAATCTAATTTTCCCAGGGATTGTAGATCCAGAACGGATGAGAGAACTCTATGCCTTGGCTGATCTTTTCTTGCTTCCAAGTTATAACGAGCTCTTTCCAATGACTATTCTAGAAGCTGCGAGTTGTGAAGCACCCATTATGCTTCGTGATCTAGATCTTTACAAGGTCATTCTTGAAGGAAATTACAGACCAACAAGTGATGTTGAAGAGATGAGAGAGGCTATCTTGGAATATCGCGAGCATCCAGAAGAACTAAAAGAATTAAAAGAAAAGGCTAAGGCTATTTCAAGAGAATATTCAGAAGAGCATCTTCTTGAAATCTGGCTAAAATTCTATCGGGAGCAAGCAGCTTTAGGAAAAAAATGAGGTAGTATATGCGAATTGGTTTATTTACAGATACTTATTTCCCGCAGGTCTCGGGTGTTGCGACCAGTATTCGAACCTTAAAAACAGAACTTGAAAAGCAAGGCCATGCCGTCTTTATCTTTACAACAACAGACAAGGATGTTAATCGTTATGAAGACTGGCAGATTATCCGTATCCCTAGTGTTCCTTTCTTTGCCTTTAAGGATCGTCGTTTCGCCTATCGTGGATTTACGAAAGCTCTTGAGATAGCAAAGCAATACAAGCTGGATATTATTCATACGCAGACCGAATTTTCTCTTGGTTTATTAGGGATTTGGATAGCGCGTGAGTTGAAAATCCCTGTTATACATACCTATCATACCCAGTACGAGGATTATGTTCACTATATCGCTAAAGGGATGTTGATTCGTCCAGGTATGGTCAAGTATCTTGTGAGGGGCTTCCTTCATGATGTTGATGGTGTGATTTGTCCGAGTGAAATTGTGCGCGACCTTCTATCAGATTATAAGGTCAAAGTTGAAAAGCGTGTTATTCCTACAGGGATTGAGCTAGCCAAGTTTGAACGACCAGAGATTGGACCAGAACATATCGCAGACTTACGGGTTAAACTAGGTATTAAGGAAGATGAAAAGATGCTTCTTAGCCTTTCGCGTGTTTCTTACGAGAAGAACATTCAAGCCGTTCTGGCAGCATTTCCAGATGTTCTAAAAGAAGAGCAAAATGTTAAATTAGTCGTAGCTGGAGATGGTCCTTATCTGGAAAATCTCAAGGAGCAAGCATCAGATTTAAAGATTCAAGATTCTGTTATCTTTACTGGTATGGTTGCCCCGAGTGAGACAGCGCTCTATTATAAGGCGGCTGACTTCTTTATCTCAGCTTCAACTAGTGAAACTCAAGGCTTGACCTATCTTGAAAGTCTTGCAAGTAAGACTCCGGTAATAGCTCATGGAAATCCCTATCTTGATAACCTCATCAATCATAAAATGTTTGGAACGCTTTATTATGAAGAGAGAGATCTAGCAGGGGCTATTTTAGAAGCTTTAATTGCAACTCCAAAGATGGATGAGAAACTTTTGGCTGAAAAATTGTATGAAATTTCGGCTGAGAATTTTGCTAAGAGAGTGCATGAATTCTATCTAGATGTTATTATTTCAAATAATTTTGAAAAAGAATTGACTGCAGATGAACCTGTTACGAAACGCATTTTAAAGACAGTATTCTATATACCACAACAAGCAGTGTCTATGCCAGTCAAGGGTTCAAGACGTATGTTGAAAGCTTCTAGAAAACAGTTGAGTCATTTAAGAAAATATTTGAACGATTAATCGAATCAAAGAAAGGAAAAAAAATGAAAAAGAAATTTATGAGAAGTGGTAGAGATCAAAAAATCGGTGGTGTATGCGCTGGTTTAGCTAATTATTTTGATATTGATCCTACAATTGTACGTGTGATTTGGGGAGTTCTAGCTTTCTGTTATGGTGCTGGACTTATTGCTTACTTGATTTTGTGGGCAATCGCTCCTGTATCAGATGAATTTTAAGAATAGTAAAGGAGAAAAAATGGCATTTGGTGATAATGGGAAACGTAAAAAAACTTTCTTTGAAAAACTAACAATGTTTGTCGTTTTGATTATGTTATTTGTAACCCTAGCAGGTATCTTTGCTACAGCCATAGGTGTATTTAGCAGATTTTAAAATGCTAGATTTTCTAGCAAGTTGTAATAGTTGGTGACTGGGATTTCCCAGCCCTTTTTAGAGTGAGAAAAGAATATGAGTATGTTTTTAGATACAGCCAAGATCAAGGTCAAGGCTGGAAATGGTGGCGATGGGATGGTTGCCTTTCGCCGTGAAAAATACGTCCCTAATGGCGGTCCATGGGGAGGTGATGGAGGCCGTGGTGGTAACGTTGTCTTTGTTGTAGATGAAGGTTTACGTACCCTGATGGACTTCCGTTACAATCGTCATTTCAAAGCCCAATCGGGTGAAAAAGGGATGACCAAAGGAATGCATGGTAGAGGAGCAGAGGACTTGATTGTTCGAGTGCCTCAAGGTACAACTGTACGTGATGCAGAAACTGGAAAAGTTATCACTGACTTGATTGAGCACGGCCAAGAGTTTATTGTTGCTCACGGTGGTCGTGGTGGTCGCGGAAATATCCGTTTTGCAACACCTAAAAATCCTGCGCCAGAAATCTCAGAAAATGGAGAACCTGGTCAAGAACGTGAATTACAGTTAGAACTTAAGATTCTTGCTGATGTTGGTTTGGTTGGATTCCCTTCAGTTGGAAAATCAACTCTGCTCAGTGTAATTACCTCTGCAAAACCTAAAATTGGTGCCTACCACTTTACAACAATCGTTCCTAATCTTGGTATGGTCCGTACCCAATCAGGGGAGTCCTTTGCAGTGGCAGACCTACCTGGATTGATTGAAGGTGCTAGTCAAGGCGTGGGCTTGGGAACTCAGTTCCTTCGCCATATTGAGCGTACTCGCGTTATCCTTCACATCATCGATATGTCAGCCAGTGAAGGTCGCGATCCTTACGAAGATTATCTAGCTATTAACAAGGAGTTGGAATCTTATAACCTTCGTCTGATGGAGCGTCCCCAAATCATTGTCGCTAATAAGATGGATATGCCAGAGAGTCAAGAAAATCTCGAAGAATTCAAGAAAAAATTGGCAACTAACTTTGATGAGTTCGAGGAATTACCAGCAATCTTCCCAATATCAGGTTTGACCAAACAAGGTTTAGCACCTTTACTAGATGCAACAGCAGATCTTCTTGATAAGACTCCAGAATTCCTTCTTTATGACGAGTCAGAAATGGAAGAAGAAGTTTATTATGGCTTTGATGAAGAAGAAAAACCATTTGAAATTAGTCGTGATGATGATGCAACTTGGGTACTTTCAGGTGAAAAACTCATCAAACTCTTTAACATGACTAACTTTGACCGTGATGAGTCTGTTATGAAGTTTGCTCGTCAGTTGCGTGGCATGGGAGTTGATGAAGCTCTCCGTGCCCGTGGCGCCAAGGATGGAGATTTGGTTCGTATCGGTAAGTTTGAGTTTGAATTTGTGGACTAGGAGATAGCTATGGGAGATAAACCGATATCTTTCCGTGATGCTGATGGAAATTTTGTTTCTGCAGCAGATGTCTGGAATGAGAAGAAGTTAGAAGAACTGTTTAATCGCCTCAATCCAAATAGAGCTTTGAGACTAGCAAGAACTAAAAAGCAAGCTGAAAATAGCAAATCATAAAATAAACCCGTGATGAAAGTCATCACGGGTTTTTGTTACCGATCAAAAAATAGAGGTGGTGCAAATTGTTTGAGGCGTTCAAAGCAAGATTGAGCTTGCTCCTTATCCTCGCAGATAACCAAACAGACATCATTTCCACAGATAGTAGCGACTATTTCAGGAAAATTTAGGGCGTCCAAGATAGATCCGAAGGATTGTGCCAAACCTGGATAGGTTTTGATAACAACTTGGTGTTGGACGGGTTGCATCATGTAGAGGGCTTCCTCCATATAGACTTCTAGCCGTTTTTCCCACTTGGATGTAGAGCCAGTGTTGATTGAATAATAGGAGTGTTCACCTTCACGAATCTTAGAAAGATTCATCAGGTTAATGTCTCTTGAAAGTGTTGCTTGTGTGACCTGTACTCCGTTTTCAATCAGTAGTTCTTGTAATTCAGTTTGGGTATGAATTTTTTGTTTAGTGATTAGGGCTCGGATGAGCTGGTGTCTTTGCTCGGCTTTGTTCATCTACAGTTACCTCCCTTTGAAAAGGTATCTCAAGATTGGACTGTGCAAGGTCGACAGTCAAGTGATAGTCTGTATTGTCACGTACAGTAATCTCAAAGTCTGTAGTATAAAGAACGAGACGTACTGTATCGCCTTCTTTTAGTTTGTAAATAGTTGGTTGGAGTTCAAATTGAAATTCCATCCATTCATCCGGTTTAACTTCCTCAATTTTCAATAAATCATGACGATTTTGAAGATTGAGATGGCCTTTGGTGATAACGCGCTGTGCATTTGGGCTAAATGGTAGCTCGCAAAGATTTTCCAGCATGTGGTAACGACCATTATCAATAGTACGAGCAGACAAGACTCCTGGATACGGTTGTAGGTATTTCTTTTGACCAAGTTCGAGAAGTTGTGCAGATAGTAAGCCTTTATTTGTACTTGATTTGAGACGGAGGTTTAGTTTAACACGCCCATTAAGATGAAGGTCTTCTGTCACTGGCAGGTCAATAGTTACCTGATTGACTTTCCCTTGATAGAGTTCATTGTTAAAGGTTTGGTAGGTCTTTCCAAAACGTTCAAAGTCTGAGTCTTGATAGTGGTTTTCAATGACAGCTTCTTCGGTACCTAATGTGAAAGTTTTTTGGTCAGTTTGATTTCCAAAATCTTCAAGAGTCATCCATGTTTGAGGAGCTGTATTGTCTTGCCAAACGACTCTTGGAAGTTGGTAGTCAGTGTTTTGACCCAATAATTTCTGCGTCAAAAGAGCATTCATGGATTCACGGAAATCAATAGACTGCCAGTTGTTCATATAAACATGGGCACCGTTATGATAAAAGAGATGTTTCTTAATATTGCTTGGAAGAGCATTGAACATTTGATAGACATGAAGTGGTTTTACATTCCAGTCTTGCGAACCGTGGGTAAAGACAACTTCAGCCTTAACTTTTTCAGCATTGAGTAGGTAGTTTCTGTCATGCCAAAATTGGTTATAATCACCCGTTTTACGGTCTAGATTTTTCTTGAGTTCTTCTATAGATTCTTTATGAGCTTCGTTTCCACGAATAAAGTCACCTGCTAAGAGATTACGAGAATAAGTTAATTCATCTAATGAATCGAAGTCCTCTCCTGGATAGCCACCAGGGCTTGTTACCAGACCATTTTCTCGATAATAGTTGTACCAAGAAGAAATACCTGCTTCAGCAATAATGACTTCTAAACCATCAACTCCTGTAGTGGCAAGACCATTAGACATTGTTCCTAGATAAGAAAGACCAGTAGTGGCAACTTTTCCATTTGACCAGTCAGCCTTGACCTGACGTTTACGACTGTGGTCTGTGAAGGCACGACAACGACCATTGAGCCAATCAATGACATTTTTATAGGCTTCAACTTGTCGGTAATCTCCGTTGGTCATTTGACCTTGAGAATCCTTGGTTCCAAGACCAGATACGTAGATATTTGCAAATCCTCTTGGAAGGAAGTAGTCATTAAGTGTGTAGCTGCTATTGATATGAGTGAGTTTTTCTTCAGCTTCTGGAACGAATTCAGCTTCTCCAACAGGTTCAACCAAGTCTAATGTTGGTTTTTCTAGAGAAATTTCATGCGGTTCCTTGACTTCTAGCTCAGCTTCCATTTTGTAAAGAGCTTTATCGCTTGCTTTATCATTGGTTCCTTGATGGTAAGGACTTGCCGTCATAACAGCTGGAATTTTGCCGTGGTAAGATGGACGAATAATGTTTACCTTGATAAGATCTGGCAGTCCATCATTATCAGAATCAATACGACTTTCCACATAAACAACTTCCCGAATAGCATTGTTTGCAGAAAAGGTTGCCAAGCTCTTGCCATTGAAGTAGTGGTAATCATTGTTCTCAGGGATAAGACCATCGCTAACCAATTGATCGATCAAGGTATTTCCCTTTTTAGTGCGCGTGTTAAGGAGTTGATAGAGATTGTCAATCAAATCTCCGTATACAATTGGGAATGCTGTTTCTTTATGAAAAGCAAGACCATCTTCAAAGTCTGTCAAGTAACTGAAACCAAGCAACTGAAAGGCAACAGTATAGAAAATTTCTGCAGTTAATTCACGATCAGAATTGAAGAAAGTGAGCAGATCAGTTTCTTTATCAACCGCTAAAGTTGAGAGGGGATAATCTGTATTTTTGTAATTGAAAAAACAAGTTCTAACAAAAGCTTCAAACAGTTCTTTATCAGAATTTGATTGGTCAAGCTTGAATCCAAGGCTGGATAATTCCTGTAAAGCTTCTTTCTGGCTTACAGGATAGTAACTGAATTGATTAAAACGCATAGATGCCTCCTTTGAAGAATCATTAAATTTATTATATCAAAAAAGTAGGGAAAATGATAGAAGCAGCTGGTTTGTAAAGGCTAAATTGCTAATTTTCTAATAGAGTTTAAGAGAGTGTTTTAACAAGCCCTATCTTGATTTTTTGAGTATCCTAAAAGGTTATGCTATACTAGAAATATGTTAGATTTGGAGAAATATGGTGTGACCATGTGGGAAGAGGACAAGATTCTCTCTTTCCGTCAAAAACTATTAGCCTGGTATGACGAAAATAAGCGGGATTTACCTTGGAGACGGAGTAAGAATCCTTACCATATCTGGGTATCTGAAATTATGTTGCAGCAGACTCGAGTTGATACCGTCATTCCCTATTATGAACGTTTTTTAGACTGGTTTTCGACTGTAGAGAGTTTAGCAAATGCACCTGAGGAACGCTTATTAAAAGCCTGGGAAGGACTTGGCTATTATTCTCGTGTTCGTAATATGCAAACAGCTGCTCAACAGATTATGAATGAATTTGAAGGCAAGTTCCCGTCTACTTATGAAGGTATTTCAAGCTTAAAAGGGATTGGTCCATATACAGCTGGTGCAATTTCTAGTATTGCCTTTAACCTTCCGCAGCCTGCAGTAGATGGCAATGTCATGCGTGTTTTGGCACGTTTATTTGAAGTCAATCATGATATTGGAAATCCTAGCAATCGAAAAATATTTCAAGCGATGATGGAAGTTCTGATAGACCCTGATCGTCCAGGTGATTTCAATCAGGCTTTGATGGATTTAGGTTCAGATATTGAGGCTCCTGTTAATCCAAGACCGGAGGAGAGTCCTGTTAAGGAGTTCAGTGCTGCTTACCAACATGGGACCATGGATCGCTATCCTATCAAGGCTCCAAAGAAAAAGCCAATCCCTATTTATCTAAAGGCTCTTGTAGTACAAAATAGTCAGGGTCAGTTTTTATTAGAAAAGAATGAGAGTGAAAAACTCTTGGCTGGATTTTGGCATTTTCCCTTGATTGAAGTTGATGACTTCTCAGACCAAAATCAAGATTTGGATCTTTTTAGTCAAGTAGCGGAATCAATTTTACAGCTTGGACCATCTCCACAGGAGAGTTTTGAACAGGACTATGATCTTGAAGTTGATTGGCAAGATCTACGATTTGAAGAGGTCAAGCACATTTTTAGCCATCGTAAATGGCATATCCAGATAATTGCAGGCCGAGTTACTGAAACACAGGAATATGCAGATAGAGAAGTCCTTTGGTTAAGTCCGGAAGAATTTATCAATTATCCCCTAGCTAAACCTCAGCAAAAGATTTGGCAAGCCTACTTGAAAAGAAGCTGCTAGTATCGGTCTTTCGTGTCTTCTTTACATTTTTTTGGTATAATGAGATAAGGAAAAAGGTGACTAAATGAAAAAAATACTAATTGTAGATGATGAAAAACCCATCTCAGATATTATAAAATTTAATATGACCAAGGAAGGTTATGAAGTTGTAACTGCTTTTAATGGTCGTGAAGCTCTTGAACAATTTGAAGCTGAGCAACCAGATATTATTATCTTGGATTTGATGCTTCCAGAGATTGATGGACTTGAAGTTGCAAAAACTATTCGTAAGACAAGTAGTGTTCCTATTATCATGCTTTCAGCAAAGGACAGCGAGTTTGATAAGGTTATTGGGCTTGAACTTGGAGCGGATGACTATGTAACCAAGCCATTTTCAAATCGTGAACTACAGGCCCGTGTTAAAGCTCTTCTCCGTCGTACAGATATTGTTTCAGTTGATAACCAAGAACCTGAAACGAAATTACAAAGTCTGCAGATTGGCGATTTGGAGATTTTACCCGATGCCTACGTGGCTAAGAAATATGGTGAAGAGTTAGACCTAACCCACCGTGAATTCGAACTCTTACATCATTTAGCTTCTCATCTTGGTCAAGTTATTACCCGAGAACATCTTCTTGAAACTGTTTGGGGATATGACTATTTTGGAGATGTCCGTACAGTTGATGTAACAATTAGACGTTTGCGCGAGAAGATCGAAGACACACCAAGTAGACCTGAATACATCCTAACTCGTCGTGGAGTAGGATATTATATGAGAAATAATGATTGAAGTAATTAGACAAACAATTTTGACGAGTGACTTTATCTATATCCTCATCCTAATTGGCTTTATTTTGCTGGTGACTTTTCTCTTACTTGAGAGCCGTCGTGATAATATTCGCCTTAGACAGCTAAACCAGAAGGTTAAGGATTTGATTGCTGGTGATTATTCTCAGGTTTTGGATATGCAGGGAAGTTCAGAGATTACCAATATCACTAACAATCTTAATGATTTGTCAGAAGTAATCCGTTTGACTCAAGAAAATCTGGAACAAGAGAGTAAAAGGTTGCATAGTATCTTGTCCTACATGACAGACGGAGTACTTGCGACCAATCGTCGTGGTCAAATTATCATGATTAATGACATGGCCAAGAAACAACTTGGAGTTGAAAAGGATGATGCTCTTAATCAAAATATCTTAGAGTTGCTCAAGATTGAAGAAGAGTATGAGCTGAGAGATCTCATTACCCAAAGTCCTGAATTGATGATTTATTCCCAAAATGTGAATGGCGAGTATATCAGCTTGCGCGTGCGTTTTGCCTTGATTCGTAGAGAGTCTGGCTTTATCTCTGGTTTAGTAGCAGTTCTACATGATACGACTGAACAAGAGAAGGAAGAACGTGAGAGAAGGCTTTTCGTTTCTAACGTTAGTCATGAGTTGCGTACACCCTTGACCAGTGTAAAATCCTATCTTGAGGCCTTGGACGAAGGAGCCCTAACAGAACCAGTTGCTCCAGATTTTATCAAGGTTTCTCTGGATGAAACCAATCGTATGATGCGGATGGTGACGGACCTCTTGCACCTCTCACGGATCGACAATGAGACCAGTCACTTGGATGTTGAGTTGATTAACTTTACTGCCTTTATCACCTTTATTCTCAATCGTTTTGATAAAATGAAAAGTCAGGATGAGGAGAAGAAGTACGAGTTGGTGAGAGATTATCCGATTAACTCTGTTTGGATTGAGATTGATACGGATAAGATGACCCAGGTGATTGACAATATCCTGAATAATGCTATCAAGTATTCACCAGATGGTGGAAAAATCACTGTAAGCATGAAGACTACAGATGATCAGATGATTTTATCAATTTCGGACCAAGGGCTTGGGATTCCTAAAGAAGATCTACCAAAGATTTTTGACCGTTTTTATCGTGTTGACAAGGCAAGAAGTCGTGCTCAAGGTGGTACTGGTCTAGGACTTGCTATTGCTAAAGAAATCGTCAAACAACATAATGGATTTATCTGGGCTAAGAGTGAATACGGTAAGGGTTCAACCTTTACTATCGTACTGCCATACGATAAGGATGCCGTGAAAGAAGAGATTTGGGAGGATGAACTAGAAGACTAGAATGAGTGATATCGGTTTTAAATACAGTATTTTAGCATCGGGTTCCAGTGGAAATTCATTTTACTTGGAAACACCAAAAAAGAAAATTTTAGTAGATGCGGGCCTATCTGGCAAAAAAATTACAAGCCTTTTGAGTGAAATCAATCGTAAACCAGAGGATTTAGACGCTATCTTGATTACGCATGAACATTCAGACCATATCCACGGTGTGGGCGTTCTGGCTCGTAAGTACGGCATGGATCTTTATGCCAATGAGAAAACTTGGCAGGCTATGGAAAATAGTAAGTATCTCGGTAAGGTTGACTCATCTCAAAAGCATATTTTCGAGATGGGAAAAACCAAAACCTTTGGTGACATCGATATCGAGAGTTTCGGTGTGAGTCATGATGCAGTCGCGCCACAGTTTTATCGTTTTATGAAGGATGATAAGAGCTTTGTCATGCTGACGGATACGGGCTATGTTAGTGACCGAATGGCTGGCATTGTGGAGAACGCAGATGGCTACCTGATCGAGTCAAATCATGATGTTGAAATCCTGCGAGCTGGATCTTATGCTTGGCGACTTAAACAGCGTATCTTGTCTGACCTTGGTCACCTCTCAAATGAAGATGGAGCAGATGCTATGATTCGCACACTAGGTAATCGTACCAAGAAGATTTACCTAGGCCATTTGTCCAAGGAAAATAATATCAAAGAGCTGGCCCACATGACCATGGTTAATCAGTTAGCTCAAGCAGATCTTGGAGTTGGAGTAGACTTTCAAGTTTACGATACTTCACCAGACACTGCAACACCATTGACGGATATATAAAAAAGAAGGCACAAGCCTTCTTTTTTATAGACTATTTTACAAGCCAGCAAATTCTTTGATTTCTTGAGCTGACATTGAAGAGTCGCAACGGACATTGATTTGTCCATTTGCAACATGGACGAATCCTGGTACAGTAGGGATTTCATAGCGTGAGCGGA
This sequence comes from Streptococcus sp. SCPM-O-B-15304 (M98), assembly GCF_058200215.1. Classification (NCBI taxonomy): domain Bacteria; kingdom Bacillati; phylum Bacillota; class Bacilli; order Lactobacillales; family Streptococcaceae; genus Streptococcus; species Streptococcus sp. SCPM-O-B-15304 (M98). The sequence goes on along the minus strand of NZ_JBYQGQ010000003.1, from coordinate 29,222 downwards.
AGTCTTGTAAAGCTTCAAGTTGACTTGGCTCTTCGCTATTGATGAAGTAGATGTGCGCTTTGGATTCAGCCACCACACCAGCCAATGTACCAGCAAATTTACGGCAATAAGGACAAGTTTTGCGTCCGATAAAGAAAGTTGCTGTTTCTTGATTGTCAAGTGCTTCTTGAGCACGCGCTACAGTTGTAACTTCAAGATCTTTGATGTTTTCTAAAAATTGTTCCATGAGATTACCTCGCTTTCATTGATATGTCTAGTATGCCATAAAGTTTCTAAAATTGCTCAGTTTTGATACGCGAATAGATGGTGGTGCAGAAATCAGTAAACTAAGTCTGATTTTCTAGTCCTATATTCCTGTGTCTTTAAAAATATAGAAACTGAAGTTTTGCTCAAAAGAGCTAAAAGAAGACATAAATTACAGTCAGCTTTTACTTCATCATCAAGAATAAAGGTCAGGATTTTTCCCGACCTTTATATAGTTGCTTTATTTTACAAAGGCATTGATTTCAGCTTCGATGTTAGCAATCTTAGCTTGTGAATCTTCGTTGCTTTCACCAACAACTGCAATGTAGAACTTGATTTTTGGTTCTGTACCTGAAGGACGAACTGCAATCCATGAACCATCTGCAAGAGTGTATTTCAATACATCACTTGGAGGAGTTGTCAAGGTTGTTACAGTGCCATCAGCTGCAGTAGATGTTTGTGCTTTGAAGTCTTCAGTGGTTGAAACTGCTGTTGCGTTAAATTCTTTTGGACCATTTTCACGGAATTTAGCCATAATTGCTTTGATTTGCTCAGCACCGTCAACACCAGAAAGAGTAACAGAGATTGTTTTTTCAGCATAGTAGCCGTACTCTTTGTAGATTTCTTCGATACCATCTGCAAGAGTCAAACCACGAGAGCGGTAGTAGGCAGCAAGTTCAGCAACGACAAGAACAGCTTGGATAGCATCTTTATCACGCACGAATGGTTTAATCAAGTAACCAAAGCTTTCTTCAAATCCCATCATGTAAGTGTGGTTGTGTTTTTCTTCGAATTCTTGGATTTTTTCAGCGATAAATTTGAAACCAGTCAAGACGTTGAACATAGTTGCGCCGTAGCTTTCAGCAATCTTAGTTACCAAGTCAGTTGATACGATAGATTTGCAAAGGGCTGCATTTTCAGGAAGTGTACCAGCATTTTTGTGAGCTTCCAAAATGTACTTAGCCATGATGGCACCGATTTGGTTCCCTGAAAGGTTAAGGTAGCTTCCGTCTTTTTGAAGGACTTCAACACCGACACGGTCAGCGTCAGGGTCAGTTGCGACAAGCACATCAGCCCCTACTTGGCGACCAAGTTCTTCTGCAAGGGCAAAGGCTGCTTGGCTTTCTGGGTTTGGAGATTTAACAGTTGAGAAGTCTGGGTCTGGAGTAGCTTGAGCTTCAACAACTTGAACTGAGTCGAATCCTGCTTGTGCAAGAGCACGACGCGCCAACATTTCACCAGTACCGTGAAGAGGAGTGTAGACAATCTTCATGTCCTTACCAAACTCTTCAATCAAATCTGGGTTGATGTTCACATCTTTGACTTCTTTGAGATATTCGGTATCGACTGCTTCGCCAATAACTTCAATCAAACCAGATGCTTTTTCAGCTTCTACATCAGCAACTTCAATAGCAAATGGATTTTCGATAGCACGGATATAAGTTGTCAAAGCATCCGCATCGTGTGGAGGCATTTGACCACCATCTTCTCCGTAAACCTTGTAACCATTAAATGGAGCAGGATTGTGGCTAGCAGTAATCATGATACCTGCGAAGCAGTTGAGGTGACGAACAGCAAATGAAAGCTCTGGTGTTGGACGGAGACTTTCAAAAACATAAGATTTAATACCGTGTTTAGCAAGAACTGCTGCAGATTCAAAGGCAAATTCTGGAGAGAAGTGACGGCTATCATAAGCGATGGCTACACCACGTTCTTTTTCGTTTCCACCTTTTGACTCAATCAAACGAGCCAAACCTTCAGTTGCTTGACGGACAACGTAGATGTTAATGCGGTTAGTACCAGCACCAATCAATCCACGCATACCTGCAGTACCAAACTCAAGATTGGTATAGAATGCGTCTTCTTTAGTTTTCTCGTCCATGTTTTCCAAATCATGACGAAAGTAGTCTGGAAGTTCTGCGAAATCAACCCATTTTTGGTAGTTTTCTTGGTAAGACATAGGAAATCTCCTTTAATATATAATCTAATCGCTTACATTATACCACGATTTGTAGTTTTAGTAAAACGTTAGCATGAGTTTCTGAAATAGTTATGAAATATACCCAAACCACAAGTCTTGAACGGCTTACCGAAACATGCTATACTAACTGTATGATTATTTTACAAGCTAATAAAATTGAACGTTCTTTTGCTGGAGAGGTTCTTTTTGATAATATAAACCTACAAGTAGATGAAAGAGATCGCATTGCTCTCGTTGGGAAAAATGGTGCTGGAAAGTCTACTTTGCTCAAGATATTGGTTGGAGAAGAGGAGCCAACCACTGGTGAAATCAATAAGAAAAAAGATATTTCCCTCTCTTATCTAGCACAGGATAGTCGCTTTGAGTCTGAAAATACAATTTACGATGAAATGCTACATGTATTTGATGATTTGCGTCGGACTGAAAGACAACTTCGACAGATGGAGTTGGACATGGGTGAAAAGACTGGTGCAGAATTAGACAAACTTATGTCTGACTACGATCGCCTATCAGAAAATTTCCGTCAGGCTGGAGGATTTACCTATGAAGCCGATATTCGCTCTATCTTAAATGGATTCAAGTTTGACGAGTCCATGTGGCAGATGCGAATCGCTGAGCTTTCCGGTGGTCAAAATACTCGTTTAGCCCTTGCCAAAATGCTCCTTGAAAAGCCTAATCTCTTGATCTTGGACGAGCCGACTAACCATCTAGATATTGAAACGATTGCCTGGTTAGAAAACTATTTGGTCAACTACAGTGGTGCTTTAATTATCGTCAGCCACGACCGTTATTTCCTCGATAAGGTTGCGACCATAACACTCGACTTAACCAAACATTCTTTGGACAGATATGTAGGAAACTACTCAAGTTTTATGGAGCAGAAGGAGCAGAAGCTCGTAACTGAAGCTAAAAACTACGAAAAGCAGCAGAAGGAAATTGCTGCCTTAGAAGACTTTGTTAACCGAAATCTTGTTCGAGCATCAACAACCAAACGTGCTCAATCTCGACGCAAGCAACTGGAGAAAATGGAGCGTTTGGACAAGCCTGAAGCTGGTAAAAAGTCAGCTAATATGACCTTCCATTCTGATAGGGTATCTGGTAATGTCGTTTTGACAGTTGAAAATGCTGCTATTGGCTATGATGGTGAAATCTTATCAGAGCCTATCAACCTCGACCTTCGTAGGATGAACGCTATTGCCATTGTTGGTCCGAATGGGATTGGAAAGACAACCTTTATCAAGTCTATTGTGGACCAAATTCCCTTTATCAAGGGTGAAAAGCGCTTTGGTGCTAATGTTGAGGTTGGTTACTATGACCAGACTCAGAGCAAACTGACACCGAGCAATACAGTCTTAGACGAACTCTGGAATGATTTTAAATTGACACCTGAACTTGAAATCCGTAATCGCCTAGGTGCCTTCCTTTTTTCTGGTGACGATGTTAAGAAATCTGTTGGGATGCTATCAGGTGGAGAGAAAGCTCGATTGCTTCTAGCTAAACTTTCCATGGAAAACAACAACTTCTTGATTCTCGATGAACCGACCAACCACTTGGACATCGATAGCAAGGAAGTTCTGGAAAATGCACTGATTGACTTTGATGGAACTCTTCTTTTTGTCAGTCACGACCGTTATTTCATCAACCGTGTAGCTACACATGTTCTGGAATTGTCCGAAAATGGTTCTACCCTCTATTTGGGAGATTATGACTATTATGTTGAGAAAAAAACAGAGCTGGCAACTAGTCAAGAGGAAGAAGCGGCGGCTTATAGCCAAGAAAAAGAAGCTTCTCCAGTTAATGACTATCAAGCCCAAAAAGAGAGTCAAAAAGAACTTCGTAAGTTGATGAGACAAATCGAAAACCTAGAGGCAGAAATCGAAGAACTGGAAACGCAAGCCCAAGCTATCTCTGAACAAATGCATACCACCAATGATGCAGATAAACTCATGGAATTGCAGGCAGAGCTGGATAAAATCAGCCACCGTCAGGAAGAAGCTATGCTTGAGTGGGAAGAATTATCGGAGCAGGTGTAAGATGGAAAATCTTGGAAAAGTCTTTCGTGAATTTCGAATCAGTAAAAATTACTCTCTAAAAGAAGCTGCAGGAGAGGCCTGTTCGACCTCCCAATTATCCCGCTTTGAATTGGGGGAGTCGGATCTGGCTGCATCTCGTTTCTTTGAAATATTAGATAATATTCACGTGACGATTGAGAATTTTATGGATAAGACTAGAAATTTTCAACATCATGAGCATGTCAGCTTGATGGCTCAGATTATTCCGCTATACTACTCAAATGATATTGCAGGTTTTCAAAAGCTTCAAGAAGAACAACTTGAAAAGGCTAAGAGTTCAACAAATCCCCTCTATTTTGAGCTGAACTGGATTTTATTACAAGGTCTGATTTGTCAAAGAGATGCTAGCTTCAGTATGAAGCAAGGTGATCTGGATAAGGTGGCAGATTATCTTTTCCAAACAGATGAATGGACCATGTATGAGTTGATCCTCTTTGGCAATCTCTATAGCTTTTATGATGTGGACTATGTTGCTCGACTTGGTAGAGAAGTGATGGAGAGGGAGGATTTCTACAAAGAAATTGGACGCCATCGAAAACTGGTCTTGATTTTGGCTCTTAACTGTTACCAGCATTGTTTAGAACATCTTGCTTTTGAAAATGCTAACTATTTTGAAGCTTATATAGAAAAGATCATAGGTAAGAGCATCAAACTCTATGAGCGTAATGTTTTCCACTTTCTTAAAGGATTTGCTCTTTATCAGAAGGGGCAAAAAGAAGAAGGTTGTAAACAAATGCAGGAAGCAATGCATATTTTTGATGTGCTAGGTCTTCCGGAGCAAGTAGCTTACTATCAGGAACATTACGATAAATTTGTAAAAGATTAATTTCCCAAATAAGGGAAAAATGAGAAACTCCTTCTAGTTTTGATACAATAGTTTCAAAATTTGAGAGGAGTTTTTATGAATCGATACGCAGTACAGTTGATTAGTCGTGGAGCTATTAACAAACTAGGAAATATGCTTTATGATTATGGGAATAGTGTTTGGCTGGCATCAATGGGAAATATAGGAAAGACGGTATTAGGGATCTATCAAATTTCGGAGTTGGTGACAGCTATATTGGCTAATCCCTTTGGAGGTGTGATTTCAGACCGTTTTTCCCGTCGCAAGATTTTGATGACAACAGACTTGGTTTGTGGGATTCTCTGTTTGGTCATTTCTTTTATCAGAAATGATAGCTGGATGATTGGAGCTTTGATCTTTGCTAATATTGTCCAGGCCATTGCCTTTGCTTTTTCTCGGCCTGCCAATAAAGCTATTATCACAGAAGTTGTAGAAAAAGACGAGATAGTGACTTACAATTCACGCTTAGAGTTAGTTTTGCAGGTTGTTGGTGTTAGTTCTCCTGTGCTTTCTTTCCTTGTTTTACAATTTGCAAGTCTTCATATGACGCTCTTACTAGATGCTCTGACTTTTTTCATTGCTTTTGCCCTAGTTGCTTTACTTCCAAAAGAAGAACCAAAGGTTCAAAAGAAGAAGAGTTTTACAGGGAAAGATATTTTTGCGGACATCAAAGATGGCTTGCACTATATCTGGCATCAAAAAGAAATTTTCTTTCTCTTGTTAGTGGCTTCCAGTGTTAATTTCTTTTTTTCAGCTTTTGAGTTTTTGCTCCCTTTTTCAAATAAACTTTATGGTGTAGACGGAGCCTATGCAACTATCTTAACCATGGGTGCAATTGGCTCAATCATCGGAGCATTGATTGCAAATAAATTTAAATCGAGTATGAATACACTTTTGTTCTTAATAATCCTCACAGGAGTAGGAGTTTTCATGATGGGATTGCCACTGCCCAATTTTCTAACTTTCTCTGGGAACCTAGTTTGTGAATTATTTATGACAATTTTTAATATTCACTTTTTCACTCAGGTACAAACCAAGGTTGACGGAGACTATCTGGGGAGAGTATTGAGTACCATTTTTACACTGGCAATTCTCTTTATGCCAATTGCGAAAGGGTTAATGACCTTTCTACCAAGCGTCCATTTAGTTTCCTTTTTAATTATTGGACTTGGAGTTATTTTTCTTTCTTTAGTATCAATGTTCTATATTCAAAGACAAGGGTAACACAGAAAAAAAAGCAACAGCGCCGTTGCTTTTTTTGTTTTCATCAATCCACCCTGAGGGAATCGAACCCCCATCTCAAGAACCGGAATCTTACGTGATATCCATTACACTAAGGGTGGAAACTTTAATTATTATATCAAAAAAGAGAGCTGAACTCAAGTTTTTTCTAGACTCAACAAAAAGAGTAGTAAAAAAGGATTCAGTATTGAACCGAATCCTCTAGATGATTATTTTTTCTCAAGAAGTGCTTTGATTTCTTGAAGAACTTCCAATTCAGTTGGACCAGCAGGTGCCTCTTCAGCGACTTCTTCTTTTTTACGAAGATTTTGAGCTTTTTCCATTGCTTTAATCACAAAGAATAGAACTGTACCAACTACAAGGAAGTTGATAACAGCGCTCAAGAAGTTACCGTAAGCAACCCCATTCCATGAAAGTTCAGCAATACGTTCGATTTTCGCAGCTTTCAAGGCAGGGTTCAATAGAAGTGGAGTGATGATATCATTAACAAATGAAGTTACGATAGCACCAAAAGCAGTAGCGATGATTACACCGACAGCAAGGTCTACAACATTACCGCGGAGCAAAAATTCTTTAAGATCCTTTAACATTTTCTTTTTCCTTTCGAAATTTTTACAACCCAAATTATAACTTAATCATCTGTTGAATGCAAGAAATATGCTTAGTGTTTTTTAAAAACAAAAACTTTACTGAAGATGTAATTGAGGACTATGATAGTAACTTGTGCAAAAATAGTCTCAATTGTATTGATAGTATTGAGATTATCACCTACAAACTGACCGATAATATGGGGGAAACTCGTCACAAAAATAAAGGTTAGAAGCAGGTCTAAGAGGAAGGTAATGAATCTTGCGGTCGTAAATTTTATCAGACGCTTGAACCAATTTTTTCGTTTTTGTTTAAAAACAATGGTATCATTGGTGAAAAAAGCAAACAAAATTCCAGTTATATTTCCCAGAGCAGTCGCCCATAATTCTTGTTGGCAAAGGTAAAAAATCGTGATACGAACAATGATCGAAACAAGGGTAGTTGCAAGCCCGAAAAATAAGTAGGAGAGGATTTCATTATCGAAGAATTTTTTTATGTATCTTTTCATAAAAATAGTATAGCATAAAGGATATAAATGTGCTATACTTGTAAGGTTGACTTGCTCAACCCTTGGTGCTTAGCTTCTTTCACCAAGCATATTATATGTGATATTGTCACTAAAGGAGAAAACATGAAAAAACTAACTGTCCGTGATATGGCGGATATTGCCATTGTCGCAGCCATTTATGTGGTGTTGACAATCACACCGCCCCTTAATGCCATCAGCTATGGCGCTTATCAGTTCCGTATTTCTGAGATGATGAATTTCTTGGCTTTCTACAATCCTAAGTACATTATCGGTGTTACTCTTGGATGTATGATTGCTAATTTCTTCAGTTTTGGAATTATTGATGTCGCTGTTGGAGGCGGTTCTACACTGGTATTCCTTAGCCTGGGAGTATGGTTGTTCAGCAAATATAGTAAAGACTATCTTTTTAATGGATTGATCCGAAAAGATCATTTCTTCTTTTCAATTCTATTTTCGATTTCAATGATCACCATTGCTGCAGAATTGAACATCGTAGCAGAAGCACCTTTCTTCTTTACTTGGTTTACAACTGCTATCGGAGAATTTGCTTCACTCATTGTTGGTGCTATTCTTATCGGAAAAATCGGTAAGCGACTTGATTTGACTAGATAATGAAATCACATCAAGTATTCATGAAAAGGTCTGAACTCTGTTCAGTCTTTTTCTTTTTCTATAGCCCCAGACTCTCAACAAAAGTGGTATAATAAAGAAAAAAGGAATTATTTTAATATGTATAGTTATCGTATTTCAGTTTTTGAAGTCCTTTGGAAACATCAGGTCATTAGATTTTTGTTAATTTTTTTAGCACTATTTTATTTCTATCTTTTTTTCCAAAGAGTTAAGACATCCTTAAAAAGTGGTGGGAGTATGTTGGATCCTTTTCATATTGCAAAGGGAAGATTATACATTCACACGATTATTCTTTTTAGAAAAAGGATTGTTCCTCTAGCTGAAATTAGACAGATTGATATTGATTACGTTCGAGGGAGAAGAATGAATGGGGACAGGTATCATCTGTACTTTACAAGGAAAGATGGAAAATCTTTTACTTTTCATTTTGGAAAAAGCAAAAGAAACGAGGAGTTAGTGAAAAATCTTGCCAATGTGGCCAAGAAGTGCCATATTAAAATCTATTATTATTATTAAGAGTCGATTTCTGTTGTCACTTGTGACAATTGTCAAAGCCAGGAGAGTAGCTAATATGAATCAACTACAAGTAATAAGAGAAGATAAACAACTAAGAATTTTATTGATGCAAGAATGCGATATTCTCTTTTATGACCAGTTGAAAGAGGTTGAATTTTCTCAGAACAACGAAGTTTATTCTCTTTCGCCCATAGCTTTTGCTAAAGACGGTAGTGGGGGAGAATATGTAATTCTTGAGGATGAGAGTATCGGCTTTATAGGGAGTGAAGGCCAAGTTGGGAGAGTGGCAGAAAGCCTTGATGACCTGCTTACCTTCTTACTTCATGCTGGTTCTATCTCTGATTTTTCTTGTCGTTTGCTCTACAAAAACAAGGAATTGTTGGCAAAATTTTGTCAAGGATTTACCAACAAAATACGAGAAAACTATCAGTCAAAAGGTGAAGATTGGGATAAAGTGAGAACTGGACTTGCACAAAAGTTGGGACTCGAATTTCACCCTGAGAAACTGCAAGAGTTAGCCTTAAAATTTTATCAATCAGCCATAAGAACCCCTCTTTTCACTTGTAAATATGTTCATGCTGAGGATGAATATGTTTGTGATTCTATTTTGTCCGATATTATCGGCTTGTGGGTTTCAGAGCTGGTAGGATTGACTGCAGAAGAAATTGAAGCTTTTGCTAACATTCAAATGTAAAGAAAAAAATTTATTCCACTTAAAATATTTTATGTTATAATATTAATGATTATATTTTAAGGGGTTTATATGAGTTCGTCAGAATTTATTTCAAAGATTGATTATTATTGCCATAAGAAAGAGAGTCTATTTGACCAAAGCAAGTTTAAATATGCCATTCGCTCGATGTTTGCAGGTGCTTTCTTAACCTTTAGTACAGCCGCTGGGGCTATCGGTGCTGATCTACTAAATAGCATCGTTCCTAGTGCTGGCTATTTTCTTTTTCCCTTTGTGTTTGCTTGGGGACTGGTTTACATTGTATTTTTAAATGCTGAATTGGTCACATCAAACATGATGTACCTGACAGCTGGAACATTCTTGAAGAAGATTGATTGGAAGAAAGCCTTTATTATCTTAGTCTATTGTGCCTTTTTCAACTTAGTTGGAGCTATCTTAGCAGGTTGGTGCTTTGCTAATTCATCTGCATTTTCACATCTAACACACGACAGTTATCTAGCAAAGATTGTTGCTAAGAAGTTAGCACGACCTAGTGATTTGGTATTGTTGGAGGGGATTTTGGCAAATATGTTTGTAAATATTGCCATTCTATCTTCTATTTTGGTTAAGGATAGCAATGCCAAACTCTGGATTATCTTGTCAGGTATTTCTATGTTTGTTTTCTTGTCAAATGAGCACATTGCAGCTAACTTTTCATCCTTTAGCATTATTAAATTTAGTATTGTTTCTGACCAAATTGCTAACTTTGACATTCCAAATATCCTACGCCATTGGGGAGTTACCTTTATCGCTAACTTGATTGGTGGAGGATTCTTGATAGGATTACCATACGCTTATCTTAATAAAAATGAAGAGACTTATGTTGATTAGTACAAGCTTTTGAAAATATAATGAAAATCGATAATAGAGGAGGTCGGGACTAAAAATCCAGACCTCGATTTTTTTGGCTAAAGAACCTTTTGATAAAAACGTTATTTTCTCTGTCTATAAATTCAAACATATTATTAGTGCATGGATTTTAGCTGAAAACTAAAGAAACTTTTTTGTAAATTCAATATTGATTAAAACAAAAACATATATTAAATATATAGAATAGAGGATTTAAAAATAAAGGGTTGAAAACATTAAAGATATTGATAAAAAGCAAATGGAAACGATTGCTAAAAGTGATAAAAATATTGTAAATAGAATTAAGAAAGCCTTCCCATAATTTCGATTTTATGTTATAATATTCACAAATAAAAGTTTTAGGAGTTTATATGGTTTCTTCAGAATTTATCTCAAAAATTGAATTTGCTTGTAAGAAAAAGGAAAGTCTTTACAGTCAAAGTAAATTCAAGTATGCTATCCGTTCAATGTTTGCTGGTGCATTCTTAACATTTAGTACAGCAGCTGGTGCAGTTGGAGCCGACTTGATTAATAAGATTGCTCCTGGTAGTGGACGATTCCTCTTCCCATTTGTTTTCGCTTGGGGATTGGCTTACATTGTCTTCTTGAATGCTGAGTTAGTAACATCTAACATGATGTTCTTGACAGCTGGTAGCTTTTTGAAAAAAATTAGCTGGAGAAAAACAGCTGAAATTCTTCTATACTGTACTTTCTTCAACTTAATCGGTGCTCTTATAGCAGGTTGGGGATTCGCCCATTCAGCAGCTTATGCAAACCTTACCCATGATAGCTTTATTTCTGGAGTTGTGGAGATGAAGTTGGGCCGTTCAAATGAACTTATCTTGCTTGAAGCTATCTTGGCTAATGTCTTTGTAAATATCGCGATTCTTTCATTCGTTTTAGTTAAGGATGGTGGAGCTAAACTTTGGTTGGTTCTATCAGCCATTTACATGTTTGTATTCTTAACAAACGAGCACATCGCCGCAAACTTTGCATCATTTGCTATTGTGAAGTTCAGTGTTGCTGCAGATACAATTGCTAACTTTGGTATTGGTAATATCCTTCGTCACTGGGGTGTAACCTTCATCGGTAACCTTATCGGTGGTGGTCTCTTGATTGGTTTACCATACGCCTTCCTTAACAAAAATGAAGACACATACGTAGATTAAAAGTTGGATAGATTCCAACTTTTTCTTTTTGTTTATCCATGCTATAATGAAAGTAGAATAGATAAATTTAGAGGAATAACATGAACGAGATTAAATGTCCAAATTGTGGCGAAGTATTTACAGTCAATGAAAGCCAATATGCAGAACTGCTTTCTCAAGTTCGCACTGCAGAGTTTGATAAGGAATTGCATGACAGAATAAAACAAGAGTTGTCTCTGGTTGAGCAAAAGGCTTTGAATGAGCAACAGACCAAACTAGCTCAAAAAGACCAAGAAATAGCTCAACTCCAAAGCCAAATCCAAAACTTTGATACAGAAAAAGAATTGGCCAAAAAAGAAGTCGAGCAATCAACTAGTCAGGCTCTCCTAGCCAAGGACAAGGAAGTACTAGCTTTGGAGAACCAGCTAGCTACCTTGCGCTTAGAGCATGAAAATCAACTACAAAAAACACTATCTGATTTAGAGAAAGAACGTGATCAGGTCAAAAACCAGCTCCTTTTACAAGAAAAAGAAAATGAGTTGTCTATAGCCTCTGTAAAACAAAATTATGAAGCCCAGCTAAAGGCAGCCAGTGAGCAGGTTGAATTCTACAAGAATTTCAAGGCACAACAATCAACCAAGGCAATCGGTGAAAGTTTGGAACACTATGCTGAGAGTGAGTTCAACAAGGTTCGTAGCTTTGCCTTCCCCAATGCCTACTTCGAAAAGGACAACAAGGTTTCAGCACGTGGTTCTAAAGGGGACTTTATCTTCCGTGATTTTGATGAAAACGGGTTAGAATTCATTTCCATTATGTTTGAGATGAAAAATGAAGCAGACGGGACAGAGAAGAAGCATAAGAATGCCGATTTCTACAAGGAATTAGACAAAGACCGCCGCGAGAAGAACTGTGAGTATGCTGTATTAGTATCGATGTTAGAAGCCGATAACGACTACTTCAATACAGGGATTGTCGATGTTAGCCACGAGTATGAGAAGATGTATGTCATTCGTCCCCAGTTCTTTATCCATTTGATTGGACTCTTGCGCAATGCTGCACTGAATTCTCTCAAATACAAGCAGGAATTGGCGCTTGTTCGTGAACAAAATATTGATATCACTCATTTTGAAGAAGACTTAGACGCCTTCAAAGTAGCCTTTGCTAAGAACTACAATTCAGCTTCGGTCAACTTCGGCAAGGCCATCGATGAAATTGACAAGGCTATTAAGCGGATGGAAGAAGTCAAGAAATTCTTGACTACATCAGAAAATCAACTCCGCCTCGCTAACAACAAATTGGATGATGTTTCCGTTAAAAAATTGACTCGGAAGAATCCGACTATGAAGGCTAAGTTTGATGCCTTGAAGGGGGAATAGTTTTTGTACTCAGCAAAGAGCAAAACCTTGTCTATAAATGGAAAAACTATGGATTATGTGACCTTTGGTAAAGGAAAGAAGTCTCTCGTTATCATACCAGGATTGGGTGATGGACTACAGACGGTTAAAGGTATGGCTATGCCTTTTTCAATCACATACCGTATACTTGCCAAGCGCTATAAAATCTATGTTTTTTCTCGAATCAATGAGTTGAGGCAGGGTTATACGACACGGGATATGGCAGCAGATGTAGCAGAAGCAATGGAGACACTAAACCTAGATGCCGCTTATGTTATAGGGATTTCACAAGGTGGAATGATTGCTCAATGGCTAGCTGCAAACTTCCCAGAAAAGGTTGAAAAGCTAGTTTTGGCTGTTACAACTGCAAAACTAAATAATCTAGGTAGGGAAAGAATTAGTTGCTGGCTAAACCTGAGTCAGTCAGGTACTTATAAAGATCTGATGATCGATATTGCTCGTCACTCTTACACGACTAAATCCTTTGGAAAATTTAAATATCTTTATCGAATAATGGGAATCTTTGGTCATATTAAAGATAAACAACGTATTGATATTCAGGCTTTATCTTGTTTGAAATATGATAGTCTAGCTTTTTTGGAAAAAATTAACTGCCCTACGTTAATCATTGGAGCAGAAAAAGATGATGTTCTTGGCGTAGATGGTTCGCTTGGATTGCAACAGCATATTAAAGGGAGTCAACTGATTATTTTGCCAGGGTGTGGGCATGCACTCTATGAACAGAATGAAAATTTCCAAAAGAGAGTTTTAGTATTTTTAGAAAGTTAATAAATGAACGGTATTATCAACTTAAAAAAAGAAGCGGGGATGACCTCGCATGATGCGGTTTTTAAACTGCGTAAGATTTTAGGAACTAAAAAAATCGGCCATGGTGGGACCTTGGATCCTGATGTGGTGGGTGTTTTACCCATTGCTGTAGGGAAGGCGACTCGCATGGTTGAGTTTATGCAGGACGAAGGTAAGATTTACGAGGGTGAAATTACTCTGGGATATTCTACAACAACCGAGGATGCTAGTGGAGAGGTAGTTGCTGAGACACCGGTCTTGTCCCCTTTAGATGAAAAGCTTGTAGATCAAGCAATCGCTAGTCTAACAGGTCCTATCACTCAGATTCCCCCAATGTATTCCGCTGTCAAGGTCAATGGGCGCAAACTTTATGAATATGCGCGTGCTGGTCAGGAAGTCGAGCGTCCAGAACGTCAGGTGACGATTTATAGTTTCGAAAGAACCAGTTCCATTTCCTATGAAAATAATCTGGCTCGATTTACCTTCCGTGTAAAATGTAGTAAGGGAACCTATATCCGGACCTTGTCAGTTGACTTGGGAGAAAAACTTGGCTATGCAGCTCATATGTCTCATTTAACACGAACAAGCGCTGCGGGCTTACAGTTAGATGATGCTTTGACCTTGAATGAAATTGAGAAAAAGGTTCAAGCTGGTGAGTTAGACTTTCTTCATCCATTAGAGATTGGGACAGGTGACTTAGTTAAGGTTTATTTGACACCAGAGCAGGCTGAAGAAGTGCGTTTTGGTCGCTTTATTGAATTGGAACAAACTGAGAAGGAATTGGCTGGTTTTGAAGGTGATAAGTTATTAGCCATTTTAGAGAAACGGGATACTCTTTATAAACCAAGAAAGGTTTTCTATTGATTAGAGCTGGTGGCAAAATTGTAAACTAATGTTTAGTTTGAAAAAGTTGATAGACAGTTTAGTTTAGAAGAAAAATTATTTTGAAAAAGGGTTGAAAACACGGTGATATTTGACAGTTTTGCTTGCTTATGATAATATTTAAATAAAGAAAAGCTAGAAAACTTTCAGAGGATATTATGAGTATTGAGATGACTGTTAGTGAGATTGCTGAGGTCTTGGGCTTGTCCCGCCAAGCAATCAATAACCGTGTCAAGGAATTACCTGAAGAAGATACGACTAAAAATGATAAAGGAGTCACTGTGGTAACTCGTAGTGGCTTGATTAAGCTTGAAGAAATCTACAAAAAAACTATTTTTGAAGATGAACCTGTTAGTGATGATGTGAAGCAACGTGAGTTAATGGAGATTCTTGTTGATGAAAAGAACGCTGAAATCATCCGTCTTTATGAGCAATTAAAAGCCAAAGACAAACAGTTAGCTGAAAAAGATGAACAGATGCGTGTTAAAGACCGTCAAATCGCAGAAAAAGATAAGCAATTGGATCAACAACAACAGTTAACCCTACAAGCCATGAAGGACCAAGAAAACCTTCAGTTGGAGTTGGATCAGGCTAAGCAAGAAGTACAAGCAACGAAGAAAGGCTTCTTTGCTCGCTTATTTGGAGGATAAGAAAAAACTGCTTGGTTTCTAGGTATAACCAAGTAGTTTCTTTTTACACATACAGTAAGGGATGGATAAAATGGAAAAATTAAGAGATTACATTTCATTTGATTTGGAATTTAATGAACACCAAGATAAAACTCACTTGATTCAGGTATCTGCTGTCCGTTTTAAAGATGGTGAAGAAATTGGAGCTTTTGACTCTTATGTTCATACCGATGTGCCTTTGAAAAGTTTTATTAATGGTTTAACGGGTATCACGTCTGAAACCTTGAAAGATGCTCCGATGGTGGAGGAAGTTCTTAAGAATTTTCAAGACTTTGTGGGTGAGTTACCCCTTGTTGGTTATAATGCAGCCAAGAGTGATTTACCGATTTTGTTGGAATATGGTTTGGATTATAGTGGCCAATATCTAGTTGATCTCTATGATGAAGCTTTTGAGCGACGCAGTTCTGATCTTCACGGCATTGCAAATCTCAAGTTACAGACTGTGGCTGAATTTCTAGGATTTAAGGGTCAATCTCATAATAGTTTAAAGGATGCGCGAATGACTGCGCGTGTTTATGAAGCTTTCCTAGAATCTGATGAAAGTAGAATCTTACTGGACTCCAAGAGTAGTCTAAACTCTAATCCTTTCGGTGGTTTAGATTTATCACAGCTGTTTGATTAGGAGGTTTTATGAAACCTGAAAAACCTAAAAAATTGGGTTTTAAAAAGATTTACTTGAATCTGGATAAAATCCTCTTTCTATTTTTTTTAATCTTCATGCTAGTAGATTATATTTGGTTGCCACTGAACTCATTGATAGCAGGCTTTTTACTAAGTCAGACGGGCTATTTGTTTATTTCTTACAATAATATTTTTGAGATTATCAAAAATGCGCCTTTAGTCAGCTTTGGTTTTTTAATCTTAATAGCCATTAACCTTTTAGTAGCCTATTTTCAAATTAGCCTTCTCTTCATTGGGGCTCGACACCTTCTCTATCATGAAAAACGAACCTTGATTGAGTATAGTCGCAAAGTCTTTCGTGAAAGTATAGCCTTCATGAAACGTCTGACTCTTTCCAAGGCCTTGTTTATCTTCGTATATATTGCTATGATTTTTCCGTTTATCAGGAAGATTTTTAAAATTTATTATTTTAATAAAATAGTGATACCTGAATTTATTCAGACCTATATGGAAGACAAATACTGGATGTGGTGGTTATCTATTTTTATCTTAACTATCCTATTTCTCTACATCTCTGTAAGAGTGATGTTTGCCCTTCCTAAAATCTTTTATGACAAGATGACAGTTAAGGATGCTGTAGTCTACAGTCTAGAAAAAACCAGGAATCATTTTTGGTTTTACGCTTGGCATCTCTTTCTAATCCTTGTCAAAACGAATCTTTTCTTCTATTTGCTTTTAATACCTCTATTGTTGATACAGTCTTTAGCGGATGGTTTCACACATCGAGAATCATTGGTTCTTGCTATTTCGAACTATATATTGATTAAAAATATCCACTATATGGCTTTGACTTACTTCTTGGTTAAGTTTACCTCCTTTTTAACTGGTGAGGAGTTGGATATTATGCCAAGACGAAAGAAAGATCATATCATGAGATGGGGTGTAATGGGGTGTGCAAGTGTCTTCTTTGCGATTGAGGGTTATGTTTATCTAGAGGCACCCGTAGTCAATCCTCCACTTGTCATCTCTCACAGAGGTGTTTCTAATGGAAATGGTGTCCAAAATACAGTTGAATCCTTAGAAAAAACAGCTCAGTTAAAACCAGATTTAGTTGAGATGGATGTACAAGAAACTAAGGATGGTCAGTTTGTCATGATGCATGATGCGAACCTAAAAAGTTTAGCGGGATTAAATGTAACACCGCAAGACTTAACTTTAGATGAGTTGAAGCAATTAGATATTTATGAAAATGGTTATCAGACCAAAATATCCAGCTTTGATGATTATATAAATCGTGCCAATGACCTTCATCAGAAATTGCTGATCGAAATAAAAACAAGTCGAAAAGATAGTGCCCAAATGATGGATCATTTTCTAGATCAATATGGGGCAAAGATCAAAGTCTATGGGCATCAGATGCAATCTTTGGATTATCATGTTATTGAAAAAGTAACTCAGTATGATAAGGAAATTCCAGTCTATTTCATTCTGCCCTACAATTCCGTTTTTCCAAGAACGAATGCAACAGGCTATACCATGGAATATTCTACCTTAGATGAATATTTTGTAACCAAGCTTTGGAATACAAAACAAAAACTCTATGTATGGACAATCAATAGTTCGGAATCCTTTGATAAGTCCCTACGTTTGGGAGTTGATGGTATGATAACAGATGATCTAGAAAGAATTAAAGAAGAGCTTGAGACCGCTCAGGAAGATCCTGAATATACGGACTTGCTTCTCAAGAAAGCAGCAGAAATATTTACTTTCTAGGTAAGACAAAAGAGGCTGAATTGAACATCAGCCTCTTTTTATGCTATTAGAAAGGTAATTTACCAGCAAAAGCACCTAGTTTCTTCTTAGTTGCTTCATCAATTTGTTCAAGAGCAGCATTGACTGCTTGAACAGTCATATCTGATAGAGTTTCAATATCTTCTGGGTCAACAACTGCTGGATTGAAATCAATTTTTGTAACTTTCTTGTCTCCTGTTAGTGTGGCAGTTACAAGGTTTTGGGCAGAAGTTCCAACAAATTCTGTAGCAGCAAGTTCAGCCTGACTCTGCTCCATTTGTTTTTGAAGTTTTTGAGCTTGACGCATCATGTTTTGCATATTCATCATGGTGGTAAATAGCTTCCTTTTCTTTTATTTTCCCTATTATTTTAACAATTTTAACTAGAAAAGTCTAATTTAAATCTAAGTATTATCTTAGAACCAACTTTAAACTTTAAGGTTTCTTTAAGGTTTCTATACTATTCTGAAGAACTCTATATTAATAGAATTGATTAGATCTTGATAGGAGAAATGAGAAAATCATTTGTATTTTATAAAAGAAAGTTCACTAGGAAGAAATAATGTTCAGATTAAGGTTTAAAAAGAGCGTTTTCTAGGCATAAAGTCTTTGTATTTCTTTCAAGATAGAGCCAGATTGTGATATAATAGTTAACAATAAGTTTTTTTTAGAATGAACTAAAGGAGTATAAAAATGATCTACGCTGGAATTTTAGCGGGTGGCACTGGCACACGCATGGGGATCAGTAATTTGCCTAAACAATTTCTTGAGTTGGGAGATCGCCCAATCTTAATTCACACTATTGAGAAATTTGTTTTGGAACCAAGTATTGAGCGAATTGTAGTTGGAGTTCACGGGGACTGGGTGACACACGCAGAAGATTTAGTTGAAAAATTCCTTCCACTCCATAAAGATCGTATCATTATCACCAAAGGTGGTGCAGATCGAAATTCTAGTATTGAAAAGATCATCGAAGCCATTGATGCTTACCGTCCAATCGCAGAAGATGATATCGTGGTCACTCATGACTCTGTTCGTCCTTTTATCACACTTCGAATGATTCAAGACAACATTGAACTGGCTAAAAATCATGATGCTGTCGATACCGTGGTTGAAGCAGTCGATACCATTGTAGAGAGTACAAACGGACAATTCATCACAGATATTCCAAACCGTGCCCATCTCTATCAAGGACAAACTCCACAAACCTTCCGTTGCAAGGACTTTATAGATCTCTATGGTTCTTTATCAGCAGAAGAAAAAGAAATTTTGACAGATGCATGTAAAATCTTTGTCATTAAGGGAAAAGATGTAGCCTTGGCTAAGGGTGAATACTCTAACCTTAAAATTACAACAGTTACAGACTTGAAGATTGCTAAAAGCATGATTGAGAAAGACTAAAGACATGATTAATCAAATTTATCAACTGACAAAGCCAAAGTTTATCAATATCAAATATCAAGAAGAAGAGATTGATCAAGAGAATCAAATCCTTATTCGACCAAACTATATGGCAGTTTGTCATGCGGATCAACGCTACTACCAAGGTAAACGCGATCCAAAAATCTTATCAAAGAAACTTCCAATGGCTATGATCCACGAGTCTTGTGGAACGGTCATTTCTGATCCAACTGGTACTTATCAAGTGGGTCAGAAGGTTGTCATGATTCCAAATCAACCACCTATGCAGAGTGACGAGGAATTTTATGAAAACTACATGACTGGAACTTATTTCCTATCGAGTGGTTATGATGGGTTTATGCGAGAATTCGTTTCTCTACCTAAGGATCGTGTGGTATCTTATGAGGACATCGAAGATACAGTAGCTGCCATTACTGAATTTGTCAGTGTTGGCATGCACGCCATGAATCGTTTCTTGACAGTTTCTCACAGTAGACGTCAGCGTATTGCAGTGATTGGGGATGGTAGTCTAGCTTTTGTCATGGCTAATATTATCAACTATACCTTGCCTGAAGCAGAGATTATCGTCATTGGGCGCCACTGGGAGAAATTGGAACTCTTCTCTTTTGCTAAAGAGCTCTATATTACGGATAGCATCCCAGAAGATCTTAGTTTTGACCACGGTTTCGAATGTTGTGGTGGTGATGGCTGTGGACCTGCTATTAATGATCTCATTCGTTATATCAAACCACAGGGAACCATTTTGATGATGGGTGTTAGTGAGTACAAGGTAAATATCAATACTCGAGATTCCTTGGAAAAAGGTCTACTATTAGTTGGCTCTTCTCGTTCTGGAAGAGTTGACTTTGAAAATGCAATACAGATGATGGAAGTTAAAAAATTTGCAAATCGTCTGAAAAATATCATTTATCTGGAAGAACCAGTGAGAGAAATCAAGGACATTCATCGTGTTTTTGCAACAGACCTTAATACTGCCTTCAAGACAGTATTTAAGTGGAAAGTCTAATGGAGGATTATTGTGAAGGAAATCGTTAAAGAAAAGATTGTTTCTTTATTAGCTGGTGATGAAGAAATTCAGAGCGTTGAACAGTTGGGTGGAATGACTAATCAAAACTATTTGGTTAAAACATCCTCAAACCAGTACATCGTTAAGTTTTTCGGTAAAGGTACGGATAAATTAATCGACCGCCAGAATGAAAAGTACAATCTTGAATTGTTGAAAGATTTAAAATTAGATGTAGAAAATTATCTTTTCGATATTGAAGCAGGAATTAAGGTTAATCAGTACATTGAAAATGCTGAAACGCTTGATTCAACTATCATTAAAACCAAATTTGAAAAGATTGCGCCAATTCTACAAACGATTCATGCGTCTGGTAAAGAATTAAAAGGAGAGTTTGCTCCATTTGAGGAAATCAAAAAATATGAATCCTTGATTCAAGGAGAGATTTCCTATCCAAACTATGAAGCTGTCAGAAAATCGGTAATTTCTCTAAAAGACCAACTTGAAGAAATTGGAATTGAGAAGAAATCTTGTCATATTGATTTGGTTCCAGAAAACTTTATTGAAGCGCCAGATGGACATCTCTACCTCATCGATTGGGAATATTCTTCCATGAATGACCCTATGTGGGACTTGGCAGCTCTCTTTCTAGAGTCTGAATTTACACCGGAAGAAGAGGAAGAATTTCTAGCTTATTACGAGAGTGAACAGACACCAGTTTCTAGGGAAAAAATTCGTATTTATAAGATTTTACAAGACATTATTTGGAGCCTTTGGACTATTTACAAAGAAGAAAATGGTGCAGATTTTGGAGATTATGGAATTTCTCGTTATAATAGAGCTGTTAAAGGTTTGACATATTATGGAGGTTCAGATGAAAAATAAAAATGGAGTTTCCTTTGGTCTACTATCAGGTGTATTCTGGGGATTAGGATTAACTATTAGTGCTTATATT
The DNA here is from genome assembly GCF_058200215.1 of Streptococcus sp. SCPM-O-B-15304 (M98). Classification (NCBI taxonomy): domain Bacteria; kingdom Bacillati; phylum Bacillota; class Bacilli; order Lactobacillales; family Streptococcaceae; genus Streptococcus; species Streptococcus sp. SCPM-O-B-15304 (M98). Next base: position 8,287 of record NZ_JBYQGQ010000003.1, on the reverse strand, counting down.
TTTTCAATCTTTACAGAGCTGTCACCTTTTGTAGTAGCAGCAGCACACGACTTTCTTAGTATTTTTATCTTGCTAGGATATCTTTTAGTTAAAGAAGGAAAAGTACGTTTTTCAATCTTCTTGAACATTCGAAATGTTAGTGTCATTATTGGAGCATTATTAGCTGGGCCGATTGGTATGCAGGCCAATCTCTATGCGGTTAAGTATATTGGTAGCTCTTTAGCTTCTTCGGTTTCAGCAATTTATCCTGCAGTTTCTGTCCTTCTGGCCTTCTTTATTTTAAAGCACAAGGTTTCTAAGAATACAGTATTTGGAATTTTATTAATCATTGCAGGGATTATTGCTCAGACTTACAAGGTTGAACAAGTTAATTCCTTCTATATCGGAATTCTGTGTGCCTTGATTTGTGCTCTTGCTTGGGGAAGCGAAAGTGTTCTAAGCTCATTTGCTATGGAAAGTGATCTCAGTGAACTCGAAGCCCTCTTGATTCGACAAGTAACTTCCTTCCTGTCCTATCTTGTTATTGTTCTCTTCTCGCATCATTCATTTGCAGAAGTGGCAAATGGACAATTGTTGGGACTTCTGATTGTCTTTGCAGCATGTAATATGATTTCTTATCTAGCCTACTATATTGCTATTAATCGATTGCAGCCAGCAAAAGCAACAGGTCTAAATGTGAGTTATGTAGTATGGACTGTTTTGTTTGCAGCAATTTTCTTGGGCTCGCCCCTTAATTTACTGACCATCATTACTTCACTTATCGTAATGGCTGGTGTTTATATTATTATTAAAGAATAAAGGAGAAAACGCGTGAAAGCGATTATCTTAGCAGCCGGATTGGGAACTCGTTTGAGACCCATGACAGAAAACACTCCCAAAGCATTGGTTAAAGTCAATCAAAAGCCATTGGTTGAATATCAAATTGAATTTTTAAAAGAACGCGGAATTGATGACATTATCATCGTTGTAGGTTATTTAAAAGAACAATTCGACTATCTTAAAGAAAAGTACGGAGTTCGGTTGGTATTCAACGATAAGTATGCTGATTACAATAACTTTTACTCACTTTACTTGGTGAAAGAAGAGTTGGCTAACAGCTATGTTATTGATGCGGATAATTATCTTTTCAAGAATATGTTCCGCAATGATTTGACTCGTTCGACTTATTTCAGTGTTTATCGTGAAGATTGTACCAACGAATGGTTCCTAGTTTACGGTGATGACTACAAAGTTCAAGATATTATTGTCGATAGCAAAAATGGACGCATCTTGAGTGGTGTATCATTCTGGGATGCTCCAACAGCTGAAAAGATTGTTGGTTTTATCGATGAAGCCTATGCAAGTGGCGAGTTTGTTGACCTCTATTGGGACAATATGGTTAAAGATAATATCAAAGAACTAGATGTTTACGTAGAAGAGTTGGAAGAAAACTCTATCTATGAAATCGATAGTGTTAAAGATTATCAAAAATTAGAGCAGATTCTTTCTTCACAAAAGTAAGCAACTTTTATGAACTGATACCTTACCTATTTTTACTTGACTTTTCACGTTTGATACAGTATACTAGTGAAAATTTAACCTTTAAGGGAAGTCCAGAGAGACTTACAAGGTGTCAGAGAAAAGAAACTACGATTGAAACAAGTAAGCAAGTGCTTATTTGCTACTTTTGTGTGAATATCTTAACTGAAACCTTGCAATGCAAGGTTTTTCTTTATCTGATCCCCTTAAAATTTAAGGAGGAAAAGTTATGAATCCAAATTGTAAAAAACGCATGGGTGCTATTCGTTTAGAAAACATGAAAGTGATTGAGCAAGAGGAAATCGCACCAGCGATCTTTGAACTAGTTCTCGAAGGAGAAATGGTTGAAGCTATGAAAGCTGGACAATTTCTTCATTTACGTGTGCCCGATGATGCCCATCTCTTGCGTCGTCCGATTTCAATCTCGTCTATAGATAAGGCTAAAAAACAATGCCATCTTATTTATCGTATCGAAGGTTCTGGTACGGCAATTTTTTCAACCTTAAAAACAGGTGATAGCTTAGATGTTATGGGACCTCAAGGAAATGGCTTTGACTTATCTGATTTAGATAAGCAGAGTCATGTTCTCCTAGTCGGTGGAGGAATTGGTGTGCCTCCTTTACTTGAAGTAGCTAAACAATTAGATGAACGTGGTGTAGATGTTACAACAGTTCTAGGATTTGCTACTAAAGATGCAGTTATTTTGGAAGATGAATTATCCAAATACAGCAAAGTCTTTGTAACGACTGATGATGGGTCTTATGGTATTAAAGGAAATATTTCTGTAGTGATTAACGAATGTGACACTGAATTCGATGCAATTTACTCATGCGGAGCACCTGGTATGATGAAATACATCAATCAAACATTTTACGACCATCCAAGAGCTTATCTATCTCTTGAATCCCGTATGGCCTGTGGCATGGGAGCTTGCTACGCTTGCGTATTGAAAGTACCAGATAGTGAAACAGTTAGTCAACGTGTGTGTGAAGATGGCCCTGTATTTAAAACAGGAACAGTTGTTTTATAAGGAGAGTGTCATGACTACAAATCGATTACAAGTTTCTCTACCAGGTTTAGAATTAAAGAATCCCATCATTCCTGCTTCAGGCTGTTTTGGATTCGGTCAAGAATATGCCAAATACTATGATTTGGATCTCTTGGGCTCTATCATGATTAAGGCTACTACACTTGAACCCAGGTTTGGAAATCCAACTCCACGAGTGGCAGAAACACCAGCAGGTATGTTAAACGCCATTGGTTTACAAAATCCTGGTTTAGAAGTCGTTCTCTCTGAAAAATTACCTTGGCTTCAAAGAGAATATCCAAATCTCCCTATAATCGCAAATGTTGCTGGCTTTTCAAAACAAGAATACGCGGGCGTATCTCATGGAATTTCTAAGGTAACTAACGTGAAAGCTATTGAGCTCAATATCTCTTGTCCTAACGTTGATCATGGGAATCATGGACTTTTAATTGGACAAGATCCTGAGTTGGCCTATGATGTGGTGAAGGCTGCCGTAGAAGCATCAGAAGTGCCCGTTTACGTCAAATTGACTCCAAGTGTTACTGACATTGTAACCATTGCTAAGGCTGCAGAAGATGCTGGAGCTAGTGGACTCACCATGATCAATACCCTTGTAGGGATGCGTTTTGATCTCAAAACTAGAAAGCCGATTATTGCAAATGGGACAGGTGGCATGTCTGGACCTGCAGTCTTTCCTGTAGCTCTTAAACTAATCCGTCAAGTAGCTCAAACAACTAAGCTTCCAATCATTGGTATGGGAGGAGTGGATTCTGCTGAAACTGCCTTAGAAATGTATCTGGCTGGTGCATCAGCTATCGGAGTCGGTACAGCAAACTTTACCAATCCATATGCTTGTCCAGATATTATCGAAAATCTACCAAAAGTCATGGATAAGTACGGGATCGAAAGTCTAGAAATGTTGCGAAATGAAGTCAGAGAAAGTTTGATCTAAGTTTTATATGCTGAATTCAGTCTAAATTGTTTTGAAAGCGCCATTTTTTTGGTATAATAAATACTATGATTATTACAGTACCTATTAAAACAGAAAAAGATATTGCAACACCAGGACCAAACGTCCTTGTACTTGGTTATTTTGATGGAGTTCATCTTGGACATCAAAAATTATTTGAAATAGCTTCTAACATTGCTGCTGAAAAGCGCCAGGGAGTAGCTCTAGTAACTTTTAACGAATCACCAAAACTAACTCTGAATCAATACTCACCTGAACACTTATTGCATATTTTGTATGCTAGTGAACGTGAACGTAGATTGAAGAGAGCTGGAGTTGAGAGTTTGTATTTGATGGATTTTACTAGTCGAGTAGCAAATATGACTGCCCAAGAATTCATTGAGACCTATGTCAAGGAAGCAAAGGCAGATACTATTGTAGTTGGTTTTGACTATACTCTTGGTTCAGATAGAAAAACAGCTGAGGATTTAAAAGAACTCTTCCATGGTGAAGTGGTTATTGTTCCACCAGTTGAGGATGAAAAGGGGAAAATTAGTTCAACGCGTATCCGCCAAGCCATTCTAGAAGGAGATGTAAAAGAAGCAGGCAAACTTTTGGGATTTCCTTTACCAACGAGAGGTGTAGTGGTTCACGGAAATGCTCGAGGTCGAACTATTGGCTTCCCGACAGCTAATCTAGTCAACTTGGATCGGACATATATGCCAGCTGATGGTGTTTATGCCGTTGACGTTGAAATTCAAAGAAAAGTCTATCGTGGTATGGCGAGTCTAGGTAAAAATGAAACCTTTGATGGCGAAGAAGAGCGTTTTGAAGTTCATATCTTTGATTTTTCTGAGGATATCTATGGCGAAACTGTCATCGTTTCCTGGTTGGACCGTATCCGTGATATGGTAAAATTTGATAGCGTTAATCAATTGGTTAAGCAACTAGAGGAAGATGAAAAGATAGCTAGACAATAATATCAGAAATAGTAGAGTTTGGGATTTTCTCAAACTCTTTTTAGATAGGAAATTAACAATCTAAAAATGTATTTTAAAAACTGAACAATTTTGATATAATTTAATGTTCAAACTAAAGGAGACGCTTATGTTTAAGGAAAAAAGAAATAAAGGATTTATTTCTGCCCTAGTCATTGCGCTGATTTTCTTGGCTTTGGCAGGATTGATGGGATTTTTGGGGAGTAAGCATAAAAATCCCACAAAAGAATTTGCCAGTGATAGTTATTCAGGAGTTGAAGTACGAATGCCGGTTTATGATATCTATCCAGAAGTGGTAGGGGAAGTTGAAGGCGGAAGTGTACTTTATCTTGTCCAATATAGTAAGGACGGAGATGGGAAATATGCAGTGATTGAAGCTAGCGAGAATGATGCCACAATTAAGAGTATCATGGAGCAAGCAGAGGCTAGAACGCTTTACGATCATCCAGCAACTATAATTGGAACTCAACTACAACCACTTGCTACCAAAAAGAATAAGTCAAGAAATAATCGTATTGTCGATTTATCAGGTTTTTTAAAGTCTATCCTTGAACCATCATCAGTTCTTTATCAAAATATGAATAGCAATCTTTATTTAAGTACGACTGAACATGCCAATGATGGCTGGATATTTATCATTGGGGTGATTTTCTTTGGAGGAACAGGAGTGTTTTTAGTAGTAAGTGCCTTTCTTATTCGAAAAAAAACGATTGCTTCTCTGGAAGAAATTTATCAAGCCTATCCAGAATTGCAAGGAAACGTTGAAAATATGGCTGGTTTAGCAGAATTTTATGATGAAAATCTAAAAGTAATTCTCTATAAAAACCACCTCATCACCTACTATAAAGGAACGCAAGCTTTAGATCTAAGAGATGTAGACCATCTTTATCTTGTAGAAACGAAGATTAATAAATCATTGTTTTCGAAAGAAATTTATCAATTTTGTTATATCCGTAAGAATGGCAAGAAAAAACAAGATATGGTTTTGAAATCAACAAAAACAGTTCAAGAAGAGCTTGAAGAACTTTGGAGTCTTATCTCAATAAATTATCCTGATATTCAACAGGAGATAAAAAAATGTTTTTTAGACGTCAGGAAGGACGATATAGAGAAACAGACCGAGTAACAAGGTATAAATTGATTAAGTCAGGGAAACACTGGCTTCGAGCATCTACCTCTCTTTTTGGTTTGTTCAAGGTTCTTCGTGGGGGTATTGATACAGCTCAAGTTACAACAGAAGTCGTTGAAGATCGTGCTTCATCTTCCCTAACTGGGCTTGATATCCTCAAGGGGATAGCTGCTGCAGGGACTGTCATAGGTGGAGGGATTGCGACTCAATCTCATGTTCATGCTAATGAACAGACTGCTGTCGAAAAAGTAGTTGAAGGTAAGGAAGTTCTTGCTAATGCAGATCAAACTACCTTGGGAACAGTTGAGCAAGGTGATCAAGAAACACCAACTTCAGATTTAACTTCTAAGTCATTAAGTGTGAGTGAATCTTCGTCAGAATCAGTAAGCGCTTCAGTTTCAGCATCTGCTAGTACAAGTGTTAGTCAGTCAGCAAGCACATCAGCGTCTGAGTCTGCAAGTACCTCTGCTTCAGCATCTGCTAGTACAAGTACCTCTGCTTCAGCATCTGCTAGTACAAGTGCCTCTAAATCAGCAAGTACAAGCGCATCTGAGTCTGCTTCAACAAGTATCTCTGCTTCATCAACTGTAGCAGGATCACAAACAGCTACGAAAGAAACTGTAACCGAAGCTGGCAAAGAAACAAGCTCGCTAACTGATAAAGTAGGTGAATCATCAGAAACTGTATCGACAACTTTAGAGGGTAAGGTAACCTTTGCTAACCAAATTTCTAAAGTAGAGAAAGTTGCAGATTCAACTACCAACTTCTCAGCGTCTGCAACGGATCTTGTAGCCACAACTGCTGCTACAGAAGCAACTGCTAAGAAGTTAGAAGAAGATCGTAAGAAACTTGCTAAACTTTCAGCTGAAATGGGTGAATATCTTGCAAAAACAGTAGATTTGCCAGATGCTGATTCAGCTATCACTAAGGTAAATTCGGCTATATTAGAAATTGAAAAAGCTTTAGCAGATTCAAATAGCGATTTGACCGTGGCAGTGAGTAAGGCTACTTTAGCTCGTGATTCTATAGCAGCTTTTGTTTCTCAAAGTACTTCTAATCAAGATTTGAAAGAAGGAGAAACAACTAGTCAAGGTTCGTCATCACCTGCTAAAGTTCTTTTGGATCAAAACTTATCAGAAGCAGAAATACTTGCAAATCTTGCAGGAAATTATTCATCAAAAGTAACAAACTTGGGGCACAAGGCTTCTTTGGATGCTGCTATTGCAAAAATTCAGTTTGAAATTTCTAATAGTGATCGCTTACTGAAATCAAATGCAACTTTGGAACAATATGCTCAACAACGGGAACAACTCGGAAGTGCAGTTGATGAGTTAATGTCAGCCTTGACTACTGCAGGTTTTTCGGGCAACACAACTGTTAATGGCAGTCCTGCTATAAGTGCAAGCTTAGACATTGCAGTAGGCGATACAAAAGTGTACACAGGTAAAGGGACAGTTCCAACTTATAATATTCCAATCTATTATAAGTTGACTGTGACAAATGATGGGTCTAAAATGACTTTTGTCTATACTATTACTTTTGATAATCCTGCAACAACTTCAACAGTTGAAAAACCTACAAATTTACCTGATGGGTATCCTTTGTATAACACTGGAACATCTAGACAAACCATGTTTACTTTGGGTAGTGGTTTTGGTGCTCCATCTGATGTAGAAAATTATATAACAAACTCGAGTGGTAAAGTCGTTACGAAGTATAATACTTCTACAACAACAACACAAGGTAGTGGTTATAGTTGGGGAAATGGTGGCATGCTAATGGGGAGGCAGGCCAAGCTAGGTCAAAGTTTCAACTCGTCGTGGACCGTTCCAATAATCCAATCTGGGGGAGATACCTCCTTTACATTTAGTCCGTATGCCGGTAGAAGCGATGATCCAAACTTTACCAATTTTTTCAATTTAATTGTTGAAGAGGATTCAAATACAAGCCAATCGTCTTCACAATCTGAATCAGCATCAACAAGCGCAAGTACATCAGCGAGCACATCAGCGAGCACATCAGCATCTGAGTCAGCCACAACAAGTGCAAGTACATCAGCAAGCACGTCAGCTTCAACAAGCGCAAGTACGTCAGCTTCAACAAGTGCAAGCACATCAGCAAGCACGTCAGCTTCAACAAGTGCAAGCACATCAGCTTCAACAAGCGCAAGCACATCAGCAAGCACGTCAGCGTCAACAAGCGCAAGCACATCAGCTTCAACAAGCGCAAGCACATCAGCAAGCACGTCAGCTTCAACAAGTGCAAGCACATCAGCTTCAACAAGTGCAAGTACATCAGCAAGCACATCAGCTTCAACAAGTGCAAGCACATCAGCAAGCACATCAGCTTCAACAAGCGCAAGCACATCAGCAAGCACGTCAGCTTCAACAAGTGCAAGCACATCAGCTTCAACAAGCGCAAGCACATCAGCAAGCACATCAGCTTCAACAAGTGCAAGCACATCAGCAAGCACGTCAGCTTCAACAAGTGCAAGCACATCAGCTTCAACAAGTGCAAGCACGTCAGCTTCAACAAGTGCAAGCACATCAGCAAGCACATCGGCTTCAACAAGTGCAAGTACATCAGCTAGCACATCAGCTTCAACAAGCGCAAGCACATCAGCAAGCACGTCAGCTTCAACAAGTGCAAGCACATCAGCAAGCACA